>DATLNF010000095.1:0-4104 GCA_035536955.1 Mycobacteriales bacterium | reverse complement strand
CATGAAGGGCCGGATCATCGGCCGCGAGGGCCGCAACATCCGGGCCTACGAGCAGATCACCGGCGTCAACCTGATCATCGACGACACCCCCGAGGCGGTGCTGCTCTCCTGCTTCGACCCGGTACGCCGCGAGGTCGGGCGTCTGACGCTGGAGAAGCTCGTCCTCGACGGCCGGATCCACCCGCAGCGCATCGAGGAGATGCACGAGCGGAGCAAGGTCGAGGTCGAGGGTCTCGTCGTCCGGGCAGGCGAGGATGCCCTCGTCGAGGTCGGCATCACCGACATGCACCCCGAGCTGATCAACCTGCTCGGCCGGCTGCGCTACCGCACGTCGTACGGCCAGAACGTCCTGCGCCACCTCATCGAGGCGGCGCACCTCGCGGGCGTGATGGCCAGCGAGCTCAAGCTCCCGGTCGCGATGGCCAAGCGCGGCACGCTGCTGCACGACCTCGGCAAGGCGCTCACCCACGAGGTCGAGGGCAGCCACGCGCTGATCGGGGCGGAGATCGCCCGCAAGTACGGCGAGGACGAGGAGGTGTGCCACGCGATCGAGGCGCACCACAACGAGGTCGAGCCGCGCACCATCGGCGCGGTGCTGACCCAGGCGTCCGACGCCATCTCCGGCGGCCGCCCCGGCGCGCGCCGGGAGAGCCTCGAGTCCTACGTGAAGCGGCTCGAGCGCATCGAGGAGATCGCGTCCGGCAAGGAGGGCGTCGAGAAGGTCTTCGCGATGCAGGCCGGCCGCGAGATCCGGGTCATGGTCGTGCCCGACCAGGTCGACGACATCCAGGCGCAGGTCATCGCGCGCGACGTCGCGAAGCAGATCGAGGAGGAGCTGACCTACCCGGGCCAGATCCGCGTCACGGTGGTCCGCGAGTCGCGAGCCGTGGAGTACGCCAAGTAGGGAGCCCGTCATGCGCCGGCTGCTCGTCGTCCTGCTCCTCGCGGTCGGCCTCGTCCCGGTGGCCGGCGGTACGGCGTGGGCCTGCTCCTGCGGCGCTCCCGCGTCGGAGGAGGAGAAGTACCGCACCATGGCGGAGGACGCAGCCGCCGTGTACGCGGGCACCGTCCTCGACGAGACGGTCGACCCGCCGAACGCCGGCCCCGGTGAGGGAACCTCGCGCTACCGGATCCGGGTGGACCGGGCGCTGAAGAACGCGTCACCCGGCGACGTACGCCTCGTCGAGTCCGCACGGTCCGACGGCATCTGCGGCAGCCAGCTGTCCCCGGGCCGGGTGTTCCTCGACGAGCAGCCGGCCGGTCGTACCAACGACTGCACCGGGACGACCCAGCACGACGTCGACGGCGAGGTCGAGCGCTACCGGCGCTACAACCGCCCGTCGCTGCCGCGCACCGGCGGTCCGGATGCGTCGCCGAGCGTCGCAGTCCTGCTCGTCGCCGCCGCGCTGGTGACCGCGGCGTCGCGGGGAACCGGAGCTCGACGGCCCGCGTCGTAGCCATGGGAGAGGGGGTCAGCGATGGGTGATCAGCGGTGGCGGCGTACGGCGGCACGGCTGCTTGCCGCGCTCGTCCTGGCGGGCGGCATCGTCCCGGTGCTCGCGGGCGCCGCGTGGGCGTGCAGCTGCGTCGGGTACCCCTCCGAGGAGGAGCAGTACCGGGAGGCCGCGCGCAGCTCGAAGGTCATCTACACCGGCACGGTGACGGAGCGGTCGCAGGCGTCGCCGCGGCCGTCGACCGGGCCGCAGCCGCCGCCGGACGTCACCTACACGGTCCAGGTCGAGGAGAACCTCAAGGGCGGTGCGTCGGGTACCCGCGTCGTCAGCACGTCCGAGAGCTCGGCGTCCTGCGGGGTCGAGCTGCAGACCGGCCGCCGCGCCCTGCTGGTGGAGTACGCCGGCGACCAACGGGTCGGCCTCTGCGACGGCACCACGCAGGAGCGCGTCGACGAGCGCGCGGCCATCGTCCGCGACGAGGTACGACGCCAGGGTGGCCCCGGGCCGACGTACGCCCCGGCGCCCAGCCCCAGACCCGGGGCCGGGCCGACCGACCCGCCGTCGCTGCCGCGCACCGGCGGCGCTGCCGGCGCCTCGGCCTGGCTCGGTGTCGCGGCCGCGGCGACGGGCCTCGCTGCGGTGGCCGCGGCGCGCCGGCGCCGCGCCTGACCACTGTCGGCGCCGCCGCCGTAGTCTGGCGCCCGTGGGAGACCGACCGCGGCTGCTGACGATCATGGGGTCCGGCGAGACCGCGCCGACGATGGTCAAGGTGCACCGCGGGCTCATCGACCGGGTCGGCCCGTCGGCCGTGCTGCTCGACACGCCGTTCGGCTTCCAGGCCAACGCCGACGACCTCGTCGCGAAGGCGCAGGCGTACTTCCGCGACAGCGTCGGCACCGAGATCGCGGCTGCGTCATTCCGCAGCGCAGCGTCGTGCAGCGGGCTCGACCTCGAGCGCGCGCTCAACCGGGTCCGAGCTGCGAGCTACGTGTTCGCCGGGCCGGGCAGCCCGACGTACGCCTTGCGCCACTGGTCCGGCTCACCGGTGGTCGACGTCCTCCGCGACAAGCTCGAGCAGGGCGGCGCGATCACCTTCGCCAGCGCGGCGGCGCTGACGCTCGGCGTCGCCACCGTGCCCGTCTACGAGATCTACAAGTCCGGCGAGGACCCGCGCTGGCTGCCCGGGCTCGACCTGCTGTCGGCGACCGGGCTGCGGGCTGCGGTCGTCCCGCACTACAACAACGCCGAGGGCGGCCACCACGACACGAGGTTCTGCTACCTCGGCGAGTCCCGGCTCGCCGCCATGGAACGCGACCTGCCCGAGGACGCCTTCGTCCTCGGCGTGGACGAGCACACGGCGCTCACGTTCGACCTCGACGCCGGTACGGCGACCGTGCACGGCCTCGGCGTCGTCACGGTCCGCGTCCGTGGGCACAGCACCGAGCTCGCGGCCGGGACCGAGGTGGCCATCAGCGACCTGCACAGCGCGGGCACGCCGGCGGGCGCCGTACCCGCAGTGCCCGTGGCGTCGGCGGCGATCGTCGACGTCCCGCGGTCGCCGCTGCTCGACGTGGTGCACAGTTGCGAGGCGGAGTTCGCCGCCGCGCTCGCCGACCGGGTGGTCCCGCGAGCCGTCGCCGCCCTGCTGGAGCTCGAGGCGGAGATCGACGCGTGGTCGCACGACTCGCTGCAGTCCGACGAGCGGGACCGGGCGCGGGCCGCGCTGCGCTCCATGGTCGCGCGGCTGGGTGACCTCGCGGAGACCGGTGCCGGTGACCCGCGCGCCGCGGTCGCGCCGTACGTCTCACTGCTGCTCGCGCTGCGCGACGGGGCGCGGGCGGATAAGCGGTGGGCCGACTCGGACCGCGTCCGCGACGGCCTCGCTGCAGCCGGTGTCGAGGTCCGCGACACGCCGGCCGGCACCGAGTGGGAGCTGCGCTAGCGCCCGACGCGGACGCAGCTCGCCGCATCCTGCCGGTAGCCGGTGCGCCCGCCGTCGGCGCGATCGGTGAGCAGTCCCGTCTTCCCGGTCGAGCCCCCGGCCTCCTCGACGTTGCGGTAGGTCCGGATGCGGAGCCCGGTCAGCTTCGACTCGCCGGTGCGCAGCGTGGGCGCGTGCGTCTGCAGGTCGGCGATCCGAACGTGGATCCGGACCTCGTTCGCGTCGTCGTCGAACATGCCGCGGACCGGTCCAAGCGGGTACATCGGGTAGACATCCGTCCCATTGACGGCGGTCGGCGGTCCTTGGACCTGCGCCGTGAAGAACTCCCCGGTCCGTGTCCGGTGCGCCTCGAGCAGGAACCGGGACTCATCGCCCAGGAACCAGAACGAGTACCGCTGCCCGGTCGGCGCGGTGGGATCGTAGAAGCTGAGCTTCGCGACGCGGATAACCACGGTCAGCGTCGCGCGGTCGGTGGCCAGGTCGGCCGAGAGGATGTCGAGGGTGTCCGAGGTGTCGGTCGGCGGGCCATCGACGGAGCCCAGACCCACCGAGTCGTCGCCCGCCGGGTCGCGCACCAGGTTGCAGACTGGCGCCTTGCCCGCCGCAGGGGTCGCGAGGATGCCGAGGGTCAGCGCGACGGCAGCGACTGTGGAGCGTCTCGTCAGCACGGCGTACCTCCTGACGAGGTGTTCGACCTGGACTCGTCCG
>DATLNF010000094.1:0-10559 GCA_035536955.1 Mycobacteriales bacterium | reverse complement strand
AAGCCGTCTCTCGACTCGTGAAAGAGAGCCCTGATGCCTGACGCCCACGACCGGCGACGTGCCGCGCTGCGCGCCGCCCTGGCCGCCGAGGGGATCGAGGCGGCACTCGTCACCCGGCTGGTCAACGTGCGGTACCTGACCGGGTTCACCGGCAGCAACGGCGCACTGCTGATCGCAGCGGACACGACAGTGCTCACTACCGACGGCCGGTACACGACGCAGTCCGCGCAGCAGGCTCCGGACGTCGAGCGGCTCATCACCGCCGCGGTCACGACCGATCTGGTGCGCCGGGCCTGTGCCGGCGGCGCGGGCCGGATCGGGTTCGAGGCGCACGACGTCACCGTCGAGGCCCACGGCCGGCTCGTCGCCGCGGCCGAGGGGGCTGAGCTCACCCCCCTGGGCTGCGCCGTGGAGAAGCTCCGCGCGGTCAAGGACGAGGACGAGATCGACCTGATCCGCGCCGCGTGCCGCGCGGCGGACGACGCGTTCGCCGAGCTCGTCGGGACCCGCCTCGAGGGTCGCACCGAGAAGGCGATCCGGGACGACCTCGAGAGCCGGATGCGGGTTCACGGCGCCGACGCGCCCAGCTTCGAGACGATCGTGGCGAGCGGCCCCAACAGCGCCATCCCGCACCACCGGCCCACCGACCGGGTCGTCCACCGCGGCGACTTCGTCAAGCTCGACTTCGGCGCGCTGGTCGCGGGCTACCACTCGGACATGACCCGCACGGTCGTTGTCGGCCCGCCGGCCGACTGGCAGCGGGACCTGCACGCCCTCGTCTCGGCCGCGCAGCAGGCCGGCATCGACGCGCTGCGCGCCGGCGCGGTGTCCGCCGCGGTCGACAAGGTCGCCCGCGACGTCATCGACGACGCCGGTCACGGCGAGGAGTACACCCACTCGCTCGGCCATGGCGTCGGGCTGGAGATCCACGAGGCGCCGAGCCTGCGGGCCGACGGGCCGGACACCCTCGCCGATCTGATGCCGGTGACCGTCGAGCCGGGCATCTACCTGCCCGACCGCGGCGGCGTGCGTATCGAGGACCTGCTCGTCGTCCGCCCAGCCGGGCCGGAGGCCCTCACCACCGCGGCGAAGGACCTCCTGGTCGTGCAGTAGCGCGGGCGGGCGGGGAGAGCCGCCGACGCCGGCCCCGGTACGCTCGCTGCGCGCCGACCCGACCTCTGCGAAGGATGCTTCCCTCCCATGGCCACGACGAACGACCTCAAGAACGGCATGACGCTCGACCTCGACGGCCAGCTCTGGCAGGTCCAGGAGTTCCAGCACGTCAAGCCCGGCAAGGGCGGCGCGTTCGTGCGCACAACCCTCAAGAACGTGAAGACCGGCAAGGTCGTCGACAAGACCTTCAACGCCGGGGTCAAGGTCGACATCGCGATGGTGGAGAAGCGGGAGATGTCCTTCCTGTACAAGGAGGGCACCGACTTCGTCTTCATGGACACCAGCACCTACGACCAGGTGCACGTCTCGCCCGAGGCGCTCGGCGACATGCGGAACTACCTGCTCGAGAACATGACCGCGTCGGTCCAGATGCACGACGGCGTGCCGCTGTCCGTCGAGCTCCCGGCGAGCGTCGAGCTGCTGATCTCGCACACCGACCCCGGCATGCAGGGCGACCGCTCCACGGGCGGCACGAAGCCCGCGACGCTGGAGACCGGCGCGGAGATCCAGGTGCCGCTGTTCGTGACGACCGGCGAGAAGGTCAAGGTCGACACCCGGGACGGCAAGTACCTCGGCCGGATCCAGGGCTAGCAGCCCGCGTCGGTGGGAGCCCGCAGCAAGGCACGCAAGCGCGCGCTCGACGTGCTGTACGAGGCCGACGTCCGCGGCGCCGACCCGCGCGCGACCCTGCAGGAGCGGCTGGCTCAGAGCGACCCGCCGATCGCGGCGTACGCCGTGACGCTGGTCGAGGGCGTGCTGGCGCACCGGGCGCGCATCGACGAGCTGCTGTCCCGGTACGCCGTCGACTGGTCGCTGGAGCGGATGCCGCCGGTGGACCGCAACGTGCTGCGGCTCGGCGCCTACGAGGTGCTCTGGAGCGACGACGTCCCCGGGCCGGTCGCCGTCGACGAGGCGGTCGAGCTGGTCCGCTCGCTGTCGACGGATCAGTCACCAGGGTTCGTCAACGGCGTGCTGGGGCGCCTGCTCCAGGACAAGGCGGAGCTCGCCGCGGAGGAGCGCGCCGCGCTGCCCCCGCAGGCAGAGGTCCGGTCAGAGGGTCTCGACGGCGCGCCGGGCGTCGACGGAGAGCACGCCCCAGCCGATGAGCTCCTCGGTGAGGGTGTGCGGGGCGGCGTCGTAGATCACAGCGAGTGACCGCAGGTCCTCCTGCCGGATCGACAGGACCCGCCCGTTGTAGTCGCCGCGCTGGCTCTGGATCGTCGCCGCGTAGCGGGCCAGCGGCCCCGCCTGCTCCGGCGGCACGTTGGTCTTCAGCTGCTCGAGGTCGATGACGATCCGCGGGGCCGGCTCGGCCGACGGCGTCGACGCGTGCGACTCCGGGAGCAGCTCCTGGAGGGGCACGTTGTAGAAGTCGGCCAGCTCGGCCAGCCGCTGCACCGTGACCGCCCGGTCGCCACGCTCGTACGAGCCCACGACGACGGCCTTCCAGCGACCGTCGGACTTCTCCTCGACCCCATGCAGGGACAGGCCCTGCTGGGTGCGGATGGCGCGAAGGCGCGCGCCGAGCTCCTTGGCGTAGTCAGACAACTCACGTCTCCCGTCGCGGTCGCGCACGGGTGTGCGCGCGGCCAACAACGCGGACGCCGGTCTCACCACTCGCTCCGCCCGAGGCTGCCCACCGGGTGGTGGGCCGGTGACCGCAGGTCCCCGGGCATCATCGCTTTCGGCCGCGCCGCCCCGAGGGGCGATTACTCAACGTGACGGTATTGCCCACCGTCACGATGGGTCAACCATCCTGGATTGCCGTGTCCGGTAGCCCTTTCGGACTACTCGCTCGACCCCTGTGGTGACCGGCTGCTACGGTGGGCGCCGTCCCGAACTTCCCTTTAACGACCCGTCCTGTGAGGCGGGGAAGGGGGTGAAGGTCCGTGGCTGCTGCCACCGACCCGGGCGCCGGACCGCAGGTCCAGGCGCCGCGCACGACCCGCCCGGTGACCGGCGATCCCGCCGTCGCCCGGCCGGTCCTCGATCCGGCCGATGTGGGCCGAGCGCTGACTCGCATCTCGCACGAGGTCCTCGAGCGCACCAAGGGCGGCCAGGACGTCGTCCTCGTCGGCATCCCGACCCGAGGTGTCGCGCTCGCGCACCGGATCTCGGCCCGCATCACCGAGGTGGAGGGGACCCACGTCCCGGTGGGATCCGTGGACCCGACGATGTACCGCGACGACCTGCGGCTGCGCGGGGTGCGCGCGCTCGAAGTGACGTCGCTGCCAGAGGGCGGGATCGACGACAAGACCGTGGTCCTGGTCGACGACGTGCTGTTCTCCGGGCGGACCGTCCGAGCGGCGCTCGACGCACTGACCGACCTGGGTCGTCCGCGCGCCGTCCAGCTCGCGGTGCTGGTCGACCGCGGCCACCGTGAGCTGCCGATCCGTGCCGACTACGTCGGGAAGAACCTGCCGACGTCCCTGCGCGAGACCGTCCACGTCCTGCTCGAGGAGCACGACGGCCGTGACGCCGTGCTCCTCGGTCCGGCCGACGCCACCCCGGGGGGTCCGGCATGAACCTGCCCCGGCACCTGCTCTCGGCAGCCGATCTGGACCGCGAGCAGGCGCTGCTGGTCCTCGACACCGCGGAGACGCTCAGCGAGATCGCCAAGCGGCCGATCAAGAAGCTCCCGACGTTGCGCGGCCGGACCGTGGTCAACCTCTTCTACGAGGACTCCACCCGCACCCGTACCTCTTTCGAGGTCGCCGCGAAGCGGCTCTCCGCGGATGTCATCAACTTCTCCGCCAAGGGCTCCAGCGTGTCGAAGGGCGAGAGCCTCAAGGACACCGCGTGGACGCTGGAGGCGATGGGCGCCGACGCGGTGGTCATCCGGCACTCCGCCTCGGGTGCGCCGCACCGGCTGGCCGGGTGGATCAAGGGCTCGGTCATCAACGCCGGCGACGGCACGCACGAGCACCCGACCCAGGCCCTGCTCGACGCCTACACGATGCGGCAGCGGCTCGGCCGCTTGGAGGGCCTGCGCGTGACGATCGTGGGCGACATCATCCACTCGCGCGTCGCCCGGTCGAACGTGTGGCTGCTCAGCACGCTCGGCGCCGAGACGACGCTCGTGGCGCCGCCCACATTGCTGCCGATGGGCGTCGAGACGTGGCCGACGACCGTCTCCTACGACCTCGACTCGGCGCTGCCGAAGAGCGACGTCGTGATGATGCTGCGGGTCCAGCGCGAGCGGATGGGTGCGGCGTACTTCCCGAGCAGCCGCGAGTACAGCCGCCGGTACGGTCTCGACGCCGACCGGATGGCCACGCTGCCCGACGACGCGATCGTGATGCACCCCGGCCCGATGAACCGCGGGGTCGAGATCGCCGCCGAGGTCGCCGACTCGGTCCGGTCGACGATCGTCGACCAGGTCACGAACGGCGTCAGCGTGCGGATGGCACTGCTGTACCTGATGCTCGGCGGTCCCGACGGCGACACGGAGGTCACGGAGTGAGCGGCCACGGGCACGGCGACTGGCTCATCCGCGGCGTCCGGGTGGTGTCTCCCGACGGCCCGGAGACGCTGACCGACCTGCGGCTCTCGGGCGGAGTCGTCGCCGACGTCGGCGCCGGGCTGGACGAGGCCGGGGCGTCGGTCGTGGAGGGCAGTGGGCTGCTCGCGCTGCCCGGGCTCGTCGACCTGCACACGCACCTGCGTGAGCCGGGGCGGGAGGACGCCGAGACCATCGAGTCCGGCACCGCTGCCGCCGCCCTCGGCGGATACACCGCCGTTCACGCGATGGCCAACACCGACCCGGTGGCCGACGTCGCCGGCGTGGTCGAGCAGGTGTGGCGGCTCGGTCGCGACGCGGGCCACTGCGACGTCCAGCCGGTCGGCGCCGTGACACTGGGACTGGCCGGTACGGCGCTCGCCGAGCTCGGCGCGATGGCCGAGTCCGCCGCGCGCGTGCGGGTGTTCTCCGACGACGGCCACTGCGTGTCGGACGCCGGCCTCATGCGGCGGGCGCTCGAGTACGTCAAGGCCTTCGACGGCGTCATCGCGCAGCACGCCCAGGAGCCGCGGCTCACCGAGGGCGCGCAGATGAACGAGGGCGTCGTGTCGGCACGGCTGGGGCTCGCCGGCTGGCCCTGCGTCGCCGAGGAGTCGGTGATCGCGCGCGACGTGCTGCTGGCGGCCCACGTGGGGTCCCGGCTGCACGTCTGCCACGTCTCGACCAAGGGCTCGGTCGAGATCATCCGGCTGGCCAAGGAGCGCGGCATCGACGTCACCGCCGAGGTGACGCCGCACCACCTGCTGCTGACCGACGACCTCGCGGAGACCTACGACCCGATCTACAAGGTCAATCCGCCGCTGCGCACGGCGGCCGACGTCGCCGCGCTCCGCGCGGGTCTCGCGGACGGCACGATCGACGCGGTCGCCACCGACCACGCACCGCACTCGCTCGAGGACAAGGAGACCGAGTGGGGCTGCGCCGCGTTCGGCATGCTCGGTCTCGAGACCGCGCTGTCCGTCGTGGTCGAGACGATGGTGGACACCGGACTGCTGACCTGGGCCGGCCTGGTCGACCGGATGTCGGTCCGACCGGCCCGGATCGGTGGCTTGCGCGAGCACGGGCAGCCGCTCGTCGCCGGAGCGCCGGCGAACCTCACCCTCGTCGATCCCGCCGCCCGGTGGACGGTCGACCCGGCCCAGGTGGCGTCCCGCAGCCGCAACACCCCGTTCGCCGGTCGCACCCTCCCGGCGCGGGTGGTCGCCACGTTCCTCCGCGGCCGGCCGACCGTCCTCGACGGGAAGCTCACGTGAGCCTGTTCCGGCGCGGCGCGCGGGGCTCGGGGGAGGCGGACCTGGCCGCCGACCTCGCCATGCCGCTGTTCGGCCGGCTGGTGGGCAGCGGCGACGCCGCGGCGCTGCGGCTCACCCGCGACGGAATCCTGCTCCGTCGACGCGGGGCGGCCGACGAGGTCGTGCCGCACGCCGACGTCACCGGCGCCTCGGTCGACGACGGGACGCTCGTCATCACCCGGCGTGGCGGCGCGGACCTGGCCTTCCAGGTCGACGACGACTTGGGTCTCGACGGGTGGCGGACGGCGCTCGGGGGCGCGGAGCCCGCCGCCGCGCCCAGCAGCGCGACCGTGACCCGCGCGCCCGCTCTGCTCGGCCGGGCCACCCGGCCGGCACTGCTCGTCCTCGAGGACGGGACGACGTACCGGGGCGCAGCCTTCGGCGCTGACGGGGAGAGCTTCGGCGAGGCGGTCTTCAACACCGGCATGACCGGCTACCAGGAGACGCTCACGGACCCGTCGTACCACCGGCAGGTCGTCGTCATGACCACGCCGCACGTCGGCAACACCGGCACGAACGACGTCGACCCGGAGTCGGCCCGGATCTGGGTCGCGGGTTTCGTCGTCCGAGACGTGTCGCCCGTCGCCTCGAGCTGGCGGGCCCGGCGCAGTCTCGACGCCGAGCTTCGCGAGGCCGGCGTCGTCGGCGTCGCCGGGGTGGACACCCGCGCGGTCACCCGGCGGCTGCGTGACGCCGGGGCCATGCGGTGCGCGGTGAGCTCCGTGGAGACCGACCCGGACGCGCTGCTCGAGCGTGTCCTGGCGAGCCCCGGCATGGCCGGTGCCGACCTCGCGCGGGAGGTGTCGACGCCGCATCCCTACGTCGTCCCCGCGGTGGGTGACCGCCGGTTCCGCGTCGCCGCCGTCGACCTCGGGATGAAGCGCTCGACCCCGGCCTACCTCGCGGCGCACGGCGCGGAGGTCCACGTGCTGCCGGCGACGGCGTCCGCCGACGACCTGCTGGCGGTGGACCCCGACGGCGTCTTCTTCTCGAACGGCCCGGGCGACCCCGCGGTGACGTCGTACGCCGTCGAGGCCATGCGCGGCGTGCTCGGGCGTCGCCCGGTGTTCGGCATCTGCCTCGGCAACCAGATCCTCGGCCGGGCGCTCGGCCTGGGCACGTTCAAGCTGAGCTTCGGCCACCGAGGGGTCAACCAGCCGGTGCAGGACCTCGCGACCGGCCGCGTAGCCATCACGAGCCACAACCACGGCTTCGCGGTGAGCGCTCCGGCCGACGTCCGGGCGCCGGTCGCGACGGCGTACGGCGCGGTCGCCGTGAGCCACGTCGACCTCAACGACGGCGTCGGCGAGGGGCTGCGCTGCCTGGAGGTGCCGGCGTTCTCGGTGCAGTACCACCCCGAGGCGGCACCGGGTCCGCACGACGCGGTCGGGCTGTTCGGCGAGTTCGCCGCCCTGATGTCACGGTCCGGGGCGCTGCGATGAGCCAGCACGACGAGGCGGTCGCGGCCGCCCGCGCGGCCGGCAAGAACATCGGCGGCGACGGCGTCCGCGAGCTCGGTGTCGTTTCCCTGGACACCCCGGACCCCGGCTCGGCCGGGCCGGGCGGCGACCTCGGCGAGCGGGCGTGCGCGCTGCTCCGCGACGAGGTCGAGCGGATGGCTGCGGCGCGCCGGGAGTGGAGCGCCGAGCGGGCGCAGGGGGCGCCCTCGCGCGCCTCCGCGCGACTGGACGCGCAGGCCGCGAGCCTGGAGGGCGCGACCCGCTTCGCGCTCCGCCTCGGGCTCGTCAGCCCGGGGCAGGCCCGGGAGATCTGGGCCGCCGCCCGGTCGGCCGGTGTGCATGACATCGACCATCCTCCGAACCCCGACCCGCCCGCGAACACCGAGGAAGGCAGCGCCCATGGGTGACCACAACCCGCACGGTGACGGATCGAGCATCGAGGCGGCGCAGGCAGCCGGCCACGACGACCACGACGACCACGGCGGTGGGCACGGCCACGGCGACGACCCCAACGCCGGGGTGGTGCGAGCGACGCCGCCCACACCCGCCTGGGTGCTCACGGCAGCGCTGATCGGGCTCGTCACGGTCATCGCGACCGTCATCCTCGGGTTCGCCATCAACGACGCGATCCCGTCGGACGCGCCGGCCGACCACATCGAGACCGAGCAGACCGACGGTGAGCACGCCGAGGGCGAAGAGGCTCCGGCCGAGGCGGAGCACTGAGCGTCTGATGCCCCGTCGAGCGGACCTCCGCCACGTCCTCGTCATCGGCTCCGGCCCGATCGTCATCGGGCAGGCCTGCGAGTTCGACTACTCGGGCACGCAGGCGTGCCGGGTCCTCCGCGAGGAGGGCATCCGGGTCTCGCTCGTCAACTCCAACCCGGCGACGATCATGACCGACCCGGAGTTCGCCGACGCGACCTACGTCGAGCCGATCACCCCCGAGGTGCTCACCCAGGTCATCGAGCGCGAGCGCCCGGATGCGCTGCTCGCCACGCTCGGCGGGCAGACCGCGCTCAACGCGGCGGTCGCGCTCGCCGAGGCAGGGATCCTCGAGAGGTACGGCGTCGAGCTCATCGGCGCCAACCTCGAGGCGATCCGTCGCGGGGAGGACCGGCAGCGGTTCAAGGACATCGTGCGCTCCGTCGGCTGCGACGTCCCGCAGAGCGCGGTGTGCGGCTCCGTCGAGGGCTGCCTCGAGGCGGTCGCCGAGCTGGGGTACCCGGTGGTGGTCCGGCCGTCGTACACGATGGGCGGCGCCGGGGGAGGCATCGCGTACGACGAGGCGGACCTGCGGCGTATCGCCGGCCACGGGCTGCAGCTGAGCCCGACGTCGGAGGTGCTCGTCGAGGAGAGCGTGCTCGGCTGGAAGGAGTACGAGCTCGAGCTGATGCGCGACACCGCCGACAACGTCGTCGTCATCTGCTCGATCGAGAACCTCGACCCGATGGGCGTCCACACCGGCGACTCGGTGACTGTCGCGCCGGCGATGACGCTGACCGACCGCGAGTACCAGCGCATGCGCGACATCGCGATCGCCGTGATCCGGGCGGTCGGCGTCGACACGGGCGGCTCGAACATCCAGTTCGGGGTCCACCCGCAGACCGGGCGCATGGTCGTCATCGAGATGAACCCGCGGGTGTCGCGGTCGTCGGCGCTGGCCAGCAAGGCGACCGGCTTCCCGATCGCGAAGATCGCCGCCAAGCTCGCCATCGGCTACACCCTCGACGAGATCACCAACGACATCACCCGCGAGACGCCGGCGAGCTTCGAGCCGAGCCTGGACTACGTCGTCGTCAAGATTCCGCGGTTCGCGTTCGAGAAGTTCCCCGACGCGGACACGACGCTGACCACGACGATGAAGTCGGTCGGCGAGGCGATGTCGATCGGCCGCTGCTTCACCGAGTCGCTGCAGAAGGCGATGCGCTCCCTCGAGCAGTCCCCGGCCGGGTTCTGGACCGTCCCGGACAGCGAGCTGGCCGGGGGACCCGACGCCACGGCGGCCGACGTGCTCACCGCGCTGCGCCGCCCGCACGACGGCCGCCTCTACACGATCGAGCGGGCGCTGCGGCTCGGCGCGACCGTGGAGGAGGTCAGCGCCGCGAGCGGTGTCGACCCGTGGTTCGTGAGTCAGGTCGCTGAGCTCACCGCGCTGCGCGAGCAGCTCGCGGCGCTTCGCCTCGAGGATCTCGACGCGGACGCGATGCGGGTGCTCAAGCGCGCCGGCTGCTCGGACCGGCAGATCGCCGCGGTCGTCGGCTCCGACGAGCTCGCGGTGCGGGCGCACCGCTACGCGCTCGGGGTGCGGCCGGTCTTCAAGACCGTTGACACCTGCGCAGCCGAGTTCGCCGCCGAGACGCCGTACCACTACTCCTCCTACGACGAGGAGTCCGAGGTCGTCGGGTCCGGCCGGCGGAAGGTGCTCATCCTGGGCTCCGGCCCCAACCGCATCGGCCAGGGCATCGAGTTCGACTACGCGTGCGTCCACGCGTCCTTCGCGCTCTCCGACGCCGGGTTCGAGACCGTGATGGTCAACTGCAACCCGGAGACGGTCTCGACGGACTACGACACGTCCGATCGGCTCTACTTCGAGCCGCTCACGACTGAGGACGTCCTCGAGGTCGTCGCCGCCGAGCAGGGCAGCGGCGAGGTCGTCGGCGTGGTCGTCCAGCTCGGCGGGCAGACACCGCTGCGCATCGCGCAGGCGCTCAAGGACGCCGGCGTGCCCATCGTCGGCACCCCGCCCGAGGCGATCCACCTGGCGGAGGAGCGCGGCGCCTTCGGCGAGGTGCTGGCCCGCGCGGGGCTGCCCGCACCCAAGCACGGCGTCGCGACGTCGTACGACGAGGCGCGGGCGATCGCTGCCGATGTCGGCTACCCCGTCCTCGTCCGACCGTCGTACGTCCTCGGCGGCCGCGGCATGGAGATCGTGTACGACGACGAGATGCTCGTCGGGTACATCGAGCGCGCCACTGCCGTCTCGCCGGACCACCCGGTCCTCGTGGACCGGTTCCTCGAGGACGCCATCGAGATCGACGTGGACGCGCTCTACGACGGCACCGAGCTCTACCTCGGCGGCGTCATGGAGCACATCGAGGAGGCGGGCATCCACTC
>DATLNF010000093.1:0-4812 GCA_035536955.1 Mycobacteriales bacterium | reverse complement strand
CATCGGGTCGTGGGCGTCCACCGAGCCGGAGGCCGGCTCCGACGCGGGCTCGATCCGCACGACCGCCGTACGCGACGGCTCCGACTGGGTCCTCAACGGCACGAAGATCTTCATCACCAACGGCTCCATCGCGTCGCTGTGCATCGTGCTGGCGCGGACCAACGCCGACACCGGCCCGGGGCAGGGCTGCAGCGCCTTCCTCGTCCCTACCTCGACGCCGGGCTTCGCCGCGGCGCGCGACCTCGACAAGCTGGGCTGCCGGTCGTCGCCGACGTCGGAGATCGTGCTCACCGACTGCCGGGTGCCGTCGTCGGCGATGCTCGGGCCGGAGGGGTCGGCGCTGTGGCAGATCGCGTTCGAGTGCTTCGACTGGGAGCGCACGGTCATGCTCGCGTCGATCGTCGGCGGGATGCAGGCGACTCTCGACGAGGCGGTCGGCTACGCGAAGGAGCGCAAGCAGTTCGGCCGGCGGATCGCCGACTTCCAGGTGATCGCGCACAAGCTCGCCGACATGAAGATCAACCTCGAGGTCGCGCGCACCGCTGTCTACCGCGCGGCGTGGCTGAAGCAGGAAGGGCGGCCGCACTCCGTGGAGGCGTCCATCGCGAAGGCCCTCGTCGGCCGGGTCTCGGTGGAGAACGCGATCGAGGCGATCCAGATCCACGGCGGCTACGGCTACACGAAGGACTTCGCGGCCGAGCGCGCGCTGCGTGACTCGAAGCTCGCGTCGATCGGCGGGGGGACCACCGAGATCCAGAAGATGATCATCAGCCGGGCGCTGCTGGCCGACTGAGCCAGGATCGCCGTACCCCGAGGCGGTCGGCGGTGGCCGGACAGCGGCCCGCCCCGCCGGATGGGGGGATCCGGCGGGGCGGGGTCTCCGCGTGAGCGGAGCCTGCGGGGACAGGCGCAGGAGTCCGGATGGGGGCTAGCGGACGCTGGCGATCGTGTAGGTGACCGTGCCGCCGTACACCTGGCCGACCTGCGCGGTGATCGGGACCTTGACCTTGTACTTGACCTGCGCGGTCGAGACCCCGAGGCCGGTCGCCGCGCCCGTGGTGAGCACGGCCACCGGGCTCGTCAGCGCCTGGTCGGTGACGGGGTTGAGCCCGCCGGTGCCGAGGAGCGGGGTGAGCGCGGTGTCCGGCACGGCGTTGAACGAGCTCACCTTCACGTTGGCGCCGCCGAGGTCGTTGCCGGCCGAGGGCGCGGAGTACGCCGCGGTGACGGTCCAGCCGTTCGCCGAGCCGGTCGTGTCGGTCATCGTCAGCACGGTGGCGCCGGTCGCGTCGGTGAACGAGCCGGGCACGGCGTTGAGCGAGACGTTGGCGCCGGCGCCGGCCAGCGTGAGCCCGCCGGTGGTGACGGTGGCGGTCAGCGTGTCCACGACGGTGCCGGTGCCCGCCGCGGCGAACGCCGAGGACGCGCTGAGCACGGTCAGGCCGAGGAGGGTGGCGACGACGGGGCGACGAGCGTTCATGGCGGGGATTCCTTCAGGTCGTGGTGCCGGCGTCCCGGTGGACGCTGCTATCGGGTACAACCGGATCGCGCCGCCGGAAGTCATGGCCACTTGGGGTCATCTATCCCTGGTCACGATGCGCGCGGCGGCCTGGGCACCCGCAGCCCCCCGGGCCCGGGACAGCGGGCCCGGACAGCGGGCCGCCCCACCGGATGGCTGGGGCATCCGGCGGGGCGGGGCCCGCGTTGAGCGGCGCCTGCGGGGTCAGGCGCAGGAGTCGGGACGGGGCTAGCGGATGCTGGCGATCGTGTAGGTGACCGTGCCGCCGTACACCTGGCCGACGGTCGCCGTGATCGGGACCTTGACCTTGTACTTGACCTGCGCGGTCGAGACGCCGAGGCCGGTCGCGGCTTCGGTGGACAGCACGGAGACCGGGCTGGTCAGCGCCTGGTCGGTGACCGGGTTGAGCCCGCCCGTGCCGAGCAGCGGGGCGAGCGCGGTGTCCGGGACCGCGTTGAACGAGGTCACCTTCACGTTCGCGCCGCCGAGGTCGTTGCCCGCGGACGGGGCCGTGTACGACGCGGTGACCCGCCAGCCGTTCGACGTGCCGGTCGTGTCGGTCATGGTCAGAACGGTGGCGCCGGCCGCCTCGGTGAACGAGCCGGGTACGGCGTTGAGCGCCACGTTGGCGCCGGCGCCGGCCAGCGTGAGGCCGCCCGTGGTGACGGTGGCGGTCAGCGTGTCGACGACGGTGCCGGTGCCGGCCGCGGCGTACGCCGAGGACGACGCGCCGAGGACGGTGAGGCCGAGCAGGGCCGCGATGACGGGGCGACGACGGTACATGGGGCTTCCTCCGGGCTGAGACGTCCGCGGGCCGACTGGCTCGCTGTTGTCCCTAATCTCGGCTTTTCCCCGCAGAGATCTCATGGCCTCTTGTGGTCATTTCCGCGTAGTCAGGAACCAGCTGGAAGATGGCCCGCCCCGGAGCTCTCGACCTCCTCCTCGTCGTCATTGCGCCGTTTTGCGAGGAACAGCCACAGCAGGAGCAGCAGGATCAGGAGGAGCAGCAGGGAGCCGGCGGCGTACACCGCGAACGGCCAGTGGGTGATGTCGGTGCCGCGCTCCGCGCCACCGCCGGGGAAGCCGAGCCGCACGGTCAGCGTCGACCCGCCGATGGGCACCTTGGCCACGCACGGCAGCTCGACCTCGATCGAGGTGCCGGGCGGTACGCCGCCGACCTTGCCGACCGGGTAGCTCTTGGTCTTCCCGGGCAGCTTCGGGTCCACGACGATCTCCGCGGTCGGGTCGAGGACGGCGGTGCCCGTGTTGGTGTAGCCCAGCGTCGGGCATGCCTCGCCGCCGCTCACCGGCGCCCGCAGCTTGGTGATCGTGATGCTCGGGCGGAGGGCCTGCGCGGATCCGCCCTGGACCGTGAGGTAGACGCCCACGGCGATCCGGGTGCCGATCGCGACCGCCCCGGTCGAGGTGGGCTCGGCGTCCTGCAGGATCAGCCCGCCCACGTGCTCACCGCCGGGCGCGCCCTCCGGCACCACGAGCTCGAACCCGATAGTCGCCGTCTCCTTGCCCTTCAGCGTGATGCGATCGCGGTCCAGCCGCAGCCACGCGCCGACCAGCCTGGGCGTCTCCTCGTTGGTCGTGAAGCCGAACCCGCCGCCGCGGGCCGGGGTCGCGTCGGCGCCGTACAGGATCGCCGACTCCGTCTCGTCGCCGATGTTGCGCGCGAGCAGCTGGCCCTTGATCGCCCGCCCGGGCGGCACCAGGCCGAACTCGAAATGGGTGCCGGAGGTGCTGATGCCCGGGGACCCGGTCTTGGGGATCAGCGTCACGCCGGTGGGCTCCGGCGGCTCGCTGGGCGGCGGCGTCTGGGCGGCGACAGGCGCCGTACCGAGGCTCGCCACCAGCAGAGCGCTCAGCACGCATCGGATCAGGGTGCGCGCGCGGTCCATGCCGCGACGGTACCCGGCGGCCCGGGCGCGACTCCGGTGAACCCAAGATCACGGCTGACCCGGGACCAAGATCACCGGTGGGCGGGGTAGCGTCCGCGGTCATGGAGCAGGGCAGCGCGCAGAGCCTGGTCATCAAGGTGACGTCCGGCGCGGACGCGCCCGAGCGGTGCGCCCAGGCGTTCACGGTCGCGTCGGTCGGCGTGGCCAGCGGCGTCGCGGTGAGCCTGTGGCTGACCGGGGAGTCGGCGTGGTTCGCGCTGCCCGGCCGGGCCGCGGAGTTCAAGCTGCCGCACTCGGCGCCGCTCCCGGACCTGCTCGACGCGGTGCTCACCGGCGGCCAGGTGACCCTGTGCACCCAGTGCGCCGCCCGCCGCGACATCGCCGCCGACGACGTGCTGCCCGGGATCCGGATCGCCGGCGCGCAGGCGTTCCTGGGCGAGGTCATGGCCGAGGGCGCGCGCTCGCTCGTCTACTGACGCGGGGATCGAGTCCTGCTCAGCTGCGCGCCCGAGTCCGGCCCTACTGGTCGAAGTCGAGGGTGACCGTGGGCGACGTGGGGTGCGACTGGCAGGCGAGCACGACCCCGGCCGCGATCTCATCGGCCTCGAGCGCGTAGTTGCGGTCCATCTCGACCGTGCCGTCGACGAGCTTGGCCCGGCAGGTGCCGCAGACGCCGCCCTTGCACGCGTACGGCGCATCGCCGCGCGCCTTGAGCGCGGCGTCGAGGATCGACCCGGCGTACGGCGCCAGCTCGAACGTCGTCGAGCGGCCGTCCAGCACGATCGTCACGGTCGACGTCGACGCGTCGGCCCCGGAGGTGGCGTCGAGGTCGCGCACGATGCGAACCGGCTCGCCCTCGACGTGGAACAGCTCGAGGTGCACGTGCGCGGCGTCGACGCCGTACTCGAGCAGGGTCGCGCGCGCGATCTCGACCATCGAGAACGGCCCGCACAGGTACCACTCGTCGACGCCGTCGGGCGGGATCAGCGTCGCGAGCAGCTGGTCGAGCTTGCCGCGCTCGATCCGGCCGTTGAACAGGTCGACGTCCTGGGTCTCGCGGGACAGCACGTTGATCAGCTGGAAGCGCTCCCGGTAGGAGTTCTTGAGGTCCTGCAGCTCCTCGAGGAACATCACGGTGCTCGTGGTGCGGTTGCCGTAGACGAGCGTGCAGCGCGACCGGCGCTCGACCTCGAGGGTCGTCGACAGCAGCGAGAGCACGGGTGTGATCCCGCTGCCCGCGGCGACGAAGACGTGGTGCCGCTGCGCCGCCGGGTCCAGCGGCACGAAGAACCGGCCGGTCGGCGTCATGACGTCGATCTCGTCGCCAGGCTTGAGGACCTCGTTGGCCCAGCGCGAGAACCGGCCGCCCTCGAGCTGCTTGATCGC
>DATLNF010000092.1:0-2617 GCA_035536955.1 Mycobacteriales bacterium | reverse complement strand
GGTCATCATCGACGAGACGAGGTCGCGCACGCTCATCTCCACCTCGTCGCGGAACGCGGAGATGCCAGTCGGACCCGGCGCCCGCCCCTCGACCGGCACGCGCATCCGCGCGGTCGGGTCGAGCCGGCCCTCGGCCATCTGGATGGCCGCCTCGAGCAGTACGGGCACCTTGAACGTGCTCGCCGCGACGACCGGCTCGTCGGGGCTGAGCCCGACCTCGGCCGCGCCGTCCACCTCGCGCGCGTGGACGAACCCGCGGGCGCCGGCGCTCGCGAACACCTGCTCCAGCCGGGCAGTCACGTCGACGGTCGCCCGCGTCATGGCACCTCCTCGAGACAAGCACCCTCCCAGCGCGCGGGATCTACCAGCATCGTCCCGGTTCACCAGCCGAGCGGCCGCATTTGGTACGGCGGACAGCCACGCAGCGGCGAGCCGTAGGAGAGGGTGAGCGCCATGCCGGTCTCCGTGGTGGTGCGAGGCGGCGTCGTGCACGACGGGACGGGCGCGCCCGGCCGCCGCGCGGACGTCGCGATCGAGGGTGACCGCGTCGTCGCGGTCGGCGACGTCGACGGCGACGTCGACGCCCGGGTCGTCGACGCGACCGGCCTCGCCGTGTGCCCGGGGTTCATCAACGTGCTCAGCCACGCGTGGGGCTCGTTGCAGCTCGACGGCTCCGGCGCGTCGGACACGCTGCAGGGCGTCACGACCGAGGTGTTCGGCGAGGCGTTCTCGCTCGGCCCGACCGACGAGCAGATCCTCGCCCTGCTCGGCCCGGACGAGGAGGGGATCCAGGTCGTCTTCGACCGGCTCTCCACGGGGCTCGACACCGTGGCCAGGATGGGCATCGTCCCGAACATCGCCAGCTTCGTCGGCGGCACCAACCTGCGCATCCTCGCGGCCGGGTTCGATGATCGCCGGCTGACGGAGGCCGAGCTCGGCACGTTGCGCGGCATCGTCCGCGAGGAGATGCAGGAAGGCGCGCTGGGCATCGGCACCGCGCTGATCTACCCGCCGGGCCGGTTCGCCGACACCGACGAGCTGGTGTCGCTGTGCGAGGTCGTCGGTGAGTACGACGGCGTCTACATCTCGCACCTGCGCAGCGAGGGCGACCAGTTCCTCGAGTGCCTCGACGAGCTGCTGGCGATCGGGCAGCGAGCGCAGTGCCGCACCGAGGTCTACCACCTGAAGGCGGCCGGCCGGCACAACCACCACAAGATGGCGCCGGCGATCGAGCGGATCGCCGCGGCGCGCGACGCAGGTCAGCGGGTCACCGCGGACATGTACCCCTACGCGGCCGGCGGCACGGCGCTCGGCGCGTCGATACCACCGCCGTACCACGTGGGCGGGCCGGCGGCGCTCGCCGCGCGGTTGGACAGCGCGACCGAGCGGCGGCGGATGGCGGCCGACATGCGCCGGCGGTCGGACGACTTCGAGAACCTGTTCCTGGCCGCCGACGAGGGCGCCGGGATCCTGCTGCTGTCCGACCTCGCCGACGGCACGCCGACCGGGGGTCGGCGGCTGAGCGAGGTCGTCGCCGACCTGGGCACCACCGACCCCGCCGATGCGCTGCTCGAGGCGGTGCGCCGGGACCCGCACGTCCAATCCGTCTACTTCATGATCGGCGAGGAGAACATCCGACTCGGCCTCGGGCAGCCGTGGGTCTCGATCGGCTCCGACGCGGCGGCCCACCCGGCCGCGGCACCGTGGATCGAGCGCGCGACGCACCCGCGCACCTA
The DNA here is from genome assembly GCA_035536955.1 of Mycobacteriales bacterium. Lineage (GTDB taxonomy): Bacteria > Actinomycetota > Actinomycetes > BP-191 > BP-191 > DATLNF01. The sequence continues at coordinate 881 of DATLNF010000092.1, read as the reverse complement.
CGGCACGTTCGCGCGGTTCCTCGGGCACTACGCGCGCGACCTCGGCCTCGTCACGTTCGACGAGGCGATCCGGCGCATCACCAGCCTGCCCGCCGACACGTTGGGGCTCGCGGGACGCGGCCGGCTCACATCCGGCGCATTCGCCGACCTCGTCGTGCTCGACCCGGCGACCGTCATCGACACCGCGACGTACGAGCAACCGCACAGCCACGCGCTCGGCGTACGCCACGTGCTCGTCAACGGAGTGCCGGTCGTGACCGACGGCGCGGTCACCGATGCACGACCTGGCCGACGCCTCCGCCGGGCGCGATGAGCGGATGCGCTCGAAGCGGTGCCCCTCAGTCCGGTCAGGACCGGAGTGAGCGGCACCGCTTGCAGGGTGGCAGGGTTGGTCGGCAGCAATCGAGAGGGCGAGTGATGGACCAGCAGGCTCTGCAGGCGAGGCTCGACGCGCTGCGCGCCGACTCAGGTGTGCCCGGTGCGACCGCCGCCGTCATGCGCGGCGACGAGGTGGTCGAGGCGGCGAGCGGCGTACTTGATGTGGAGACCGGCCGGCCGGTCACGACCGACACGCTGTTCCACCTGGCGTCGGTGACCAAGGTCTACACGGCGACACTGGTCATGACCCTCGTCGACGAGGGGCGGATCGACCTCGACGTCCCGATCACGACGTACCTGCCGACGTTCTCGGTCCCCGACCCGGACGCGGCGAAGTCGCTCACGATGCGGCACCTGCTGACCCACACCTCCGGGATCGACGGGGACAAGTTCGACTCGTTCGGTCGCGGCGACGACGCGCTCGAGCAGTACGTCGAGAGCTGCTCGACCATCGGCCAGGTGCATCCCGTCGGGGCGACGTGGTCGTACTGCAACAGCGGGCT
>DATLNF010000091.1:0-28663 GCA_035536955.1 Mycobacteriales bacterium | reverse complement strand
TCGTCGTTCGCCCCGGCGACCCGGGCGTGGTTCGAGGCGTCGTTCGCCGAGCCGACGGCGGCGCAGGCCGGCGCGTGGGCGGCCATCGCCGAGGGCAAGGACGCGCTGGTCGTCGCGCCCACCGGGTCGGGCAAGACGCTCGCCGCTTTCCTGTCCTCGCTCGACCGCCTCGCCGCCGAGCCCGCGCCCGACCCGAAGCAGCGACTGCGGGTCCTCTACGTCTCCCCGCTGAAGGCGCTCGCGGTCGACGTCGAGCGCAACCTGCGTGCCCCGCTTGCCGGCATCCGCCAGGCCGCGGACCGGCTCGGCCTGCCGGTGCCGGACATCACGGTCGGCGTCCGCAGCGGCGACACGCCCGCCGACGAGCGCCGGCGGTTCGCGGGGTCGCCGCCGGACGTCCTCATCACGACGCCGGAGTCGCTGTTCCTGATCCTCACGTCCCAGGCGCGCGAGGCGCTGCGGTGGGTCGACACGGTCATCGTCGACGAGATCCACGCGATGGTGTCGACGAAGCGCGGCGCGCACCTCGCGCTGAGCCTGGAGCGCCTCGACGCGCTGCTGGAGAAGCCGGCGCAGCGGATCGGCCTGTCGGCGACCGTCCGCCCGCTCGACGAGGTCGCGCGGTTCCTCGGCGGCTCGCGCGAGGTCACCGTCGTGCACCCGCCGAGCGCGAAGACGATCGAGCTGCAGGTCGTCGTACCGGTCGAGGACATGACGGCGCTCGGCGCGGACAGCGGCTTCACCGCTGACGGCGACACGCGGGCGGGCGCGTCCATCTGGCCGGCCGTCGAGCACCGCATCGTCGAGCTCATCCGCGCGCACCGCTCGACGATCGTCTTCGCCAACTCCCGCCGCCTCGCCGAGCGCCTCTGCAGCCGCCTCAACGAGATCGCCGCGGAGCAGGACGAGGCCGCCGGCCTCGCCGACGGGACGGAGCGCGACCCGATCGCGTCCCGGGAGAACGCGGGCTACGGGCTGACGCCGCCCAACCTCATGGGCGAGAGCAGCGCGTTCGCGCAGAGCGGCGTCGGGCGAGGCGCTACCGGTGCGCCCAGCGAGCTCGCCCGCGCCCACCACGGCTCGGTCAGCCGCGAGCAGCGGGTGCTCATCGAGGAGGCGCTCAAGGCGGGCCGGCTGCCCGCGGTCGTCGCGACCAGCAGCCTCGAGCTCGGCATCGACATGGGCGCGGTCGACCTCGTGATCCAGGTCGAGTCGCCACCGTCGGTGGCGAGCGGGCTGCAGCGTGTCGGGCGGGCCGGCCACCAGGTCGGCGCGGTGTCCCGCGGCGTGCTGTTTCCCAAGTACCGCGGGGACCTCGTCCCGTCCGCCGTCGTCGCCGAGCGCATGCGCGAGGGCGACATCGAGTCGATGCGCTACCCGCGCAACCCGCTCGACGTGCTGGCCCAGCAGGTCGTCGCGATGGTCGCGCTCGAGGCGTGGACCGTCGAGGACCTCGCGGAGGTGGTACGCCGGGCCGCGCCGTTCGCGACGCTGCCGCAGTCGGCGCTCGAGGCGACGCTGGACATGCTCTCCGGCCGCTACCCGAGTGACGACTTCGCCGAGCTGCGGCCGCGCATCGTGTGGGACCGCGTCACGGGCACGCTGACCGGGCGGGCCGGCGCGCAGCGGCTCGCGGTGACCAGCGGCGGCACGATCCCCGACCGCGGCCTGTTCGGCGTGTTCCTCGTCGGCGACAAGGGCAGCCGGGTCGGCGAGCTCGACGAGGAGATGGTCTACGAGTCGCGCGTCGGCGACGTCTTCCTGCTCGGCAGCAGCAGCTGGCGCATCGAGGAGATCACCCACGACCGCGTGCTGGTCTCCCCCGCCCCGGGACAGCCCGGCAAGATGCCGTTCTGGCACGGCGACGCCCCCGGGCGCCCGATCGAGCTCGGCCGCGCGCTCGGCGCCTTCCTGCGCGAGATGAACGCACTCGGCCGGCCGGCCGCGCTGGAACGCGCGAAGCAGGCGGGCCTCGACGACTGGGCCGCCGCCAACCTGGTCGACTACCTCGAGGAGCAGCGGCAGGCGACCGGGCACCTGCCGGACGACCGGACGATCCTCGTCGAGCGCTTCCGCGACGAGCTGGGCGACTGGCGGCTGTGCGTGCACTCGCCGTTCGGCGCGCAGGTCAACGGGCCGTGGGCGAGGGCCGTGTCGGCGCGGCTGCGCGAGTCGCTCGGCATCGACGTCCAGTCGATGCACTCCGACGACGGCATCGTCATCCGGCTGCCGGAGGCCGACGAGGTGCCGAGCGCTGCCGTCGCGCTGCTGGACCCCGAGGACGTCGAGCGGGCGGTCCAGGATGAGGTAGGCGGGTCGGCGCTGTTCGCCTCCCGCTTCCGGGAGTGCGCCGCGCGTGCCCTGCTGCTCCCTCGCCGTACGCCGGGCAAGCGCACGCCGTTGTGGCAGCAGCGGCAGCGCAGCGCGCTGCTCCTGCAGGTCGCGTCGCAGTTCGGCAGCTTCCCGATCGTGCTCGAGACGATGCGCGAGGTGCTGCAGGACGTCTTCGACGTACCCGGCCTCAAGGAGCTCATGGCCGACGTGCAGTCGCGGAAGGTGCGCGTCGTCGAGGTCGAGACGCCGGCCGCGTCGCCGTTCGCGCGGACCCTGCTCTTCGGGTACGTCGGCGCGTTCATGTACGAGGGCGACGCCCCGCTGGCCGAGCGCCGGGCGCAGGCGCTGTCGCTGGACTCCGCGCTGCTCGCCGAGCTGCTCGGCCAGGCCGAGCTGCGCGAGCTCGTCGACCCGGACGCCCTCGACGAGCTCGAGCGGGAGCTGCAACGGCTCACCGCGGAGCGGTTCCCGCGCGACGCCGACGGGGTCACCGACCTGCTGCGCGGGATCGGCGACCTCACGACCGCGGAGGCGATCGAGCGCGGCGCCACGCCGCCGTGGCTGGCCGCGCTCGAGGAGTCGCACCGCGCGTTCCGGGTGCGGGTCGCCGGCGAGGAGCGCTGGGTCGCCGCCGAGGACGTCGGCCGCCTCCGCGACGCGCTCGGCGTACCCGTGCCCGTCGGCGTGCCCGACGCGTTCCTCGAGCCGGTGGCCGACCCGCTCGGCGACGTCGTCGGGCGCTACGCGCGCACGCACGGGCCGTTCCTCACCTCGGCCGCCGCGACGCGCCTCGGCCTCGGGCCAGCCGTCATCACCTCCACGCTGCAACGGCTCGCCGCGACAGGGCGCGTCGTGCAGGGTGAGTTCCGACCGGGTGGCGCGGGTGTCGAGTGGTGCGACGCGGAGGTGCTGCGGGCACTGCGCCGACGTTCCCTGGCGAAGCTGCGCAAGGAGGTCGAGCCGGCGCCCGTGGAGGCGCTGGCGCGGTTCCTGCCCGCGTGGCAGTCGGTGGGCAGCGCGGCGAGCCACGGCGTCGACGCGCTCATGCGCGCGGTCGAACAGCTGCAGGGCGTGCCGGTGCCGGCGAGCGCGCTCGAGCGGCTCGTGCTGCCCGCCCGGGTGAGCGACTACTCCCCCGCCATGCTCGACGAGCTCTGCGCGAGCGGTGAGGTGCTCTGGGCCGGCGCCGGGTCGCTGCCGGCCAACGACGGCTGGGTCGCGCTGCATCTCGCCGAGACCGCCGAGCTGACCCTGCCGCCGGTGGACGCCGACCTGTCTGCGACGCCGACGACGACCGCGGTCGAGGCGGCGCTCGCCGACGGCGCGGCGCTGTTCTTCCGCTCGCTGGCCGACCGCGTGCCCGACGCCGACGACGCCGACCTGGTCCGCGCGCTCTGGGACCTCGTGTGGGCCGGCCTCGTCACCAACGACACGCTGGCGCCGGTGCGCACGATGCTCGGCCGCGGGCGCGCGCCGACGAAGCGCCGCCCGCTCCCGGGCCGGTACGGCGGACGTCGTACCGGCGCTGCGCTCGGTGGGCGCGTGGCACCGCCGATCGCGGCCGGACGGTGGAGCCTGCTGCCGGAGTGCGCCGCCGACCCCACCCGTCGCGCGCACGCGCTCGCCGAGGTGCTCCTCGACCGGCACGGCATCGTCACCCGCGGCGCGGTCATGGCCGAGCGGGTCCCCGGCGGGTTCGCCGGCGTCTACCCGGTGCTCAAGGCCTTCGAGGAGTCCGGGCGGTGCCGGCGCGGCTACTTCGTCGAGACGCTCGGCGCCGCGCAGTTCGCGATGCCCGGCGCGGTCGACCGGATGCGCGCCATGGCGGCCCCCGCGGCGCCGGCGTCGTCCGACGACACGGCGCTGTGGCTGGGCGGTCCGCAGCCGGTGCGCCGGCGCTCCGCGGGCGGCCCGCGCGCCCTCGTCCTCGCGGCGACCGACCCCGCGAACCCCTTCGGGGCGGCCCTGCCGTGGCCGGACCGCCCGCTGCTGGACGGCACCACCTCGAGCGACGGGGCGGCCAAGGGACACCGGCCGGGTCGCAAGGCCGGCGCCCTGGTCGTCCTCGTCGACGGGGCGCTCGTCGTCTACGTCGAGCGCGGCGGGAAGACGCTGCTGACCTGGAGTGACGACGCGGGCGTCCTGCAGCCGGCGGTCGACGCCCTCGCCCTCGCCGTACGCGACGGGTCGCTGGGCAAGCTCGCGGTGGAGCGGGCCGACGGCGAGCTGGTGCTGACGACCGCGCTCGGCGTCGCGCTGGAGCAGGCCGGCTTCCGGCCCACGCCGCGCGGGCTGCGGCTGCGCGGATGAGCGACGCCGCCGACCCGGTCGCCGCGACCCGCGCGACGTACGACGCGATCGCGGCGGCATACGCCGGGCGCACCAGGACCGTCGACGAGCGCGACTGGCTCGACGAGCTCGTCGTCGCGGTGCCGCCCGGCGGGACGGTCGTCGACGTCGGCTGCGGGCCGGGGCGCGAGGCCGAGCTGCTGCAAGCCGACGGCTACCGCGCGATCGGGCTCGACGTGTCGACGTCGATGCTCGCGCTCGCGCGTCGCAACGGCGTACCGGTCGTGCAGGGAGACCTGAGATCGCTGCCGCTGCGCGACGGCGCGGTCGACGCGGTGTGGTCGTGCGCGTCGCTGCTGCACGTGCCGCGTGAGCAGACCGTCGCGACGCTCGCCGATTGGCGTCGCGTGACTCGCGACGGCGGCGGCCTCGCGCTGTCGACGTCGAGCGGGGACGACGAGGGGTGGGAGGCGGTGCCCTTCGCCAGCGAGCAGGACGAGCGGGACCGGCGTTGCTGGTTCGTGCACCGCACGCGCGACGAGCTCGTCAGCGCGGTCACCGCAGCGGGCTGGTCGGTCGAGCACGTGGGCAGCCGGGAGGGCCACCGCTCATGGCACCTGGTGCGGGCCCGTGCCTGAGGGCGACACCGTCTGGCTGCACGCGCACAAGCTGCGCGCGGCCATCGCGGGACAGGTGCTGACGAAGACCGACTTCCGGGTGCCCCGGCACGCGACGGTCGACCTGAGCGGCCGCACGGTGCTCGAGGTGGTGAGCCGCGGCAAGCACCTGCTCACCCGCATCGAGGGCGGTACGACGCTGCACACGCACTTCGAGATGGACGGCACGTGGCGGCTCCATCGGCCGGGGCAGCGCTGGGCCGGCGGCGCGGCGCACCAGGTCCGGGTGGTGCTGGCGACCGCGGACACCGTTGTCGTGGGCTACCGGCTGCCGGTCGTCGACCTGCTGCCCACGGATGCGGAGAGCACCGTCGTCGGCCACCTCGGGCCGGACCTGCTCGGTCCGGACTGGGACCTCGACGAGGCGGTCCGGCGTACCGCTGCGCAGCCCGACCGCGCGATCGGGCCGGCTTTGCTCGACCAGCGCAACCTGGCCGGCATCGGCAACCTCTACAAGGCCGAGGTGCTGTTCCTGCGCGGCGTCAGCCCGTGGACCCGCGTCGCCGACGTGCCGGACCTGCGCGCGACGGTCGCGCTGTCGCAACGGCTGCTCGAGGCGAACAAGCACCGCTGGGCGCAGGTCACCACCGGCGACTCACGCCCAGGACGGGACCACTGGGTCTTCGAGCGCGCGGGCGAGGCGTGCCGGCGGTGCGGTACGCCGATCCGCGAGGCGGAGCAGGTCGAGTCCGCGCAGCCGACGTACGGGCGCAAGACCTACTGGTGCCCGCACTGCCAGCCCGGCCCGGACCCGGTCTAGCCGGCGGGTGTGCACGACGGCAGCAAGATCACGCGGGAGACAGCAAGATCACGCGGGAGACAGCAAGATCATGCGGGAGACAGCAAGATCACGCGGGACGGTGTCAGCCGACCTGGAGACCCTCGGCACGCGCCCACTGCACGGACTCGGCCTCTTCCGCCGGGCGGGCGGCGAGGCGCGGCCGCGGCTCGGCGACCAGGCCGTTGACCAGCCGGTACGCCGCAGCCTGCACGTCGTCGGAGCTCGCCGGCCACAGCGCGTGCGAGAGCACCCAGCGCAGGCCGGCGTCGACGAGCGACTCGGTCTCGTGCCGCGGGTGCAGGCTGCCGGCGGCCTGCGCGAGGGACAGCCGGTCGCGCGCCACGCCGCGCGCGCGCTGCCAGAGCGCGTTGTCGCTCGGCGTGATGAGCGATGCGACGAGCGACGGCTCGGCGACGGCGAGGTGGCGAAGCACCGGATGCTCCGCGACGAAGGTCGCCGCGGCGCTCAGGGCGGCCGTGACCGCCTCGGCGGTGCCGGGCTGCCCGCCCGCCGTCTCCACCGCGCGCGCCAGCGCGTCCACCTCGTGCGCCAGCAGTGCGGCGAGAACGTCGTCCTTCGTGCGGAAGTGGTTGTAGAGGGTCGCCTTCGCCACGCCGCCCTCGCGCGCGATGTCGCCCATCGTCGTCTTGCGCGTGCCGTAGCGCGCGACGCACGTCGCTGCGCCGGAGAGGATCCCCGCGCGCGCTCGCGACATCCCGTTGCCGGCGCGGGTGCGCCCGCCCGTGGTCGGGCTGGCCTGAGCGTCGGGCATGCGGCTCTTCTCTTAGGTGGTCGGCACGGGGTGTGCGGAGTTTCTTCCCAGACAACGCCCTGGCAGGTCAAGTCCGCGTCGCGCGGACAGCACCGTCAGGCCGCGCGGGCGTCGACCGCATCGGGCGGCGAAGCGCTCGCGCCGACCGGTGCCCGACCGACCTGGATGCCGACGAGGGGTACGCCGGACGTCGCGACATCGAGCCGGTAGAGCGCGTCTGCGACCTCGACGAGCAGATCGGGCAGCCGCACGTCGAGCGCTCGGCAGATCGCCGACAGCAGCTCGCTGGACGCCTCCTTGACGCCGCGCTCGACCTCGGAGAGGTACCCGAGCGAGACACCGGCTGCGGCCGCCACGTCGCGCAGCGTGCGCTGCTGCTGCTCGCGACGCCGCCGAAGTGCGGTGCCCAGATGACGGCGCAGCAGGCTCGGCGTCCGGGGACGCGACAGAACGCTGGGTACGGAGGTCGACGGCATGCCGGAAGCCTACGCCGCGTCAGTCCGCGCCGAGGATGTGCAGCCGCAGCAGGTTCATCGCCGTGACACACGCATAGGTGCGGATGAGCGGGCGGTCGCCCGGCAGGCGGACCGCCTTCGCGAGCGAGCCTCCGGGCCAGGCGAGCCCGACATGCACGGTGCCGACCGGCTTGCCCTCCTGCTCGCTCGGGCCGGCGACGCCGGTGAGCGCGAGTCCGTACGTCGCACCGCAGCGGTCGCGCGCGCCCTCGGCCATCTGCCGCGCGGTGTCGTCCGAGACCGCGCCGTGCGCCTCCAGAACCTCGTCGGAGACGCCGAGCAGGTCGGCCTTGAGCTCGGTCGCGTACGCCGCGATGCCACCGCGGTAGACGTCGCTCGCGCCCGACGGGGCGCTGAGCGTCGCGCCGAGCAGTCCGCCGGTGAGCGACTCCGCGACGGCGATCGTCGCGTCCCGCTCGCGCAGCAGGCACAGCACGACGTCCTCGAGCGTGTCGTCGTCGGCGCCGTACACCGCCGGGCCGAGCGCCTGCCGCGCCAGTGCCTCCTCGGGCGCGATCATCGCCAGCGCCGCGGCCGGGGTGTCCGCCTTCGCCGACAGCCGCACTCTCGTCTGCCCCCCGCTGGCGAGGAACGCGATCGTGACACCGCCCGCCTCCTCGAGCCTGGCGACCTGGTCGCTCAGCGCCGCCGCGACCGCGGACTCCCACATGCCCGCGGTGCGCAGGACGCGGTGGACCAGGCACTGGCGGTCGCCCGCGCGGCGGACCAGGTCCGGCAGCACGCTCTCGGTGAACATCGGGCGCATCTCGTGCGGCACGCCGGGCAGCGCGTACGCGATCCCGCCGAGCAGCTCGAGCCGCAGCCCGGGCGCGGATCCGCGTGCGTTCGGAATGGCGCCGGCGCCCGCCGGCTGGTCGGCCTGGCGGTAGTTCATCTCCGGCACGTCCCGGCGCATCGCCGCGAAGCGCGCGCGCAGCCCCGCCTCGAGGTCGTCATTGCGCACGAGCGGCACCCCGGCGGCCGCCGCGAGTCCTTCGCGGGTCAGGTCGTCCTGCGTCGGGCCGATGCCGCCCGTGATGAGGATCGCGTCCGCGCGGCCGAGCCCGGACGCGATCGCGTCCGCGATGCGCTCGACGTTGTCGCCGACCACGACCGACGTCGTCACGTCGACTCCGGCCTCGGCGAGGCGCTGGCCCAGCCACGCGGCGTTGCTGTTGACGATGTCGCCGAGCAGCAGCTCCGTCCCGACCGCGAGGATCTCCGCCCTCATCCGCGGCCGCTCGTGGCGCGCCGCGCGCGCTTCATCTCCGCGCGGTCGCTGGTGCGGCGCAGGGTCAGCGCGCGGACGACGTAGTCGACCCCGGTCACCACGGTGACGACGACCGCGGCGGCCATGACCACCGCGCGGGCGGTCGCCGGCGATCCGGTCAGCGGCAGGACGTAGAGCCCGATCGCAAGGCCTTGCAGCAGCGTCTTCAGCTTGCCGCCGCGGCTCGCCGGGATGATGCCGTGGCGGATGACGAAGAAGCGCAGCAGCGTGACACCGATCTCCCGGACGAGCACGAGGAGGGTCACCCACCACGGCAGCTCGCCCAGAGCGGACAGCCCGACCAGCGCGGCACCGGTGAGCGCCTTGTCCGCGATCGGGTCGGCGACCTGGCCGAAGCGCGTCACGAGCCCGCGGGTCCGCGCCAGGTGACCGTCGACGCGGTCGGTGAAGCTGGCGATCGCGAACACCGCCCACGCCGCGACCCGCCATGCGTCGTCGGTGCCGTCGTCGTGCATCAGCAGCACCGCGAAGACCGGCACGAGCAGACCGCGGACAACGGTGACGGCGTTGGCGATGTTGACCGTCCCGACGTGGTCGGGCGGCAGCATGGCGGCGTCGGCGAGCACCGCCGGCCCCGGGCCCGGCCGGGCCGTCATCCGGCGCCGACGAGCGCGCCGCCCGCCGTCGCGGGCGAGATGGTCGCGACGACCCGAGCGACGAGGTCGACTCCCGCGCTCTCGACGACGACCGCGCGGACCAGGTCTCCGACCTCGACGGCGGCGCCGGTCAGCAGGACCGACCCGTCCACCTCGGGCGCCTGGTGCGCCGCGCGCCCTTCCACGACGTCGCCGTCGACCGACTCGACGAGCACCTCGACCGTCGAGCCGATGCGCTGCTCGGCCCGCTCGGCCGTGATCGTCTCGACCAGCGTGCTGAGTCGCTCGACGCGCCGCGCGACGACATCGCGCCGTACCTTGCGCGGCAGGCTGGCCGCCTCCGTCCCGTCCTCGTCGGAGTAGCCGAACACGCCCACGGCGTCGAGGCGGGCAGCGACCAGGAACCGCTCCAGCTCGGCGAGGTCGGCCGCCGACTCGCCCGGGAAGCCGACGATGACGTTGGAGCGGACGCCCGCCTCGGGGGCAACGGCCCGGATCTGCGCGAGCAGGTCGAGGAACCGCTCGGTGTCGCCGAACCGGCGCATCGCCTTGAGGACGGTCGCGGACGAGTGCTGGAACGACAGGTCGAAGTACGGCGCGACGCCCGGTGTCGTCGCGATCGCCTCGACGAGGGACGGCCGCATCTCGGCGGGCTGGAGGTAGGCCAGCCGCACCCGCACGATCCCGTCGACCGCCGCCAGCTCGGGAAGCAGCGCCTCGAGCAGGCGGATGTCGCCGAGGTCCTTGCCGTACGACGTGGAGTTCTCGCTGACCAGGTGCAGCTCGCGCACCCCCTGGTCGGCCAGCCACCGCGCCTCGGCGAGCAGGTCCGTCGGCCGGCGGGAGACGAACGACCCGCGGAACGAGGGGATCGCGCAGAAGGTGCAGCGGCGGTCGCAGCCCGACGCGAGCTTCAGCGCGGCGACCGGGCCGCTGCCGAGCCGGCGGCGCGTCGGCGCCGGCCCGCTGGCCGGGGCGGACGTCGGCGTGTCGGGCTCCGAGACGAACTGCGCGGGGTCCACCGGGCGCGTTGTCGCCGCGTCGACGAGCGGCAGCAGGCGCCGGTCGCGCGGCACGTGCGACGGCACCGACCGGCCGGCCAGGACGTCGTCGAGGCGAGCGGGGAGGTCGGCGTAGTGGTCAAAGCCGAGGACGGCGTCGGCCTCCGGCAGCGACGCCGCGAGCTGCTCGCCGTACCGCTCCGCGAGGCAGCCGACGGCGACGACGGAACGCGCGCGGCCGTCCGCGGCGAGGCCGGCGGCCTCGAGGATCGTGTCGATGCTGTCGCGCTTCGCCGCCTCGACGAACCCGCAGGTGTTGACGACCACCGCGTCGGCGTCCGCGGCCTCCTCGACGAGGGTGAAGCCGCCCGCGGCGAGTCGTCCGGCGATCTCCTCGGAGTCGACCTCGTTGCGGGCGCAGCCGAGCGTCACGAGGGCGACGCGGGGGGAGGACATGGAGTCCAGAGTACCGGCGGTCAGCGCGGCAACCGGTCGCTCAGCCGGCGGCGCCGGCCGGGTCACCGGGGCCGAACGTCGTACGGACGACCTGCCCCGGACCGCCGGGTGAGCCGAGGTCGCGTCCGTTCACGACGAGCGTGACGGCGCCGGCGTTGCCGAGCAGCAGGTAGAGCGGCTTGTCGGACCGGAAGTCCTTGACCGCCCCCGTGGACAGCGTGCCCTCGAAGATCTTCGGGCCGCGCGGACCGCCCTCGCGAACCTGCACGTAGCACTTGTCGCCCGGCACCCGCACCCGCAGGAACACCCCGCCCTGCGGCAGCGCGGCGATGTCCGGCCCGGGGGTCGGGCTGACGACGGGCAGCGCCGCGCTCGCCGACGGCGCCGGCTCGGCGGAGCGCGCGGTGCTCGGCACCCCCTCGGCGATCCGGTCGGACTTCGGACTCGCCGTCACCAGCGAGCTCACCGCGACGACGAGCAGGACCGCCGCGGCCAGCGCCATCGCCAGGGTCCAGTTGGGCCCGGTGCGGTCGGGTACGGCGAGGACCTCGCGCTCGAAGATCTCCCGGGCGGCCGGCCCGCGAACGCCGCCGTGCGCGCGGTCGAACTCGGCGAGCAGGGGCGCCGGGTCGAGACGCAGGTAGCTCGCGATCGCCCGGACGTGCCCGCGGGCGTACACGGTGCCGCCGGAGGCGGCGACGCCGTCGGCCTCGATGTCGCGGATGAGCGCGCCACGGATCCGGGTCGCCCGGCTGACGTCGTCGACGGTGAGGCCGGCGTCCTCGCGGGCGGCGGCGAGGATGGCACCGACGCTCATCCGTGCCCCTCCCAGTGGGCCAGGACCGCTGGGGAAGTCCGCGGCGCTCCGGCGCGAGCAGTGTACGGGCGCCTGCCGGAAGTCGGCAAAGAGACCTTTTCGCCCGCGCTCGCGGGGCTATCTCGAGCTCGCCCCTGGCCCGACGGGACGCCCGCCGTGGCGCCGTACGCCGTCCGGTCGCGGCAGCTCGAGGTAGAAGGACACCTGGTCCCAGCGGTCGTCACCGACGGCGATGAAGTCCGGCACCCGGCCGCACTCCAGCCAGCCGAGGGAGGCGTAGAGCGCCTGCGCCCCGTGGTTGTTCCCGCGGACGTCCAGAACGAGCACCTCGACCTCGGACTGCGCGGCCCGCTCCGCGAGCGACTGCAGCACGACCCGCCCGAGCCCGAACCCGCGCGCAGCAGGGTGCACCATCACCTTGCGGACCTCGGCGTTGTGGCGCAGGACCGGCGACCGGAACCGCGCCCACAGGCCGACGGCCTCGACCCGCCCCGACCGTCGGACGACGGCGAGCGCCGCGGCTCGTGCGCGGACCAGGCCGAGCTCGCGGTCGAGCCATTCCGCGGTCTCGTCGGGCGTGGGCACATGGGTCCAGCCGACGGCGCCGCCGAGCTCGACGACGTCACGCAGCAGGCGGTGCACCTCGGCGTGCAAAGTCGCGTCCGCCGAGTCGGGCCAGTCCACCGCGACGTCGGACGGCAGGGCCAGCATCGCGCCAGCGTAGAGCTGCGCGCTCAGTCGGCGACCGACGGGGCCCACGAAGTCGCGGGCGCGCTCACGACGCCCATGACAGCTCCGACTCGCTCGCGGCGATCCCCGGCGAGTCGGGTCCGAGCGGCGCGGCCAGGTCGACGAGCAGCGTCAACGGCACGCCGAGCGCCAGCAGCTGGAAGACCGGGTGCGGTGTGTCCATGCGCTCCCCCCTTAGCAGCGAAGGTGACTCCGGGGAGATGTCGGGCCTGCGCGCGGTGCGGCGTAGCGATGTATGCCGCAATGTCCGCTATGCGATCGCGGACGTGGAGTCCGCCCGGTTGCGCAGGACCTCTGGGCCGTTCGGCGCGCTGCGCGCGCTCGCCCGGCGATCGGGCAGCGGCAGGCGCAGCCGCAGGATCGTCTGCTCCCCGGGCGCCGAGCAGATCTGGAGGCTGCCGCCGAGCAGACGGGCGCGCTCGCCAAGCAGGTGGAGACCGACGTGGCGGCCACCGCTGCTGTGCACCCGCGTCGGGTCGAAGCCGCCCCCGTCGTCGGCGACGGAGGCCACGAGGTCACGGCCCTCGATGTGGACCGCGACGTAGGCGTCGTCGGTGTTGGCGTGCTTGGCGACGTTCATCATCGCTTCCTGGACGAACCGGTAGACGACGGTCGCGAGGGAGACGGGCATCGCGTGGTCGTCTCCGGGCCAGGCGGTGATGTTCAGCCGGAGTCCGTACCGCTGCTGGACGTCGTCGCCGAGGATCCGCACCGCGCCGGCGAGGTCGCCGTTCTCCAGGGCGACCGGCGCGGTGCGCGACAGCACCCCGCGAACCTGCTCCTCGGCGTCCTCGACCGCATCGCACACGTCGTCCGGCACCGCGCCGTCGGTCTCAGCGAGCAGCCGGCGGGCGTGCGCGAGCGACTGCGCCACCGTGTCGTGGATGTCGGCCGAGAGCTGGGCTCGGACAACCTCTTCGGTGTGGACGAGGACGCTGACCAGCTCGCGTACGCCGGCCGTCGTCTCCCGCAGCGTGCGGCTCTGCTGCTCCGCCTCCCGGTCGGCCATCTGCAGCCGCCACAGCAGGGCGTCGACCGCTGCCGTGACGGCCGAGATCCGCGCGCCGATGTGCCTACGGTCCGGCAGCGTCGCACCGGCGGACGTCGCGACCTCGATCACGTTGGACAGTGACGCGATCGGCGCGCGCAGCCACAGCCACAGGATCGTCGCGGCGGTGACGGCGACCGCGGCGATACCGGCGGGGACCAGGAGCGGGTCGCCCTGGGTCAGTGCGTACACGCCCGCACCGATCGCGCAGAGGACGGCTGCGAGCATCGCGGCGCCGCCCATGAGCCAGCTGGCTGGGCGCACGCGAGCGCGGTCCATCAGCCCGCCTCCAGGAGCCCGATTCGCGTCCAGGCCTCGGCACGCTCGGTCGGCAGCCGGAGCATGTCCGCGTCGGCCGGCATGTCGAGGCCCGGCACCGAGGCGAGGGTGACAGCGCCGCAGAGCGAGGCGACCGCGCGCTCGACGGCGTACAGCTCCTCCACCAGGTGCGTCACCTCGACCTGGTTGACGGGAGTCTCGCTGGCCATGGCCGCCAGCCGGCCGGCGGACTCGCGCAGCACCCGCAGAGCCGGTCCGGTGTCCGCGCTGATGTCGCTCAGGGAGCGCACGGTCTCTGCCGCAGCGTTGGCGCGGTCGAGCGCCTCGTCGCGTGAGACGAGCGCGCGGTCGACGGACAGCGACGCCTCGGCGTGCCGGCTCAGCATCCGCAGGACCTGCATCGCCTGGCGGTTGAACCCCGACTCCGAGCCGGACGACACCATCCGCACGAGTCCGAGCGGGTTGCGCGCTCGACCCACCCGGAGCAGGGCCTCACTGCCCGAGTCGGTGGTGCTGGTCACGGGTGAGTCGGAGGACGCGGCGAGCGCCCAGCTCTCGGCGAAGTCGCCGACGCGCATGCGATGGCAGGCGACCTGACCGCGGCTCTGCCGCCGGTAGAGGTGCGGGCCCTCGGGGGTGAAGACGACGAGCTCGACCGAGACGTCCGCGATGAGCCGCGACCCGACCTGGATGAGCGCGCCGACGACCTCGTCGGTCGCGTCGGAGACGCGGGCCTCATGCGCCCGGACCAGCTCGGCCAGCAGCTGCGTCTCCCCGGTCCGCCGCGTCTGGTCGATCAGCGCCCAGCCGAGCAGGATCGCCGGGGCGACCATGGCGAGCAGCGCCGGCGGGTTGGCCGTGAGGATCCACACGCCGAGCACGGCGAGCGAGACGTTGGTGGCAGCGTGCAGCGCCGACAGCGGTGCGCCGTCGAGGCAGACGTTCATGAATGACCGGTCGGTGGTGACCCAGATCGCCGCGGCGACCAGTGCGGTGTTGGCCAGCCAGAAGGCGGCCATCGCCGTAGCGACCCCGGCGACGCCGCCGACGCGGTCGGAGACCGCCACCGCGATCGCCGCGGCCGCGGCGAACTGCACCGTGTTGAAGACCTGCTTGATGCGCGGCTGCTTGCGCAGCACCTGCGCGATGACGACACCGAGCGCGACAGCCGCAACCGTCCAGCTGCCCTGGTGGACGAGGAGCGCGGCCGCAACCGGGACCTCCTCCCAGGCGAAGCTCCAGCGCTGCCCGCTGAACGGGAGGTTGACGACGCGCAGCTCGCTGAGCAGAACCGCGCTCGCGGTCACCGCGAAGAGCCACCAGACGGGCTGGTTCCACGGCAGCATCAAGGTGGCGGCGAGAGTTCCCCCGGCAACCGAGGCGATCAGCAGCGGCAGCCGCAGCGGCCGCGCGGTCGTGGTCACAGGGTGAGCGACCACGATCCGGCCGCCCACACCGCGGCAGACCACGACGAGCCCGACCACGAGGATCCGGACCAGGACGAGCCAGACCAGCTCGAGCCGGACCACGACGAGCCGGACCAGGACGAGCCAGACCAGGACGAGCCCGACCAGGACGAGCCCGACCAGGACGAGCCGGACCAGGACGAGCCCGACCAGCTGGAGCCGGACCAGGACGAGCCGGACCAGCTGTCGACGATGGCGGTGTCGCCCGCGTCGTTGATCTGGCGAAGCCCGGCCTTGAACTGGTCCGGGGTGAACACCCGGCGCGGCACGCGCAACACCCCGGCGCCGGCACGGGTGCCGTCGAGCGGGCGGGATGCGGACATGAGGGAGAAGCGGGTCTCGTGGACGGTCGCGGCCGGGAAGTTGCCGAGGAAGATCGCCGCCGTACCGGCCGCGACCGCGGTCGCCTGGCTGGTCCCGGTACCGCGCCAGAAGCCGTCCGGCCCCTGCGACACCGCGTGGTCGCGGGCGAGCTGCGAGCCCGCCGGCAGGACGCTGCGGACGCCGACGCCCGGGGCGACGAAGTCGGGGCGCGGAACGCCCTCGACGACGGCCGCCGCGCTGAAGTCCGGGACGGTCACCTTGGGGCGGGTCGTGTCTGCCGCGCCGACCGCGATGATGCCCGGGTCGTACGCCGGCGAGCCGACCTTGCCGCCGGTGTTGCCGACAGCCGCGAGGACCACGACGCCGGCCTCGCGAACGCGGTCGACCGCGTCGGTCAGGGGGGTGGCGATGTAGTCGCCGCCCTCGACCGTGGTCGACAGCGAGATCGAGAGCGCCTTCGTGCCGTAGGTGGGACGCGACTTGATGACGAAGTTGAGGCCATCGACGACCTTCGACAGGGAGGTCGTGCCGTCGGCGCCGGCGACCTTCACGTTGAGCACCCGGGCGGCGGGCGCGATGCCTACAGCCGGACCGCCGTTCGCGGATCCGCCGGCGATGAGATTGGCCATCGACGTGCCGTGGCCGTAGCCGTCGACGCCCTTCTTGGCGTCTCCTCCGCTGTTGTCGAAGCCGTCGATGAGCCGACCGCTCGCCCGGTTGAGGTAGGCGGTGTCCGTGATGCCGGTGTCGACGACCGCGACCGTGACACCGGCGCCGGCGCCGGGCTGGCCGGCGGTTCCGCCGATCGCCTCGGAGGCGAGCTGACCGGTGCCGGCCGCTGTCTCAGCGCCGGTCACCCGCACCGGGAGGTCCGGGCTCATGCTGCGCACCTGGCGATCGCGCGCGAGCGCGGCGAGCGCGCGCGGCGTACCGCGCACGACGGCGACCCGTGCCGCGTCGTAGTGCGCCAGCACCTGAACACCGGGGGCGCTGAGCCTGGAGTCGGACTTGAGCGAGACCACGGCGACAGACGTGGACGCGGTGGCGTCGCTCGCAAGGCCTGGCGCCAGACTCGACAACGCGAGGGCGGCTGCGACCACGCAGCGACGCGCCTGACGCCGGGAGAGAAGCCGCACGGATGTCCTCCAGTCGAGATGACGCGCATGAGGGCGCACTACGTAATGAATGTCGCACCGCGGGCCCCCCTTCCATGAGGGCCGAGCGGTCAGAAATCGACTAGCCCGAACGGTCGTGCGACACACCGCCGAATACCGCTGCGCACCGCGCTCGCACGGGCGTGGTTCACTGACGTGCCCGCTGAGACGACCAACGTCGCGGGCGGCCGAACGTTTCAGGAGTGCAGCGCGATGGCGCGGACGCAGGGCGAGCAGGTCGAGCAGCGCACCGCGCTCGTCGTCGAGGACCACCCGCTGATGAGCCGCGCCGTGGTGCTCGCCCTCGACGAGCTGGGCATCACCGACGTGGCCACGGCCACGACGATGTCCGCCGCCCGGGACATCGCGGCGCAGGGCGTACGGTCGCTGGCGGTCGTCGACCTGCGCCTGCCCGACGGGCCAGGCCTCGAGCTGCTCGTCGAGCTGCGCGACGCCGGCTGGACGCACATCGCCGTCCTGTCTGCGGCGGACGACCCGTTCACGGTCCGCTCGGCGTTCACGGCCGGCGCGGCGGGCTACCTGGTGAAGTCCTCACCGCCGGAGACGATCGTCACCGGGCTGCGCACGGTGCTGGCCGGCGAGGTGTACGCCGACGGCGCGGTGGCGGCGCTGCTCGCGCAGGGGTTCCGCGGCGCGCAGACGATCGAGCCGGGCGAGCTCACGAAGCGGGAGCTCGACATCCTGCGGCTGGTGGCGAGCGGTGCCGGCAACAAGGAGATCGCCAAGGCGCTGCAGATGAGCCCGCTCACCGTGAAGAGCCTGCTGGCCCGTGCCGGTCGGCGCCTCGGCACCGGCGACCGCTCCGAGATGGTCGCCATCGTCATGCGAGCCGGACTGCTCTCTTAGCTGCGGAGGGTCGTCAGCACGCCTTCGAGCTCATCGGGCACGACGAGGACGTCCCGGGCCTTCGAGCCCTCGCTCGGGCCCACGATCCCGCGCTGCTCCATGAGGTCCATGAGCCGTCCGGCGCGGGCGAACCCGACCTTGAGCTTGCGCTGCAGCATCGACGTCGACCCGAACTGCGTCGTCACCACGAGCTCGACGGCCTGCTGGAGCAGGTCGTCGTCGTCGCCGAGGTCGTCGGACCCGGAGCCGCTCGACTCCGCGCGCGCCGTACCGGTGCCGACGACGTCGTCGCGGAAGACTGGCTGCGCTTGCGACACGCAGTGCTTCACGAGCTTCGCGATCTCGTCCTCGCCGACGTAGGCCCCTTGGATGCGCTGCGGCTTGCTCGCACCCATCGGCAGGAACAGCCCGTCCCCGAGGCCGACGAGCTTCTCCGCGCCAGGACCGTCCAGGATCACCCGGGAGTCGGTCAGCGACGCGGTCGCGAAGGCGAGACGTGAAGGCACGTTGGCCTTGATGAGCCCCGTGACGACGTCGACGCTCGGCCGCTGGGTCGCCAGCACGAGGTGGATGCCGACCGCGCGCGCCATCGCGGTGATGCGGCAGATCGCGTCCTCGACGTCACGTGGCGCGACCATCATCAGGTCGGCGAGCTCGTCGATGATCACCAAGATGTAGGGGTACGCCGTGTAGACGCGCTCGCTGAGCGCAGGCGCGACGATCTGGCCGGCTCGCACCATCCGGTTGAAGTCGTCGAGGTGCCGCACGCCGTTGGCGGCGAGGTCCTCGTAGCGCAGCTCCATCTCCCGGACGACCCACTGCAGCGCCTCGGCCGCGCGCTTGGGGTTGGTGATGATCGGCGTCAGCAGGTGCGGTATCCCGGCGTAGTTGGTCAGCTCGACCCGCTTGGGGTCGACGAGGAGCATCCGCACGTCGTCCGGGGTGGCGCGGGTCAGCACGCTGGCGATGAGGGTGTTGATGCACGTGCTCTTGCCGGCACCGGTCGCACCGGCGATGAGGATGTGCGGCATCTTCGCGAGGTTCGCGACGACGTACCCGCCCTCGATGTCCTTGCCGAGGCCGACCAGCAGCGGGTGGTGGTCGTCCGTGGCGCGCTTGGACCGCAGCACGTCGCCGAGGCTCACCAGCTCGCGGTCGACGTTGGGGATCTCGATGCCGATGGCGCTCTTGCCGGGGATCGGGCTGATGATGCGGACGTCCGGCGACTTCACCGCGTATGCGATGTTGTGGCTCAGCTGCATCACCCGCGCGACCTTGACCGCCGGCCCGAGCTCCACCTCGTACCGCGTCACCGTCGGGCCGCGGGTGAAGCCCGTCACCTGGGCGTCGACCTGGAACTCCTCGAGCACGTTGCTCAGGGCGGCGATGACGGCGTCGTTCGCCGCGGTGCGCGCCTTGTGCGGCGCGCCGGCGCGAAGCATCGTCGGCGCCGGCAGCACGTAGCCGGCCGCCGGCAGCGGCAGCTGCTCGGCCGACCGCGGCACGGGCACCGGGTCGGTCGGGGGCGGCGCCGTCTCGGCGGGCGGGGTGGTCTGATCGGCGAGACTCGCCCCGGCGGTGTCGACCTCGGCCATCACGCCGACGCGGCGCCGGGCCGGGCGCCGGCGCACCAGCGTGTCCTCGGCCTCCTCGACGGCCGGCTCAGCGGCGAGCGACTGCCGACGCAGCGCGCGGTCCCGCAGCGCGATCAGGCGCGTCGGCACCTGGTTGACCGGCGTCGCGGTGACGACGAGGACGCCGAAGCCGGCGGCGAGCAGGAGCAGGGGCGCCGCGAGCACGCTGGTCAGGGCGGACTCCAGCGGCGAGGAGGTGAGGAAGCCGACCAGACCCCCGCCCGAGCGCATCGCCCGGGCGCCGTCAGGGGGCACCGGCGTGCCCTGCATGAGATGGAGCAGGCCGAGCGCGCCACCGGCGAGGAACGACCAGCCGACCACCAGACGGCCCCGGCTCTCCGGGTCGCCCGGGCGTCGCAGGAGGCGCCACGTGAGCGCGAGCAGGCCCACCGGCAGCAGCGGCGCCGCCGATCCGACCGATCCGCGGACGACGGAGTCGACCACCCGGCCGACCAGCCCACCGCCCCCCCACCACAGCGCGACCGCCGTCACCAGCGCGGCGGCCAGCGCGGCCAGGCCGGCCCCGTCCCTGCGGTGCGCCGGATCAAGGTCCCGGGCGCTGACGCCGACGGTGCGCGCGCTCGACCCGAGCGCCCGGGCCACCAGCGTCCAGACGCCGCGCGCGGCGCGCAGCAGCGCGCGCACGAGGACGACCACCACGGGCGGGGGCGGCGCGGCCTTCGCCGCTCGTGGGGTCTTGCGGGCCGGGGGCCGGGTCGCGGGGGGCCGGCGGGCCGCAGGGATGGCCGGACGGGCGGCGTCGGCGGAGCGCGCAGCGGTCCGGGGGCGGGCGCTGGGCGCACGGGTGGCCATGGTCCGACGGTAACCCGGCCCCACACGTCACACAATCACCATCAGTCACACCGCGGCCGTGGCGCGGCCGGAGCGGGGGCCTCGAGATCGACTCGGGCGCCCCGGGTGCGGAGGTCAGACCTCGACGACGACCGGAATGATCATCGGCCGGCGCCCGTAGGTGTCGCTGACCCAGCGGCCGAGGGTGCGCCGGACCAGCTGCTGGAGCGCCTGCGTCTCGCCGATGCCCTCGGCGCCGGCTTCGGCCAGGGCGTCCTCCACCCGGCGGCGCGCCTCGTCGAAGTCGCCCGCGCCCGGGTCGGCGAAGCCGCGGGTGAAGAACTCGGGCCCCGACGTCACCTTGCCGGTCGCGGAGTCCACCACGACGACGACCGTGATGAACCCCTCCTCGCCGAGGATGCGCCGATCCTTCAGCGCCATCTCCGAGACGTCGCCGACGACCAGGCCGTCGACGTAGACGTACCCGCACGGGATCGCCCCGACGATGCGGGCCACGCCGCCGACGAGGTCGACGACGACGCCGTCGTCGGCGATGACGATGCGCTCCCGCGGAACGCCCGTCGCCTCGGCGAGCGCGGCATGGGCCCGCAGGTGCCGCCACTCGCCGTGGATCGGCAGGAAGTTGCGCGGCTTGGTCGCGTTCAGCAGGTACAGCAGCTCGCCGGCGGGCGCGTGGCCCGACACGTGAACCTTCGCGATGCCCTTGTGCACCACGCGCGCACCCCAGCGGGACAGTCCGTTGATGACCCGGAAGACCGCGTTCTCGTTGCCCGGGATCAGCGACGACGCGAGCACGACGGTGTCGTTCTCGACGATGCGGATGTGGTGGTGGTCACGGTTGGCCATGCGGGACAGCGCTGACAGCGGCTCGCCCTGCGAGCCCGTGGAGATCAGGACGACCTTGTCGTCCGGCAGGTCCTTGAAGTCGCCGATCTCGACGAGCAGCCCGCCGGGCACCTGCAGGTAGCCGAGGTCGCGGGCGACCCCCATGTTGCGGATCATCGACCGCCCGACGAGCGCCACGTGCCGGCCCTGCCGGTGCGCGGCGAGCATCACCTGCTGCACGCGGTGCACGTGGCTGGCGAAGCACGCGACGATCACCCGCCCGGGCGCGGCGGCGATCAGCCGGTCGAGCTCCTCCCCCACCTCGCGCTCACTCGTCACGAAGCCGGGCATCTCGGCGTTGGTCGAGTCCGACAGCAGCAGGTCGATGCCCGACCGGCCGAGCCGGGCGAAGCCGCCGAGGTCGGTGAGCCGGCCGTCGATCGGCGTCTGGTCCATCTTGAAGTCGCCGGAGTGCAGGACGACACCCGCCGGGGTGCGAATGGCGAGCGCGAGCCCGTCGGGGACCGAGTGGTTCACCGCGAAGAACTCGAGCTCGAACGGGCCGAACGTCCTGGAGTCCTCCTCGCGCACCTCGTCGAGCACCGGCTTGATGCGGTGCTCCTGGAGCTTGGCCGCGAGGAGCGCGAGGGTGAACCGCGAGCCGACGATCGGCACGTCCACCCGCTCCCGCAGCAGGAACGGCACGGCGCCGATGTGGTCCTCGTGGCCGTGCGTCAGCACCACGGCCTCGATGTCGTCGAGGCGCTCCCGGATGTAGCTGAAGTCCGGGAGGATCAGGTCGACGCCGGGCTGCTCGGTCTCGGGGAACAGCACCCCGCAGTCGACGATGAGCAGGCGGCCGCCGTACTCGAAGACGGTCATGTTGCGACCGATCTCACCCAGCCCGCCGAGCGCGACGATGCGCAGGGCGCCGTCGGGCAGCGCCGGCGGCGCGGTCAGCTCCGGATGCGGATGGCTCATGCGAGCGACACGCCGCCCGCGGTGAGGTCGCCGCGCAGCGTCGCCAGCTGGTCGTCGGTCGCGTCGACGAGCGGCGGCCGGACCGGACCCGCCGGCAGCCCCAGCTCACGCAGGGCGGCCTTCACCAGGATGACGCCCTGCGTGCGGAAGATCCCGGTGTACACCGGGAGCAGCTCGGCGTTGACCCTCCGCGCCCGCTCGACGTCCCCGGCGAGGTAGCACCGCACCAGCTCGGCGAGCCGGCCGGCGACGAGGTGCCCGACGACGCTGACCATCCCGACGGCGCCGACGGACAGCAGGGGCAGGTTGAGCGCATCCGTGCCCGAGTAGTAGGCGAGGTCCGTCTCGGCGATCACCCGCGCCGACGCGGCGACGTCGTCCTTCGCGTCCTTCACCGCGACGATCCGCTCGTGCGCGGCCAGGCGGAGCAGCGTCTCCGTCTCGACCGGCGTACCGGTACGGCCGGGGATGTCGTAGACCATCAACGGCAGGCCGGTCGCATCGGCGACGGTCTCGAAGTGGTGCCGCAGGCCGGCCTGCGGGGGCCGGTTGTAGTACGGCGTCACGACGAGCAGCCCGTGGGCGCCGGCCTTCTCCGCCTGGCGGGCCAGCTCGCACGTGTGCGCGGTGTCGCTCGTGCCGACTCCCGCGACGACCCTGGCCCGGTCGCCGATCGCGTCGACCACCGCCCGGACCAGCTGGTCCTTCTCCTCGTCGGTCGTGGTGGGCGACTCGCCGGTGGTCCCGTTGACGACCAGGCCGTCGTTCCCCGCGTCGACCAGGTGGTTCGCCAGGTCGGCGGCACCCGGCACGTCGACACTGCCGTCGGCGCGCATCGGCGTCACCATCGCCGTGAGCACGCGGCCGAACGGCACGCCGTCGATGGCCATGGGGGTCGCTCCGTCCTTGGTGGGGTCTCCTCCCAGACCGTAGACGGCCCACCGGCGGGCCACAAACGCGTGCGGCAGACGGACACGGAGCGTGATGACTAGTCCCCATGGGCGGCAGAACCGCCCGGACGGGTCATACCGGCCGACCCGGGCTTCGCGGCAGACTGACCCGCACGGCGGGACCTCGGCCCCGCGCGGTGCCCGTGGAAGGGACGGCCAGTGCCCGGAGGCGGATTCACGGCGGTGGCCGATCACGTCAGCAAGGTGGCCCGGCTGCACTGCGTTCCTTGCGACGCCACGGTGGTGGTCCGTCTCGACGCGAACGGCTTCGTCGACGCGGTCGGCGACTTCGCCGCGAAGCATCGCGACTGCGACCCGGCCCGGGAGATCGCCCTGCGGGTCGGCTGACACAGCGATCGCGGCGGCCGTCATAGGGTCGCTGCGATGAGCCGCTCGGACACGTCCCCAGCGCCGGCCGAGGCGCCCGCCCCTGGGCCCACCGTCACGACCGACACGGTCGTCTTCCGGCTGCCCGACCGGCGGCGCGCCCTCACCGCCGTCCGGCTCCAGCAGGACGTCCGCATCGCGGGCGAGCTGCTGGACTTCGGGTACGACGTCGTGTCCCGGACCTGGGAGCTCGAGGTCGCCCGCCCCGACGTCGACCGCATGGAGTACGCGTTCGAGGTCCACGACGGCGCCGGCCGCACCGAATGGCTGTGCGACCCCACCAACCCACTGCGCGTCGGCGGCGCCTTCGGCGAGAAGTCGGTCGTCGAGATGCCGACGTACCGCATGCCGGCCTGGCTGGCCGGCCGGCCGCCGGCCGGCCGGCGTCGTACGGTCGCCCTCGCGACGCGGTCGCTGCCGGCCGACGTGCCAGGCCTGCTCTGGTCCGCAGCCGGGATCGACGACGACACGGCGGCACCCCTGCTCGTGGTCCACGACGGGCCAGAGTACGACGCGCTGTCCTCGCTGACGCACTTCCTCGACACGATGGTCGCCGAGGGCAGGCTGCCGCTGATGCGCGCGGCGCTGCTCGCGCCGGTCGACCGCAACGAGCACTACGCGGCCTCGTTGACCTACAGCCAGGCGCTCGCACTCGGCGTGGTGCCCGGGCTGCATCGGCTCGCGCCGACGACCGCCACGATCGGCATGGGCGCCAGCCTCGGTGGGCTGGCGATGCTGCACGCGCAGCGGCGGCACCCGGGCGTCTTCGCCGGCCTCTACCTCCAGTCGAGCAGCTTCTTCCACCGCCGCTTCGACGACCAGGAGAGCGGGTTCGAGCGGTTCCGGCGGATCACGTCGTTCGTCGACAGCGTCTTAGGCAGCACGCCGACGACCGACCCGGTCCCGGCCGTGCTCACCTGCGGGCTGATCGAGGAGAACGTGGAGAACAACCGGCTCATGGCACGGGCACTGCGCGCGCAGGGATACGACACCCGCCTGGTCGAGAACCGTGACGTGCACACCTACGTCGGCTGGCGGGACACCTTCGACCCACACCTGGTCGACCTCGTCCGGCGCGTGGTCCTCGGGCCCGCGGCACCGCACGACTAGCAGATCGGAGCCACGCATGAGCGAGTCGCGGCACCTGATCGGCCTACTCCTGGGCACCGAGGAGGACTGGCCGACCGCCTTCGAGTCACTCGTGCGGCGGCTCGACCCCGCGCTGCGGGTGGGCGGCACGACCCATCGCTACGACGTCGAGCGCATCACCATCGAGCCGTTCAACCTCAGGCAGCCGAGCCGCTACGACGTCGTCGTCGACCGCCTCGCGTACTGGTACCACGTGCCGCGGGAGTGGTTGAAGAAGGTTGCGCTGATGGACGAGGTCTACCTGCTCAACAACCCGTTCACGTTCCAGGCGATGGAGAAGCACGCGGCGTACTGCGCGATGATCCGGCTCGGGCTGAAGGTCCCGGAGACGTGGCTGGTCCCCCAGAAGGAGCCGCTCGACAATCCGCGGTTCCCCTACACCGCCGCGAAGTACAACCAGCCGTTCGACCTCGCGCAGGTCGCCCGGCAGGTCGGCTACCCGCTCTACATGAAGCCGTACGACGGCGGCGCGTGGGTGGGCGTGACCCGGATCGGAGACGACGAGGAGCTGCACCGCGCCTACGACGAGTCCGGCCAGCGGCTCATGCACCTGCAGGCCAGCGTCGAGGGATTCGACGTCTTCGCACGGTCGCTCTCGATCGGCGCCGAGACGATGGTCATGAAGTTCGCCCCCGAGCGGCCCATGCACGACCGGTACTCGGTGACCCACGGGTTCCTCACGCCGGAGGTCGGCGCGGAGGTGGTCTCGATCGGCAAGATCGTGAACGCGTTCTTCCGCTGGGAGTTCAACTCCTGCGAGACGCTCGTTCGCGGCACCGAGGTGCACCCGATCGACTACGCCAACGCTTGCCCGGACGTCGCCATCACGTCACTGCACTATTACTTCCCCTGGGCGATCACGTCGCTCGTCAAGTGGTCGCTGTTCTGCAGCGCGACCGCCCGCAAGCCGCGGGTCGACCTCGACACCCGCAAGTGGTTCGACGTCGCCGACTCCGACGCGTCGTACGCCGAGAAGCTGGCGACGTACCGGACGATGGCCGACGACTACTTCCAGACCGCGAGGTACGCCGAGTTCTGCGCGACGAAGCTCAAGAGCCTCGACGCCGTCGCGTACGAGTACTTCACGTCGGAGGACTTCGACCGCCTCCTCGTCCGGACGGTGCAGACGACGTTCCCGGCGCACGAGCACGACCAGTTCATCCCGCACTACCGGGGGCTGCTGGGCGCCTGGGCGGCAGACGCGGCGACGGCCTCGGCGACGGCGATGCCCGCGCCGGCGAAGGCGCCGCGGAAGTCACGGGCGGTCACCCCCGCCGAGCCGGCCAAGCCGACGAAGTCGGCCAAGCCGAAAAAGTCTCAGGCGTAGCGCAGCAGCGCGTCGAGCGCGGTCTGCACCAGCACCCTGACCCCGACGGCGATCGCCCGCTCGTCGATGTCGAAGGCGGGTGAGTGGAGGTCGGCGGCGTCGCGGGCCGGGCGCACGCCGAGGCGCGCCATCGCGCCGGGCACGTGCTGGAGGTACCAGGCGAAGTCCTCGCCGCCGAGGCTCTGCTCGGTCGTCACGACCGACTCGGAGCCGAGCGCCGTGGTCGCCGCGCCGATGAGCACCGCGGTCGCGCCCGGGTCGTTGCAGACCGGCGGGACGCCGCGGGTGTAGGACAGCTCGTAGGACGCGCCGAGCGGCTCGACGGTCGCGGCCAGCAGCCGCTCGACGAGCTTGGGCGCGTCGTCCCACGCCTCCTGGCCGAGCACCCGCAGGGTGCCGCGGACGGTGGCCACCCGCGGGATGACATTGGCGGCCGAACCACCGGCGATCGAGCCGAACACCAGGCTCATCCCCTGCCGCGGATCGACCAGCCGGCTCAGGCCGGCCGGCAGGTCGGTGACGACCCGGGCGGCGACGTAGACGAGGTCGCTCGTCGCGTGCGGTCGTGCCGTGTGCCCGCCCGGACCCGTCAGGACGATCTCGACCTGGTCCGCCGCGGCGGTGATCGCGCCGGACCGGATGCCGATCTCCCCGACCTCGTACCCCGGGTGGCAGTGCAGCGCGAAGATCGCGGCGACGTCGTCGAGGACCCCGTCGGCGATCGCGTCCAGCGCGCCGCCGGGCATCAGCTCCTCCGCGGGCTGGAACAGCACCCGGACCCGGCCGGGCAGCGCGTCGGCCTGCGCCGCCAGCGCCAGGGCCGCCCCCAGCACGACCGCGGTGTGCACGTCATGACCGCAGGCGTGGCAGACGCCGCCGCGGGTCGACCGGTAGGACACGTCCTTGCCGTCCGGCACCGGGAGCGCGTCGATGTCGGCCCGCAAGGCGACCACGGGACCGGCGCCGGTGCCGATGTCGACGACGACCCCGGTTCCCGAGCCGAGGACGCGTGGCTCCATGCCGGCGGCGGTCAGCCGGTCGAGCAGCAGGGACGTCGTGCGGTGCTCCTCACGGCCTAGCTCGGGGTGCGCGTGCAGGTCGCGGCGCAGCGCGACCAGGGCCGGCTCGGTCGTGGCGAGGAAGTCGTCGAGCGCCCTCATTCGACGCGGGGGTCCGCCGGCAGCCGGTGCGGCATGTCGTCGTACGCCGGTCGCTGCGGCAGCGGCGTCGCCTTGTCGGTGCGCATCTCCTCCACGAGGGAGTCGACGACGTCGACCAGGGTCCCGCCCTGGGCGACGACGTTGCGCTGGCGCAGGTAGCTCGGGCCCTCCTCGATCATGGTCAGCGCGTGCATGAGCTCGGTCGTGCAGCCGAGCTTGTCCGCCACCGGCCGGAGCTCGTCGACCAGCTCGGCAATGGCTTCGACGAGCGGCTGCGTGTTGCCCTTCTCGTCCAGGATGATCGACGCGCTGAGGCCGTACCGCGCGGCCCGCCACTTGTTCTCGCGCAGGATCCAGTTGCTCTGCACCGGCAGCTTGTAGCCGCGGTCGATCAGCGTGTTGAACCGGTCGACGAGGCACTGGCCGATCGCGGCCACGGTGGCGATCTCGCTCATCCGCGGCAGCCCGTCGCAGATCCGGATCTCGACCGTGCCGAAGCCGGGGTGCGGGCGCACGTCCCACCAGACCTCGCGCACCGACGAGATGGTCTCGGCGTTGATCAGCGTGGACATGTAGTCCTCGAACTCGGTCCAGCCCGCGAGCTGGTGCGGCAGGCCGGCCGTCGGCAGACCCTCGAACACCTTGGACCGGCTCGAGGCCAGTCCGGTGTCCTGCCCCATCCAGTAGGGGCTGGACGACGACAGGGCGAGGAACTGCGGGATGTACGTCGAGAGCGCGTTGACGATCGGGATGACCTTGTCCGGCGAGCGGACTCCGACGTGGACGTGGATGCCGAAAATCTGCATCCGGCGGGCGAGCCACTGCATGTTCTCGACCAGCCGGGCGTAGCGCTCGTTCGGCGTGATTTGCTGCTTCTTCCAGTCCGAGAACGGGTGCGTGCCGGAGCACATGAGGGCTAGGCCACGCTTCTCGGCCCGCTCGGTCACGTCTGCCAGCGTCGACTCGAGGTCCCGCCTGGCCTCGTCGACGGTGGTGCAGATGCCGGTGATGATCTCGATCGTCGACTCGAGCAGCTCGTGCTTGGCCTTCGGGTGGCTGCCGTCGAACTCGGCGTTCATCTCCCGCAGGATGTCGCCGCCGCCGGAGTGCAGCTCCCGGGTCTCCTGGTCGACGACCTCGAGCTCAACCTCGACGCCGAGACTCGAGCGCTCGGACGACATGAAGTCGATGTGCACGGCCGGATCTCCTCGTCGTCACCGGCCCGGGACCGGGGGCCGCCCGCAGCTGGGTGCTGCCCGCAACGTACCCCGCCGCGCGCGGCGGACGCCGCCCGCCGGCCTACCCCTCGCCGAAGCGCGAGGTGGCGATCTCCGTGCCGTCGTGGTGGGTGACGAGCTCGAAGTCCGCGAACACGTTCGGCGCAGCCTTCTGCAGCTCCTTGAGCATCGCGATCGCGAGCTCGCGGATCTCGACGTCGGCGTGCTCGCTGGCGCGCATCCGGATGAAGTGGCGCATCGCCCGGTAGTTGCCGGTCACGACGATCCGGGTCTCCGTCGCGTTCGGCAGCACGGCACGGGCGGCCTGCCGGGCGTTCTTCTTGCGCGCCGTGACGTCGTCCCAGTCGGCGAACCGCTTCTCGAGACCTTCCAGCAGCCGGGTGTAGGCGTCGAGTGCCGCGTCGCTGGCCTCGAGGAAGATCGCGTGGAGCTCGGGGTCCGCGGCGATGACGTCCGGCTCCACCATCGCGGCGTCCTTCTCGGGGACGTAGCGCTGGGACAGCTGGCTGTAGGAGAAGTGCCGGTGGCGGACCAGCTCGTGGGTGAGCGAGCGGGACGCGCCGGTGATGTAGAACGTCACGCTGCCGTGCTCGAGGACGCTCAGGTGCCCGACGTCGAGGATGTGCTCGAGGTACCCGGCGTTCGTCGCCGTCGCCGGGTTCGGCTTCTTCCACGACTGGTAGCACGCGCGGCCGGCGAACTCCGCGAGCGCCTGCCCCCCGTCCGCGTCGGTCTCCCACGGCACGTCCTCCGGCGGGAAGAACTGCGTCGCGGCGATGAGC
>DATLNF010000090.1:0-6012 GCA_035536955.1 Mycobacteriales bacterium | reverse complement strand
GCGCGATCGTCGTGCCGTCGACGTCGCGGGTGGCCGAGGCCGGGCCCACTGCCAGCTCCCGGTCGCCGCCGTCCTCGAGCTCGACGCGGACGCGGACCGGCGCACGGTCGCGTGCGTTGACGTCGAAGGCGGGACGTCCCGGCCTGACGACGACGGTGGGGGAGATCGTGCGTCGCCACGGCGCGAGGTACGCGTCTCGCAGGGCTTCGCGGATCGCCGTGTGACTCGTCGCGTCGACGTCGAGCGCGGCGAGCGTCGCCACGACAGTGCGGGTGAGCACGTCGACGCGCTGATGCGCCCAGTTGTCGTAGTGCGTGAGCACTCCGTGCGCGGCCGCGAGCTTGTCGAGGCTGTCGTCGCTGGTCATGGTCCGAGATGTCGGAGAACCGCGACCGACTCGCCGGGCAGCTCGACGGCGTCATCGCGAAGGGTCACCTCTGCGGAGGACAGCTCGACGACCCGCCGGCCGCTCGCGAGCGGTGCGACCACCGGGCTCTTCGACGTGTTCACGACGACCTCGAGCGGGTCGCGCCGCAGCACCAGCCAGCCGGCGTCGGCATCGAGCTCCACGGCGCTCGTGGCCAGGTCCCCGTCCCGAAGCTGCGGTGTCGCGTGCCGCAGGGCGATGAGCGCGCGGTGCCACTCGAGCAGCGTGCGGTGCGGCTCCTCGTCGAGCTCGGCCCAGTCGAGCCGGGAGCGCTCGAAGGTCTCTCGTGCCTGGGGGTCGGGGACCTCCTCCGGGCGCCATCCGAAGGCCGCGAACTCCGACCGCCGCCCGGTCCGGACGGCGTCCGCGAGGTCGGGGTCACCGTGGTCGGTGAAGTACTGGAACGGCGCCGATGCACCCCACTCCTCGCCCTGGAAGAGCATCGGGACGAACGGCCCGAGCAGGACGAGTGCGGCCCCCACCTGGAGCAGCCCGGTGCTCAGCAGGTGCGACGACCGGTCGCCGGTCGCGCGGTTGCCGACCTGGTCGTGGTTCTGCAGGTAGCCGATGAACCTCGTCGCCGGCAGCGACCCGACCGGCCGCCCGTGCCGGCGCTCGCGATAGGGCGAGTGCTCGCCGGCGTAGACGAAGACCCGGCGCAGCGCGGTGGCGAGTGAGGAGATGCCGTCGAAGTCGGTGTAGTAGCCGGACCGCTCACCGGTCAGCGTCGCGTGCAGCGCATGGTGGAAGTCGTCGCTCCACTGCGCTGAGAGGGCGTACCCGCCCGGCTCGCGGGGGCTCACCAGCCTGGGGTCGTTGAGGTCGCTCTCGGCGACGAGGTCGAGCGGCCGGCCCAGCGTCGTCGCCAGCTCGTCGACGCGGTCCTGCAGCTCCTCCAGGAGGTGGCGTGCCGACTGGTCGAAGATCGCGTGGACGGCGTCGAGCCGCAGCCCGTCGCAGTGGTAGTCGCGCAGCCACATCAGCGCGTTGTCGACGACCAGCTCGCGCACCTCGTCGCTGCCGGCGTCGTCGTAGTTCACCGCCGTGCCCCACGGTGTCCGGTAGCGGTCGGTGAAGTAGGGACCGAATCGGTCGAGGTAGTTGCCGGCCGGGCCGAGGTGGTTGTAGACGACGTCGAGGATCACGGCGAGCCCACGCGCGTGGCACGCGTCGACGAACCGGGCGAATCCCTCCGGCCCGCCGTACGCGTGGTGGACGGCGAACAGGTCGACGCCGTCGTAGCCCCACCCGCGGTCACCCGAGAACTGCGCGACCGGCATCACCTCGACGTGCGTGACGCCGAGGTCGACGAGGTGGTCGAGCCTCTCGATCGCGCCGTCGAACGTGCCTTCGGCGGAGAACGTCCCGATGTGCAGCTCGTAGACGACGCCGTCGGCCAGCGGCCGTCCGCGCCAGTCGGCGTCGGTCCACGGGAGCGTCGCCAGGTCGACGACGCGCGACGCGCCCGAGACGCCCGCAGGCTGCCAGCGTGACCGCGGATCGGGCAGTGGTTCACCGCCGTCGAGGACGAAGCGGTAGTCGGTGCCGGGCCCCGCATCCGGCACGTCGAGCGACCACCAGCCGCGCTCGCCGTCGCGCTCCATCGGCCAGCGACGGCCGAGTGCGTCCAGCTCGACGCGCTCGCGCGCGAACGGCGCCCACACCCGGAACGAGGTCATGCGCCGCCCCCTACCCGCCGGTCGCCGACTCACGCCGCCGGTCCAGCAGCGCGACGGGGAACCGGGCCAGGAGGTCACCGACCGGCACTCGGCCGCCGGTGTGATTTCCGTCGTCGAGCAGACTGGTCCACTCGCCCGCCGGGAGGTCGAGGGTTGTGCCGCCCCAGGTGCCGAGCCTGCCGGGGAGGCGGGGTACGACGACCGCGACGTCGGCGCCGCGGGTGAACGCGAGGCAGTGCCCGGCGGCGGGACCGGTCGCGCGAAGGGCTCGGTACGCGCCGGCGGGTCCGAACGAGTCCGGTCGCTCGCGGCGCAGGCGCAGTGCCGTCCGGACGACGTGCAGCTTCGGCAGACCCTCCGCGGACCTGGCCAGGATCTCGTCGACGGAAAGCCCCGCCAGCTCCGCCGTCAGGCGCTCGCGGTGCGCGTGGTCCACCGGCCGGCGGTTGTCGGGATCGACCAGGGAGTGGTCCCAGAGCTCGCTGCCCTGGTAGACGTCCGGGGCGCCGGGCATCGTGAGCTGGATCAGCTTCTGCGCCAGCGACACGACGCGCGCGACGGGGTCGAGGTCGACCATCAGGTCGTCGAGGTCGCGCCGGGTCTCCTCGTCATCGACCACCGCGATGACGAAGCGGCGGAGTGCGTCGTCGTACGCCGCGTCGGGGGAGGTCCAGCTCGTCCGCAGCTTCGCCTCGCGGCTGGCCTTCTCGCAGTACGCGACCGCCCGGTCCGCCGGCAGCGGATGGCCGGCTACCAACGTCTGGTAGAGCAGGTAGGCGGCGGGCCGGTCGACGTCGCCGCCGGGCCACAGCCCCGCGTGCCGTGGCAACCAGGAGCGGGTCAGCGCCGCCCAGCGCTCGGGCTGCTCGGCCAGCGCGATCAGCCGGGCGCGGGCGTCCTCGCTGCGCTTCGTGTCGTGCGTCGTCAGCGTCGTCATCCGGGCCGGCCAGTCGCGCTGGGCCGCGACGCACGCGGCGTGGAAGTCGTCGACGGAGATTCCGAACTCACCGGGGTCGCCGCCCACCTCGTTGAGCGCGACGAGCCGGTGGTAGCGGTAGAACGCCGTGTCCTCGACGCCCTTCGCCATGGTCGGCCCGGTCGACTGCTGCCAGCGCGTGAGCAGCTGCTCCGCAACCTCACTGCGCGTGTGCGCGTCGGCCGTGAGCACGCCGGCGAGGTGGTCGAGGACCGCACTGTCCGGCGGTGGTACGACGTCGCGCGCAGCGGCGACGGCTTCGGCGATCCGCGCGCGATCGGTCTCGCTCGCACCGCCGGCGTAGGTGACGTAGGTGCGGTAGACCGGGAACCCGACGAGCAGCGCGCGGATTGTGTCTATCAGGGCGGCGCGGTCCTTCTCGGCCAACGCCGGAACCTCGCTGCAGACCGCCGCGAGCAGCTCGACGAGCCGGTCGACCTCCGGCACGAGGACGTCGCGGAGGACCTGCATCTTGGCGTCGCGCACGACGGTGCGGTAGTCGGTCTCGGCCCCGGTGAGCTCGCCGTACAGGCGGGTGAGCGGCTCCGCGGCGCTGCCGTCGAGGAGCACCTGCTGGACCAGGGCGAGCGCGTCGTACCCGGTGGTCCCGGCCACCGGCCACGGCGGCAGGTCCTCGCCGGGCTCGAGGATCTTCTCGACGACGATCCATGCGCGGGGAGCGAGCGCGGCGAGGTCGGCGACGTAGCCCGCGGGATCGGCGAGGCCGTCGGGGTGGTCGACGCGCACGCCGTCCAGCACGCCGGACGTCAGCCAGTCGACGACGGCTCGGTGCGTCGCCTCGAACACAACAGGGTCCTCGACGCGCAGGCCGGCCAGGGTCGTCACGTCGAAGAACCGCCGGTAGTTGAGGGCGCGCGGAGTGTCGCGCCAGTCGGCGAGCAGGTAGTGCTGGCGGTCGAGCAGCGCGCGGTCTACGCCGCTGTCCGCCGACGTCGCCCCGGGCGCGAGCGGCATCGCGTGGTCGTAGTAGCGCAGGACCGGCTCGTCGTCGTGCTCGACCTTGAGCTCGCCGCGCGCGAGCACGACGTCGAGCGGGTCGCCGAGGACGGGCAGCAGCACCCGACCGCCGTGCCGCGACCAGTCGATGTCGAACCACCGCGCGTACTCGCTGCGCTGACCGTGCTTGAGGACGTCCCACCACGGCGCGTTGTCGCGGACGCCTACCGCCATGTGGTTCGGCACGATGTCGAGCAGCTGGCCGAGGCCGGCCGACCGGAGCGCGTCAGCGAGCCGCGCCTGCGCCGCCTCGCCGCCGAGCTCGGAGTCCACGCCCGCGTGGTCGACGACGTCGTACCCGTGGGTGCTCCCGGGCACGGAGCCGAGGTAGGGGGAGCAGTAGAGGTGGGTGATGCCGAGGTCCGCGAGTCGCGGCACGATCGCCGCGGCGTCGTCGAGCGTGAACCCGGCGTGCAGCTGCACGCGATACGTCGCGGACGGCACGGTCTGCGGTCGCTGCGGCGCGGGCTCAGTACGCACGGCGGAGCACCAGCACGCTGCGCGCGTCGACGTCGACGTCCCCGCCGGCCTTCACCGGCGGTGGCTCGTCGAGGCGGACCGGCCGGCTGGTGTCCAGCTCGATCTCCCAGCTCTCGCCGAACTCCGCGGGGGGCAGCACGAACGTGAGCGGCTCGTCGTGCGCGTTGAAGATGAGGTAGAGGCTGTCGTCGGTGATGTGCTCGCCCCGAGGGTCCGGTGCCTGGATCGCGTCGCCGTTGAGGAAGACGCCGACCGACTTCGCGAAGCCGATGTCCCAGTCGTCGTCGGACATCAGCGTCCCCGCCGGGGTGAACCAGGCGATGTCGTCGACGCCGCCGGACCCGCGGAACGGACGACCCTGGAACCAGCGCCGGCGCCGCAGCGACGGGTGCCGGCGACGCAGCGCGGCGGCCTCGGCCACGAACTCGAGCAGGGTCCAGTTCTCGCGACCCGCGGCCCAGTCGACCCAGGAGAGGTCGTTGTCCTGGCAGTAGGCGTTGTTGTTGCCGTGCTGCGTCCGTCCGAGCTCGTCGCCGTGTAGCAGCATCGGGACGCCTTGCGACAAAAACAGCGTCGCGATGAAGTTGCGCTTCTGCTGCTCGCGCATCGTGACGACCTCGGCGTCGTCGGTCGGTCCCTCCAGACCGCAGTTCCACGAGCGGTTGTGGCTCTCGCCGTCCGCGTTGCTCTCGTCGTTCGCCTCGTTGTGCTTCTCGTTGTACGAGACGAGGTCGTTCAGCGTGAATCCGTCGTGCGCGGTGACGAAGTTGATCGACGCCCACGGCCGGCGGCCGTTGGACTCGTAGAGGTCGGACGAGCCGGTGAGCCGTGACGCGAACTCGCTCAGCGTCGCGTGCTCGCCGCGCCAGAAGTCCCGGACGGTGTCGCGGTACTGCCCGTTCCACTCGGTCCACAGCGGCGGGAAGTTGCCCACCTGGTAGCCGCCCTCGCCGACGTCCCACGGCTCGGCGATGAGCTTGACCTGAGAGACGACCGGGTCCTGGTGGACGAGGTCGAAGAACGCCGAGAGCCGGTCGACCTCGTGGAACTGCCGCGCGAGGCTCGACGCGAGGTCGAACCGGAATCCGTCGACGTGCATGTCGAGCACCCAGTAGCGCAGCGAGTCCATGATCAGCTGCAGCACGTGGGGATGCCGCATGAGCAGGGTGTTCCCGGTGCCGGTCGTGTCGTAGTAGTGCTCGGGTGAGCCGTCGACCAGCCGGTAGTAGGACGGGTTGTCGATGCCGCGGAAGCACACGGTCGGGCCCATGTGGTTGCCCTCGGCGGTGTGGTTGTAGACCACGTCGAGGATGACCTCGATGCCGGCCTCGTGCATCGCCTTGACCATCGACTTGAACTCCTGCACCTGCTGGCCGCGCTGGCCGGATGAGGAGTAGGCGTTGTGCGGTGCGAGGAAGCCGATGCTGTTGTAG
>DATLNF010000089.1:0-29342 GCA_035536955.1 Mycobacteriales bacterium | reverse complement strand
CTGGGAACGCGCGTGGCGGCTCCCCGCACATCCACTTCGAGGTCCACCCGGGCGGCGGTGCGCCGGTGAACCCCTAGCCGTTCGTCCGCCGGGCCTGCGGCTAGCTGACCACCGCGACGGCCGGATGAACCGGCGTCTTGGCGGCCCGCGGCCTCCCGCGGCTCAGCAGGTCCTAGTACGACTCGGCGAAGCCGAGGGCGCGAGGGCGCAAGCCCGGGAAGACGTCGCCCAGTCGGCCGTTGCGCATCCGCACCCGGACGATCTCGGCGAGGACGTCGCGGTAGTCGGTCGTGACCATCAGGTCGCCCTGCTTGTCGAGCTTGCTCTTGGCCAGGGTCGGCCAGCGACCGTAGACCTTGCCGCCACGGATGCCGCCGCCCATGACGAGCATGCACGACCCGTAGCCGTGGTCGGTGCCGTTGCTGCCGTTCTCGGCGACGGTCCGGCCGAACTCGCTCATCGTGACGACCGTCGTGGTCCGCATCAGCGCGCCGAGGTCGGTGTAGAACGCCGCGAGCCCGCCGGCGAAGTCGTCGAGCTGGGCCGCCATGAGGCCGTTGTCGGTCGTCCCCATGCCGCTGTGCATGTCCCAGCCCCCGAGGTCGACGCAGGCCGCCTCGAGCCCGACCTTCGCCTTGATCAGCTGGGCGACCTCCTGCAGCGACCGGCCGAACTCCGTCGCGGGGTACGCCGCGCCGTTGGCGGGCGTGTAGGTCTTGCCGCGCCGGGCGGCGAGCAGCCGGATGGCGCGCAGCGTCTCCTTCGCCTGTGTCGCGCTCGGGTGCGCGAACCCGCTGTGCAGGTCGGCGAGCGCCCGCTCCACCTTCGCCTCGTTCGCCTCCGCCACGGCGAGGCGGAAGTCGCTCGCGCTGCGCATGACGATGTCCTGGGCGGGTCCGCGCAGGCTGGTCGGCAGCCGGTAGCCGATCGCGACCGACGGGAACGGCGGCTGGCCCTGGGCCCGCGACGTGAAGTGCCGGTCGATCCACCCGGTGAAGACGCTCTCCCCGCCGGCGACGCCGCGCTCCATCGCGTCCTCGGCGTCGAAGTGGCTGCGGGTCCCGTCCGGGTCGCCCGCCGCGACGACCACGGCCAGGTCCTTGCTGTCCCAGACCTTCTTCAGCGGCGCCATCCGCGGATGCATCGCGAACATCCGGTCCAGCCGCAGCGCCTCCGCCGGAGGTACGGCGATCGTCGGCCGGCGCGCGGCGTACCCGGGGTCGCCGATCGGCGCGACCGCCGACAGCCCGTCTATCCCGCCGCGCAGGAACACGCAGAGCAGCGTGTCGCCGACCGGCGCGCCGGCTGCGAAGGCGTACCGACGGCCCGGGCCGTCGAGCAGTGTGGCCGCGCCGGCGATGCCGGCCGCGGCGAGCAGCCCGCGCCGGGTGATGCCGGTGCGCTCCTCGTCGGGGCAGCCGCAGGAGGAAGCGGTCAGCTCGTCCATCGCTACCTCACCCCCACGTACGGCGAGCTCAGGATCAGCGCCGCCAGCCCAGGCGCCTGGTTGCGCGCGACGTTCGCCGCCACCCGCGCGTCGGCCTTCATGCCGAGGTAGCGCAGCAGCGCAGCTCGGTGGGCGGGCGCCACCTGCTGGAAGGTGAGGCGGACGACGAGCCGGTCGACGAGCGCGCCGGCGGTGGCCGGCACGGGTGTGCCGAGCAGCGCGTTCCAGTCGGGCTGGCCCAGGCCGCCGACCTGGCCCGCCGTGAGGCGCAGCAGGAAGTTCCAGCGCGCCAGGTTGGCGGCCGTCGACAGCCAGTCCGGGGCCTCGTCGGGATAGCCGTCCGGGGGCGGCCAGTTGAAGGGGGCCTGGCCGAGCGTCACCAGCTGGTTGAGGACGGCGCGTCCCTTCTCCGCGGCGAGCTGCGGCTTGGGCTCGAACCCGAGCGCGCGTACGGCGTACCCGACGAGCTCCATCGGCCGGCGGTACTTCGTCGCGACGCTCGTGCGGAACGCGCGGCTCGCGAAGATGTGCCGCAGCACCGGGATGATCTCCGTGTCCGAGGCGAGGTAGACCTTCGCGGTCGATGCGACGAGCGAGGCCGGGGGCTTGTCTGACACGAACCGGCGGCAGAGCTTGGTGGCCAGGTGGCGCGCGGTGCTCGGGTGCTTCGCCAGGTAGTCGAGCAGCAAGCCGCCGACCGCGAGCCCGCCCTCGGGTGTGGCGTTGGCGTGACGCCACCCGAGGACGCGCAGCGGGCCGACGTGGTGGGACTCGGGGCGGTAGACGAACTCGCCCCGGCCCGTGTCGACCGTCCAGCCGGTCAGCGCCAGCGCGGCCTGCGCCATGTCGCGCTCGGAGTAGCCGCCGTCGACGCCGAGGGTGTGCAGCTCGAGCAGCTCGCGGGCGTAGTTCTCGTTCGGGTTCTTCCCGTCGGAGAGCCACTGGTCGAGGTAGAAGAGCATCGCCGGGCTGTGCGCGGAGGCGTGCAGCATGTCCCGGAAGCTGCCCAGCGCATGCGCCCGCGCGACGGCGAGGTCGTCGGCGTTGCGGTAGGAGCCGGCCAGCACGTGGTCGCCGAAGATGCTGAAGTGGTTGGCCCAGAACTCGACCATGACCTCGTAGAGCTGCCGCTGGCTGAACAGCTGCCGGATGACCGTCCGGGAGCGCGCCACCTCGAGGGAGCCGAGGTCGATCCGCGCGTAGGGCAGGTGCGGTACGTCGCCGATCGACGGGACGCCGACGTACGTGTCGACGGTCATGTCGTCGATGGACTGCGGGTCGAGCTGCTCCTCGATCCACGCGTCCGCACCGAGGTCGCGGATCCGGTCGAGCAGGGCCGGGGTCGGGCCGAAGGTCAGCCGTCGCGCAACGTGGAGCGCGGCGTCGCGGCTGACCGGAAGCGAGCGCGTCGTCGCCCCCGGAGCAGGAGCCGCGGTGGCGGCGCGCCCGCCGGCGAGCACGGCAACGGCGCCGCTCGCCTGGATCACGCGCCGACGGGACAGCAGTGCCGGATCGGGGTGCATCGAATCAGTCATCGCCGTACCTACTGGGGGAGGCCGCTGCCTGGATAACGACGGAGAGCCCGAAGTGGCGCGGCGGGTTCGCGGCAGTGGGGAAGCCGGCGCCGGTAGACTTGGCACTCTACCGGCGAGAGTGCCAGGCGAGAAGGGGTGGAACGGTGCTCGAGGAGCGCAAGCTCGAGGTGCTGCGCGCGATCGTCGAGGACTTCGTGGCGACCAACGAGCCGGTCGGGTCCAAGCACATCGCCGAGCGGCACCACCTCGGCGTCTCGCCGGCGACCGTGCGCAACGACATGAGCGCGCTCGAGGACGAGGGCTACATCGTCCAGCCGCACACCTCGGCCGGCCGGGTGCCGACCGACAAGGGATACCGGCTCTTCGTCGACCAGCTCTCGACGGTGAAGCCGCTGAGCGCCGCGGAGCGCCGGGCGATCGAGCGGTTCCTCGGCGGGGCGGTGGACCTCGACGACGTCGTACGCCGGTCGGTCCGGCTGCTCGCTCAGCTCACCCGCCAGGTCGCGGTCGTGCAGTACCCGAGCCTGTCGCGCTCGACGGTGCGCCACGTCGAGGTGGTCCATCTCAGCCCCAACCGCGTGATGCTCGTCATGATCACCGACACCGGCCGCGTCGAGCAGCGCGTCGTCGAGCTGCAGATGCCGCTCAAGGACGACGTGGTCACCGACCTTCGCACGCTGCTCAACATGCGCCTCGCCGGCCGTCCGCTCAGCGACGCGGCCGCCGCGCTGTCCGACCTCCCGGACGCCGCGCCGCCGCAGCTGCGCCCCGTGCTCACGACGCTGATGACGGTGATCCTCGAGACGCTGGTGGAGAAGGCCGAGGAGCGGGTCGCGCTCGGCGGTACGGCGAACCTCACCCAGAACGCGCTCGACTTCCCGCTCATCCGGCCGGTGCTCGAGGCGCTCGAGGAGCAGGTCGTCCTGCTCAAGCTGCTCGGCGAGGCGAACGACCCGACGACCGTGCGCGTCCGGATCGGCGAGGAGAACCCGGTCGAGGGGCTGCGCTCCACGTCGATCGTGTCGATCGGCTACGGCCCGGGGCAGGGCATCGGCAGCCTCGGCGTCGTCGGGCCGACGCGGATGGACTACCCGGGCTCGATCGCCGCCGTACGCGCCGTCGCCCGCTACGTCGGCGAGATGTTGGGGAGCTCGTAGTGGCGATCGACCTGTACGAGATCCTCGGCGTCGGCAAGGACGCGTCGACCGACGAGATCAAGAAGGCGTACCGCCGCCTCGCCCGTGAGCTGCACCCCGACGTGAACCCGTCGGAGGAGGAGCGGTTCAAGGAGGTCACCGCGGCGTACGAGGTGCTCTCCGACCCGGAGAAGCGCCAGCGGTACGACCTCGGCGCGTCCGACCCGTTCGGCGGGTTCGGCGGCGGCGGCTTCGGCGGCCTGCAGGACATCATGGACGCGTTCTTCGGCGGCGGGCTCGGTGGGTTCGGCGGTGGGCGCGGACCCCGCGGGCGCACCCGGCGCGGCGAGGACCTGCTGGTCGGGATGTCGCTGCCGCTCGCCGACACCGCGTTCGGCACGACGACCGACGTGACCGTCGACACCGCGGTGCGCTGCGCCACCTGCCAGGGCGGCGGTACGGCGCCCGGCACGTTCCCGGACCAATGCAAGACCTGCGGCGGCCGGGGCGAGGTCAGCCAGATGACCCGCAGCTTCCTCGGCCAGATGATGACCACCCGGCCGTGCCCGGCGTGCGGCGGCGCGGGCAGCGTGATCACGCACCCGTGCGCCGACTGCGCCGGCGAGGGCCGCCGGCCGGAGCGCCGGACCCTGACGGTGACGATCCCGCCCGGCGTCGAGCACGGCCTGCGGATCCGGCTGACCGGCGAGGGGCAGGCCGGT
Source organism: Mycobacteriales bacterium (assembly GCA_035536955.1). GTDB lineage: Bacteria > Actinomycetota > Actinomycetes > BP-191 > BP-191 > DATLNF01. The sequence continues at coordinate 24,502 of DATLNF010000089.1, read as the reverse complement.
CCGGGCGGCGGTCCGGCCGGCGACCTGTACGTCGAGGTCAACGAGCTCGACCACGACGTGTTCGACCGCGACGGCGACGACCTCCACTGCAAGGTGTCGCTGCCGATGACCGCGGCCGCGCTCGGCACGAGCGTCGACCTCGAGCTGCTCGAGGGCGAGACCGAGCGCATCGAGATCAAGCCCGGCACGCAGTCGGGACAGGTCACCACCCTGCGGGGCCGCGGCGTACCGCACCTGCGCGCGAGCGGTCGCGGGCACCTCCACGTGCACGTCGAGGTGCGCACACCGACGGACCTCGACGCCGAGCAGGAGCGGCTGCTGCGTGAGCTCGCCGCGGCTCGTGATGAGGAGCGCACCGAGTCCTCGGGCAGCGGCGGTCTCTTCGGCCGGCTGCGCGACGTCCTCGGCGGCCGATAGCACAACTGCTATCATGGCCGGGTGACCGAGGCTGCGCGGCTCCTCCGCCACGCCCGCCGGCGCGCCGGGCTGACCCAGCGCGCGCTCGCCGCCAAGGCCGGGGTCGCGCAGTCCGTCGTCGGGCGCATCGAGTCGAGCCGCGTGGACCCCACCGTGTCGACGTTGTCGAGGCTCCTGCGCGCGTGCGAGACGACGCTCGAGGCCCTGCCCGGCAGCGGCGAGGGCATTGACGTCACCGGCATGCGGGCGCTGCTCCTCAGGTCCCCGGCCGCTCGGCTCGCGACCGCGCGAGCCGATGCCGCCGGATTGGCTCGACTCGACGGCGCGCGAACGGCGCGGCGATGACTGATCGCACCCCGGAACCGGGCTTCGACCCCGATCCAGCGCTCCGGCTGCTCGTCACGAACGGGGTCCGCTTCGTGCTGATCGGCGGGCTGGCCGCCCGCCAGCACGGCTCGACCACGGTCACCAACGACCTGGACGTCTGCTACGAGCGGAGCCCGGAGAACGCCGAGCGCCTCGCCGCGTCGCTGCGCGAGATGCAGGCGCGATTGCGAGGTGTCGCGGAAGAGGTTCCGTTCATCCTCGATGCCCGGACGATCCGAAACGGCGACTCGTTCACCTTCACGACGGCGTACGGCTCGATCCACATCCTCGCGACCCCGTCCGGCACGTCTGGATATCCCGATCTGGCCGCCGGGGCGATTTCGGTGGACTTCGGCGGCTACGTCGTCGATGTGGTCGCGCTGGACGACCTGATCCGGATGAAGCGCGCGGCCGGCCGGCTGAAGGACCGCATCGAGGTGGAGAACCTCATCGCGCTGCGGGACCTGCTGACCGAACGGGGCGAGCTGTGACGGCGCCGCGCTTCCACCTGCCCGACGTCTCCGGTACGGCGCTGCGGCTCGACGGCGCCGAGGGCCACCACGCGGCCGACGTACGCCGGGTCCGGATCGGCGAGCGGGTGGATGTCGGCGACCTGCACGGCACGGTCGCCGAGTGCGTCGTCGCTTCTGTGTCCGCCGGCACGGTGTCGCTCGAGGTGATCCGGACACGGAACCTGCCTGCGCCGAGCCCGCGGATCGTGGTGGTGCAAGCGCTGGCAAAGGGCGACCGGGCCGAGAGTGCGGTCGAGGCGATGACCGAGGTCGGCGTCGACGAGATCGTGCCGTGGTCCGCCGCACGCTCGATCGTGCGGTGGGACGGAGCGCGCGGCGACAAGGCGCTGGAGCGGTGGCGCTCGACCGCGCGAGAGGCGGCGAAGCAGTCCCGGCGCGCGTGGCTGCCGGTGGTGAGTGACCTCGCGTCGACAGCCGACGTCCGCGAGCGCCTGCGTGACGCGTCCCTGGCCGTCGTGCTGCACGAGTCGGCGACGGCGCGCTTGGCCGGCATCGCGGTGCCGACCGCGGGTGAGGTGGTCGTGGTCGTCGGGCCCGAGGGCGGGCTGACCGACGAGGAGCTCGCCGACTTCGCCGGGGCGGGTGCGTCGGCGTATCGGCTCGGCGACTCGGTGCTGCGCACGTCGACGGCCGGTGTCGCCGCGTGCGCCGTACTGCTCGCGAAGTCCGGCCGCTGGTCCTGATGAGCCGGCGCTAAGACGACAACCGCCGATTTCGCCGCAGCGAAGTCGGGAACTCGCTTCTTTGCCGCAGGCGAAGTCGCGAGCACCACCGCGGCGACGGTTCCCGCGGCAAGCAGCAGCCCGGCCGCCGCGAGCATCGGTCCTCGGCTCGGGGAACCTGCGACCGCGGCTAGTCCACCCAGACGGGCTGGGTGACGTCGGACGCCGTACGCCGCGGCGCGCCGTCGATGCTGAACCGCTGCGCCGACGACGGCGCGTGGTCGCACGTCTCCTCGCAGAACAGCACCCCGAGGATCAGGTGGTCTCCAGCGCCGTCCGCGTCGACGGAGTCGATCCACTCCCTGCCGGTGACGGTCAGCATGGCGCGCCGATCGGGGTCGCTGAGGTCGCGCACGCGCGACGTCAGCGCGTCCCCGTCAGTTGCGCCGGGGCAGCCTTCCGACGCCAGGACGCGGTTGTCGGCGGTGAAGGCGACACCGGTCCACCCGCACCTGCCGTCGTCGGGGCCGATGCGGTCGCCGTCGCTGACCGTCATCACCTCCGCCGGGTCGATGAGCCAGACCTCGCCCCGGCCGTCGCAGCAGAAGTTGGCGACGACGGCCAGCCGCACTCCGTCGGGATCCCAGGCGAGATCGCTCACCGTGGCGTGATCCGGCGCCTGGACCGGGATCCGCTTCGTGCCGACGACGACCTCCGTGTCGCCCCCGGTGGTCGGGTCGCAGGTCGTCCAGGCGTAGGCCAGCGTGCCGTCGGACGCGACCTTCGGCAGGCTCGGCACGCGGCCGTCCTTGGACTGCACGAGCGTCTCGGCCCGTCGTGCCACGATGCCGATCTTGCGGATGCTGGCGGCGCAGGTGCCCTCACCCTGCACGTACACGACGCTGCGCCCGTCGTCGGTGACGAAGGGGTCCGACGCGCCGCCACCGGGCTGCTCCTCGGTGAGGTAGCGCACCCGGTCGCCGGACCTGGTGTCGAACAGCGCGATGCGGCCCGAGTGGGCCCCGACGAACTGCGCCGGGTAGACACCCGACATCGGCGCCTGGGTCGCGCTCGGCGCGGGCGCGGGGCCGGCGGTCGCCTTGCCGAACGAGACCGGAATCGCGTAGGCGTCGGCGAGCCCGCCGTCCGCGTTGCTGTACGTCGTCGCGAGCAGTGACCCGGTCTCTGCCGTCGTGCTGAACGTCAGCGTGGCGGTCCAGCCGTCGGGGCCGATCTCGGCGCGTGCCTTCGCGATCTCAGCACCACCCGCAGACGGCGCCGCGCGCAGGACCACGTCGATCGGCTGGTCGATGCCGGCGAAGGTCCCACGCACCACGACCGGCGAGGTGATTCCGCTGTCCCCCACCGTGGCCCCGGACCTGATCGACGTCACGTCGATGCTGCCGCCCTTCGCACTGAGCACCGTGTACGGCGCCGAGTCGTCCGGGAAGGTGAGCTCGGTCACGGCCAGGTCCTGCGTGGTGCCCTCGATGGGGCGATACACGTAGATGGCGGACGGGTTCTCGACGCCGGCCTCACCAGGCGGCGCGCGCAGCACCGGCTTCGGGATTCCGAGGTATTCGCGCCCGAAGACGTCGGCCGCAGTGAACACGTCGGCGAGGTACGGGCGCGCGGAGGGATCGCGGTTCCACGCGTCGATCTCGTCCAGGGTCGTCAGCGGCCAGACGCCGATGGCGGCGACGCCGTCCGGCGCCGGAGCCGGGGTCGGCTCGACCGTCGGCGGCTGGGTGACGACATCGACCCTCTCGGCGCCACGGTCGTCCCGGTCGATCGCGGCGGTGATCGCGACGACGGCGACCAGTGACATGGCGGTCGCTGCGGCCAGCGAGCCGCGCAGCCACAGGCGACGGCGCCGGCGTACGACGATCGTCTCCTTGATCCGGTCCCACCCGGCGGGCGACGGCTCGATGACGTCGGCCTCGGCGCGGAGGATGTCGCGCAGCTTCTCGTCGGCGTTCATGCGAACGGCTCCAGGTGCCGGGTGAGCGCGGCCAGGCCGCGGTGGACGTGCGACTTCACGGCGCCGTTGCTGACACCCATTGCGCGGGCGATCTCGTTCTCGCTCAATTCGCCGTAGTAGCGCAGGACCAGCGCCTCCCGCTGCCGGTCGGGCAGCTTCTTCAGCGCCTCGACGACGGCCGCGCGCTCGGCGAGGCTGATGGCGCCGTACTCGGCGCTCGCCGCGTCCGGCATCGGGGCGGGCACGTGTTTCGCCGCGACCTGCCGCCGGCGCATCTTCGACCGCGACAGGTTGACGACCGACTGGCGGAGGTAGGCCAGTGCCTTCTCCGGGTCGCGCAGCCGCCGCCAGCCGAGGTGCATGTTGACGAAGGCGTCCTGGACGACCTCCTCGCTGGTGCCGACGTCGTCGAGCAGCAGCGCGGCGAGGCGCACCAGCGACCGGTAGTGCGCGCGGTAGAGGTCGGCCAGCGCCTGGTCCGCGTCCGCCCATGCCAGCGAGGGCGCAGTGCCCGCGTCGCCGGCCATGGTCGAGATCATGCCGTTCCAGACGCGCCCGACCCGCCGTTGGTTGGCAGACACGTGCGGAGATCTCCGGCCACCCGGCGCGGCCGCGGCGCTGACCTACGATGCTGAGCCTGGGAGGGGGCGGCTGTGGCTGGAGTAAGGCGGACGGCGCTCGGCCTCGCCCTGCTCGTCCTCGGCGCCGCGCTGATAGTCGCCGCACCCGGGTCGGCGACCGCCGGCAGTGCTCACCGCGCCGCCACGGGGATCGCGTCCGGCGCGCAGGAGTCGCCGAGCACCGAGCCGTCCGAGTCGGCTACGGCAGCGCCGAGCGAGGAGCCCTCGCCGACGCCGCGGCCGTCGCGGTCGCCGACACCGCGGCCGACCTGCGGGACGGTCGTCTGCCCGACGTTGACGTCGCGGCCAACGCCCAGCCGGTCGCAGTCGCAGTCGCCGCTGCCCTTGCCGACGGACGAGCCGAGCCCGTCCGAGGAGCCGAGATCTCGGACGCCGGACCCGCTCGCAACTCCGGAGGAGCCGGAGTCGACCGCGCCGGAGCCGGTGCTGCCGACCGTGAAGATCAGCGAGATCCCGGTGTCGCAGCCGACCTTCGACCCGTCGGACACCGCAGAGCCGTCGGCGGAGTCGAGCGAGGCCGCCGCGCCGAAGTCGTCGGGCGGTCGCAGCCCGGCCCAGATGCTCGCGCTCGCGCTCGTCGTCGTCGTGCTGCTCGGCGGCACGGGCATGGCCGGGCTCTACCTCACCCGCGACCCGAAGGGACCGTCGTGAGCGACTGCCTGTTCTGCCGGATCGTCGCGGCCGAGATCCCCGCGGACGTCGTCCGCGAGACGGAGCACACGATCGCCTTCCGCGACATCGCGCCGCACGCCCCGGTGCACGTCCTCGTCGTGCCGCGCGAGCACCACCGCGACGTCGCGGAGCTCGCCGCGCATGCCGACCTGCTGCAGGCGGTCATCGCCGAGGCTGCGGCCGTGGCGGTGCAGGAGGGGCTCACCGACGGCTGGCGGCTGCTGTTCAACACCGGCCACGACGCGGGCCAGACCGTGTTCCACGTGCACGCGCACGTCCTCGGCGGGGAACCCCTCGGCGCGCTGCGCGGTTGACCGACGCTGCTGCGACGGTCTTGAACTGACGTCGCGCGGGTACGATCTTGGTGCCGTCCCCGACCCCGAGAGCAGGCGCTGCCCGACCCGTGTCCGAGCCCGTCCAGACGAAGATCGTGGTTCCCGGGGCGCACTCCATGGTGAGCCTGCTCGGCCAGCGTGACGAGCTGCTCGCCGTCGTCGAGAAGGCGTTGCGCGCCGACGTCCACGTCCGCGGCAACGAGATCACCATCACCGGGCAGCCGGCCGACACCGATCTCGCCGTACGCCTCTTCGAGGAGCTCATCGACCTGCTCGCAAAGGGTGAGGCGATCAGCTCCGAGACCGTGGACCGCGCGCTCGGCATGCTCGAGCAGCGCACTCCCGAGCGGCCGGCCGAGGTGCTCAGCCTCAACATCCTGTCGTCGCGCGGGCGCACCATCCGGCCGAAGACGGTGAACCAGAAGCGGTACGTCGAGGCGATCGACAAGCACACGATCGTCTTCGGCATCGGGCCGGCCGGAACCGGCAAGACCTACCTCGCGATGGCCAAGGCCGTGCAGGCGCTGCAAGGCAAGCAGGTCAACCGGATCATCCTCACCCGGCCGGCGGTCGAGGCGGGGGAGCGCCTCGGGTTCCTGCCCGGCACGCTCTTCGAGAAGATCGACCCCTACCTGCGGCCGCTGTACGACGCGCTGCACGACATGCTCGACCCGGAGTCGATCCCGCGCCTCATGGCCGCCGGCACCATCGAGGTGGCGCCGCTCGCATATATGCGTGGTCGAACTCTGAACGATGCGTTCATCATCCTGGACGAGGCGCAGAACACGTCGCCCGAGCAGATGAAGATGTTCCTCACCCGGCTCGGGTTCGGCGCGAAGATCGTGGTCACCGGCGACGTCACACAGGTCGACCTGCCGGGCGGCACGCTGAGCGGGCTGCGCGTCGTGCGCGACATCCTCACCGGTCTCGACGACGTCGCCTTTCCGCAGCTCACGTCGGCCGACGTCGTACGCCACAAGCTGGTCGGCGAGATCGTCGACGCCTACGCGCGGTACGACGCGGAGAACACCGCACCGAGGTCCGGTGCGCGGACCGACGCGTCGGGCAAGCGCCCGCGGCGCGGCTGATCCGCGATGGCCATCTTCGTCGCGAACGAGAGCGACTGGACCGTCGACGAGGAGTCGCTGGTCGCCCTCGCCCGGCACGCACTCGAGCAGATGGGCGTCGACCCGCTTGCCGAGCTCTCGGTGCTGCTGGTCGACGTCGGCGCGATGGAGCGGCTGCACGTCAGGTGGATGGGCGAGGCCGGGCCGACCGACGTGCTCGCATTCCCGATGGACGAGCTCGACGATGCGCGCGGACGCGACGACGCCGAGCCGCCGCCGGCCCTGCTCGGCGACGTCGTCATCTGCCCCGAGGTCGCTGACGCGCAGGCGAAGGCGGCCGGGCACTCCCTCGACGACGAGCTGCACGTGCTGTGCACGCACGGCGTACTGCACCTGCTCGGCTATGACCACGCCGAGCCCGACGAGGAGCAGGAGATGTTCGGGCAGCAGGCCAAGCTCATCGCCTCCTGGACCGCGACCCGCTCATGACGAGCACCGACGTCTGGCTGCTCGTCCTCGCCGCGGTGCTCGTCGTCGTCGCCGGCCTGCTGGCCTGCGTGGAGGCGGCGACCGCTCGCATGTCGCCGACCCGCGTGGAGAAGTTCCAGCGCGAGGGCCGCCGCGGGGCCGACCGTCTCGGCTGGATCACCGCCGACCCGCCGCGCTATCTCAACCTGCTGCTGCTCCTGCGCATGCTCGGCGAGCTCGGTGCCACCAGCATCGTGGTGCTCGTCGCCGCACGTGAGCTGCAAGTGGGCAACTGGGTGCTGCCGATCGTCACCGGCCTGATGACGGTCGTGAGCTACGTGCTCATCGGCGTCGCGCCGCGCACCCTCGGCGTCCAGCGCGCCGACACCGTCGCGCTGCGAGCCAGCGGTTTCGTCGTCTTCGTCACCCGCGTCTTCGGCCCGTTGCCACGGCTGCTCATCCTCATTGGCAACGCGCTGACTCCGGGCAAGGGGTTCCGGGACGGGCCGTTCGCGACCGAGTCGGAGCTGCGCGACCTCGTCGACCTCGCGGAGGAGCGGCAGGTCATCGCCGAGGGCGAGCGCGACATGATCCACTCGGTGTTCGAGCTGGGCGACACGATCGTCCGCGAGGTGATGATCCCGCGGCTCGACCTCGTCACGATCGAGCGGACGAAGACCGCGCGGCAGACGTTGAACCTCGCGCTGCGCAGCGGCTTCAGCCGGATTCCCGTCGTCGGCGAGGACGCGGACGACGTCGTCGGGATCGTCTACCTGAAGGACCTCGTCCGGCGTGCACAGGACGGCAAGGACGACGTGAAGGTCGACGAGGTCATGCGCGCGCCGACCTTCGTGCCCGACTCCAAGCCGGTCGACCAGCTGCTCCGCGAGATGCAGAAGGAGCAGATTCACATGGCGGTCGTCGTCGACGAGTACGGCGGCACCGCCGGACTCGTCACCATCGAGGACATCCTCGAGGAGATCGTCGGCGAGATCGCCGACGAGTACGACCGGGAGGCGCCCCAGGTCGAGCAGCTCGACAGCGGCGGCGTACGAGTCATCTCGCGGCTGTCCATCGACGAGGTCAACGAGATGTTCGACGTCGAGCTGCCCACCGAGGACGCCGACACGATCGCCGGCCTGCTCGCCTCCGAGCTCGGCCGGGTGCCCATCCCCGGCGCGTCCGTGATCCTCCAGGGACTGCGCATCACCGCGGAGAGCGCGAAGGGCCGCCGCAACCGCATCGGGACAGTCCTCATCGAGCGCGCCTCGGAGTCGGCGACAGTCCGGTCGGCGGACTAGCCACCAGCGGGTCACGCCCCCGGTCGCACGAGCCCGCTCTCGTAGGCGACGACGACCGCGGACGCCCGGTCGCGCACCTCGAGCTTGGCGAACACACGCGTCACATGCGTCCGCACGGTCGCCTCGCTGATGAACAGCTCACGGCCGATCTCGGCGTTGGTCTGGCCGCGCGCCACCCCCACGAGCACATCCCGCTCGCGCGCAGTGAGCGAGTCCAGCACCGGCGCCGGTACGCCGTCTGCGGCGGGCAGCCGGGCGAACTCCTCGATCAGCCGCCGGGTGAGCGACGGGGACAGCAGGGCCTCGCCCGCCGCCGCGGTGCGCACCGCGGCGGCCAGCTCGGCAGGTGGAGCGTCCTTGAGCAGGAACCCGACAGCGCCCGACCGGAGCGCGTCGAACACGTACTCGTCGAGGTCGAACGTCGTCAGCACGACCACCTTCGACGTCGAGCCCTGGTCAATGAGCTCCTTCGTCGCGGAGATCCCGTCGAGGCGAGGCATCCGCACATCCATGAGGACGACGTCGGGGCGCTCCCGCGCGACGACGTTGACGGCCTCGCGTCCGTCGGCTGCCTCGCCGACGACGGCGATATCCGGCTCGGCGTCGAGGAGGGTCCGTAGTCCGGCACGCACGAGCGGCTGATCGTCGGCGACCACGAGCCGGATCACAGCGGCAGCTCCGCGACGACCGAGAAGCCACCGTCGCGTCGTGGGCCGGCCTCGATCCGGCCCCCGTGCACCTCGAGACGTTCCTGCATGCCGACGAGACCCAGCCGGGCGCCCGGCGACTGACCGCTGGACGGACGACCCCGGTCCTGCACCTCCACGCGCAGCCGGTCGCCGCGCCACTCGAGCCGGACGTCGACATCGCAGGGCCCACCGTGCCGCCGCGAGTTGGTGAGCGACTCCTGGACGACGCGATAGACCGCTATCGCGGCGGCCGGTGGGAGCTCCTTGGGCTGACCGATGACCTCCAGCTTCGCGTCGAGCCCACGGGTGCGTTGCTCCGCGACCAGGTCGGCGAGGTCGTCCAGACCAGGCTGCGGTGCCAGCTCGGAGCCGGTCTCGCCGTGTCGCAGCACACCCAGCAGCTGCCGAAGCTCGGCGAGCGCGCGCCGCCCCTCGTCGGCGATGTCGTCGAGCGCTGCCGGGCGGCCGGCCGGGTCGCGCGATGCCGCCGCGGCGTGCAGCACGATCCCGCTGACGCGGTGGGCGACGACGTCGTGCAGCTCGCGCGCGATGCGCACGCGCTCCTGCGCCACCGCTCGCTCGCGATCCGTCTCGAGCCAGCGTGCTCGCTCCGCCAGCAGCTCGGCGCGCTCGTACCGGAGTGCTGCCGTTCGCCCGAAGGTCCAGCCGACCGCCATGACTGTCACGGCGTACACCGCGTCGCCCACGTCGGGGTCAGGGTCGAGAAGCACGATCGCGATCGTGGCGAACGCGATGAGTCCGCCCGCCAGCAGCGCGTCCCGGAGCCTGCTGCGAGCCGCGACCGAGTACGTCGCCAGCAGCAGCACGAGGGGGGTCGTGGCTCCGGCGACCGAGACCGGGGCGACGGCGGCCTGTGCAAGCGTCGCCGCGAAGCAAGCCGCAGCCGCGCCTCGTGGCGACACGCGGCGCCAGGCGAGCGGCAGCGCGATCAACGGCGCGAGCACGACCGCGGCCACACCTGCCGGCCCCGAAGTGAGCCCCAGCGCAGTCTCCGCGGTGCCCCCCACGGCCAGGACGGCAGCCACAGCCGCGTCCATGCGCGAACGCCGCGGGAGGTCCATGACGGACGACGGTAGCCGCGACGGGGTCGGCCGGCGTCATCCCGGCGCCGTACGTCGGTGTCGTCGCCCCGACGTACCGAGATCGAGCGCTAGAGCGGACGACGACGCCTGGTGCGGGTTCCTACGTTCGAGACCCGACAAACCAGGAGGACAAAACTCATGGCCGAGTCCGACACCACCCTGCGGCGGCGCGTCGCCGGCGTGACGCTCATCGTGGCGCCGCTGCTGCCGCTCGCCGCGCACGTCATCCAGCCGGCACACGCCCAGGACACAGCATCTGAGCTGGCCAACCAGGCCGCGAACAACGGGCGCTACACCGCTTCCACGCTGCTCGGGCTCGCGTTCGCCTTCCTCGCGGTGCCCGCCCTTTTCGGCCTCGCCCACCCACTGCGGGCCACCCGACCTCGGCTGGCCAACGGCGCACTCGCACTCGCGCTTGCCGGGGCCATCGCGACCGCGGTCTTCCTCGGGACCGGTCTTGTCGGCCTGGCGATGACCGACGGCGCGGTCGGACTCGACGCTGCGGCCAAGGTCCAGGACGGCTATGAAGGCACGGTCGCGTTCGGCGTCCTGCTCGGGCTGATGATCATCGGCACGTCGTTCGCGCCGCTCGCCCTGCTGATCGGGCTGTGGCGCGCGGGGTGGTCCCGGCTGCTGCCGATCGCCGGCGGCGCGTCGCTGTTGCTGTTCGTCGCCGACGCCGGCAAGTGGCCGCTGGCGGCGGGCTTCGCACTGACCGCGATCGCGTGGGGAGCGGTGGGAGTGCGGACGATGCAGATGTCCGATCTTGAGTGGATGTCATCCGCGCCGTCCGCAGCGGGGCCTCCCGGGCTGGTCGGCGGCCTGCCTGGTCGCCACGCGGTCGCCAGCGGTTGATCTGTCCCGATTGCCGCTCCGGATCACCCGCGGCACGCGCGTGTAGCTGTACGGCGGCGTGGCCCATGCCAGCGGGGCCGGCTCAGACTTGAGCGGCGTCCGCGGGTCTGCGGTGTTCGGGATGTCGGGGGTCGGCGGGTGGGACGAAGGGTCTCTTACCCACCCCGGGGACGAGGGCCCAGTTGTCGTAGGTCTTCTTGTCGTGGCAGCAGTCGCAGTAGCGGTCGAGCTCGTCGAGCAGGGTGTGCTTGGTACGGGCCCACGGCTCGCGGTGGTCGGTCTGTCTGGCGGTGCGGTTGCAGCCTTCGGCGGAGCAGGTGGGGGACTGCCAGTCGAGTGCGGTCTGCTGGAGGGCGGTGGGCCGCCGGCCGAGGTGCGCTATGCCGGTGACCTGCTGACCGTCGGTGATGGCGAGGGCGATGAACGCGTCGTCGGTGATGGCGTCGCGGACGTCGTCGACGCTGATGGGGGTGGTGCCGTTGATGTCGCAGGTCTCGCCGGGCAGGACGCGTCCGCGGGTCAGCGCGGTGTGGTCGACGCGGATGATGACCTTGGCGTTCCACCACTTCCCGCGGACCCGCCGCCGGTCGCTCGGCTGGTTATCCGGCGCAGCCGGCGCGCCGGTCGAACCGGCTTGGACGGTCGCCATCAGCGCGTCGTAGTCCAGCGCGTCGTTGCGCTCATGGCGCCCGGCGCGGTGGGCCTGCTGGAAGAGGCGGTCGCGGGCCGGTGCGATGGCGGCTTCCATGACGACGAGGTCGGCGACCGGGCCGACGAGCTGGACGAACCCTTTGCCGTTGCCGTCGTCCCACCGGCGGTAGGACCGTTCGGCCCGGATCCGCTCGCGGGTGGCGCGCGGGTCGGGGTCGGCCGCGGCCTTCGTCTTCGCGCAGGCCGAGCGCAGCTCACCGAGAGACAGCCGGCCGGCCTGGTTGACGAGCCGCTGCGTCTCACCGGCCGGTGCGCCGGCGCTGGCCGCGTCGGCGATGAGTGCGGCCTGCGGCGCGGACAGCGTCCCGGCAACCGCGGCCTCCCGCACCGCGGGCACCGAGTCGAGAGCCCGCCCGGTGTGGATCAGATTCGCCGCCGCGCCGATGGTGGTCCCGGTCGTCTTCGCCAGGTGCTCGGCGGCGTTGCGCGCGCCGGCCTGCCGCCAGCTGCCGGAGTCGGCGGCCTTCGCCGCGGCCTCCGCCTTCACGACAGACAGGGCCGCCTCGATCGCAGCGATCTCCCGGACTACGTTCGCGCAGTCGGCGACCGTCGTCCGCGTCGCGTCGAACTGTGCGGCGTAGGCGGTTGCCTCGGCGCGGAGCGAGGCGAGCGTTCCCATGCGAAAGACAGTACCCGAACAGGTGTTCGATAACCAGGCCTGTGCGAAAAAAGTCGCTGCCTCCCAGCACTTTTTCAGCACATGGGTGTGACAAATCGGCGTGACATGCCGACGCGCCTGTGGACGGCCAGTTCCGCTACACCGTCACGCGCGGTGCCAAGCCCGCCTCCGCCCCGCGGGCGAGCAGCTCTCGCGCCGCCGCCCGGCCCTCCTCGCCGAGGGCCGCGGTGAACTCGTTCACGTAGAGGCCGATGTGCGCGTCGACGACCTCGGGCGCGAGCTCCTGGCTGTGCGCGAGCACCCAGTCGCGGCTGTCCTGCGGGTGCGCCCACGCGTGCTCGACCGACGCGCGCACGGCTGCGTCGACCCTGTCCAGCGTCGCCCGGCCCAGGCTCCGGCGCGCGACGATCGCGCCGAGCGGCAGCGGCAACCCGGTCGTCTGCTCCCACCAGGTGCCGAGGTCCGCGACGCAGTGCAGCCCGAGGGCGCGGTAGGTGAAGCGCGACTCGTGGATGACGAGCCCGGCGTCGACCTCGCCCACCTGGACGGCCGGCATGATCCGGTCGAAGGGCAGGACGCGCACGGCCGCGAAGCCCGGATCCCAGAGCCGGAGCAGCAGGTACGCCGTCGTCCGCTCACCCGGGACGGCGACCGTCGCGCCCCGGAGGTCGGGCACCGAGCGTGGCGTTGCGGTGACGACGAGCGGGCCGACGCCGCGGCCCACGGCACCCCCGGACTCCAGCAGCGCGAACTCGTCGAGCAGCCAGGGCAGCGCCGCAGAGGACACCTTGGCGATGTCCAGCGCGCCGGTGGTCGCGAGGGTGTTGAGCTCGTCGATGTCGGCGAACGTCACCGTCACCTCAGGTCCAGGGACCAGGCCGTGGGCCAGCGCGTGGAAGACGAACGTGTCGTTCGGGCACGGTGAGATGCCCAGTCGCAGGGTCACGACCAGCCCGGGCACAGCAGCGCCCCAGCCGCTGCGGTCAGGCTGGTCAGCGCGCCGAGGACGTCCCACTTCGCGCGGTCGCGGGCGCCCACGAGGTTGCTCACCGCGCGCACCTCGAGCACGGGCAGGCCATGCATGGCCGCGACGTGCGCGACGCCCGCGCCCTCCATCGCCTCGGCGAGCGCGCCGTGCGCCGCCATCAGCTGCGCCGCGCGGTCGGCCGTGCCCGTCATCGTCGACAGCGTCAGCACGACCCCGGTCGCGGCAGTGAGGCCGGTCGCCGCGATGCGCGCCCCGGCCAGGCGCACCATCGCCGGGTCGCACGCCACCGCGGCCGCGCCGTCCAGGCCCATCGCCTGCAGGTCGAGGAAGCGCTCGGGACTCATCGCGCCGAGATCTGCGGCCACGATCTGGTCGGCGACCACGACCGCGCCGAGCGGCAGGGCGGACGACGGGAACGCACCGGCTATGCCCATGCTCACCAGCCGTCCGACGGACTCGACGCCGACGACGTAGGCCGCCGCCGCCGCCGCCGCGGCGGGCCCGACTCCACCGGAGACGACGAGGACGTCGTCGCCGTCGGTCTCGCATCGCCGCGCATGGCGGTAGGGGCCAACGCGAACGTCCTGCGGCTCGCCGATCCCGTCCGCGACGGCGTCGCGCTCGACGTCCACCGCGGTCACCACGAGGGTCACGGTCATCGGGTCAGGCCCGTCGCGACGTCGACGGCACAGCTCCGGCCAGCGTCCGCGCGGCGTCGTCGAGCTCGGCGCGGAGGTCTGCAGCCAGCGCGCCGTCGTGGACATCGCCAGCCCGCTTCAGCCAGGCCGCCACGTCGCGCGAGACTTCCGCGCGGTCGCGGCGGTCGACCCACACGGCCCGCTCCCGCAGCGGACCGAACTGCTGGAGCAGCAGCCGGGCGCGGGCGGTGCGGCGTACGTCGGCGTCGGAGTCGTCCACGAGCGTTGCCCAGTCGTCGAGCTCGACCAGCCGGGTGCGCGCCCGAGCGCGCATAGCCGGGGCGGCCGTCGGATGCGCGTAGACGACCTGCGCCACCGCCAGCTCGTCGCGACCTGCCAGGGAGTCCCATGCCGCGCGCCGTGCCTCGTCGTCGACCACGAGGACCAGGTGGCTGGCCCGCTCGCGGGCCGACAGCGAGTTGACCGCGGCGACCGAGGTGACCAGCATCGCCCGCGCCCGATCGCCCTCGGCGGTTCCCGGCCACGCGTCGGCGATCTGCTCCAGCAGCTGCGCGGCCGCGCGCGACCGCGCGGCGTTCTCGGTCCAGTCCAGCGCGGTCGGGAGATGCGCGCGGTAGGTATCCCACGTGGCCAGCGAGGAGAGCCCGGACTCCACTTCCGCCAGCAGTTCCGCCGCCAGCCCGCCCACCGGGCGGAGCGCACCTTGGCGGTCGCCGGCCCGGCGCATGGCGGGAGCGGGCCGGCCGGCCGCGAGCGCGCTGCACACCCGGTAGGCCTCGGCGAGCTCGACCATGCGGCGGTGGGCCTCTGCACGCACGTCCGGCGAGAGGTCGGCAACGCGGTCGGGATGCAGCAGCGGCGCCGCTGCGCGGAAAGCGCTGCGGCAGGCAGCCGGCGTAGCGCCCGGAGCGAGGCCCAGCACGCGCCACGCCCAGGCCGGATCCATCGGTCGAGGGTACCTGCCGGGATCAGCTGTCCTCGTGGCGTACCGGCGACTGCGTCAACGCGACGAGCGACGGAAGGCCAGCGCGGTCGAGGCCGTGGCCGCCAGCATCGCCGCTGTCGCGAGCCCGAGCCCGAGCGACCCGCGCAACGGAAGCACGATGCCGATCGCGCCACCGGCCACCCAGGACAGCTGCAGCGACGTCTCGGAGCGCGCGAACGCCTGGCCGCGTACGGCGTCGGGCACGTCGCGCTGGAGCACGGAGTCGAGCGAGAGCTTGCCGAGTGAGCCCGCCGCGCCGCTGCCCAGCGCGGCGACCGCGGCGGTGGCGACCCCGAACGCCTGCGCGGCGACGCCGCACCCCGCTGCGCCGATGGCGAGGGCCGTGACGATGAGGGTCTCCGGCCGCACCGGACGCAGCGCACCGCCGACCAGCGTCCCGGTCATGCTGCCCGCCGCGCCGGCCGCTACGACCACGCCGAGCTTGCCGGTGCTCCCGCCCTCCGCGCGCAGCAGGAACGCGAGGAACATCGTCAGGTAGCCGGACAGCGCGCGCAGCGAGACGGCCGCGAGGACCGCGGTGCGGGCGTGGTCGCCGAGGCCGACCGGCGGCGCGGGCTCGGTGCCTGGCGGGAGCTCGCTGTCCGGGCTGTTCACCTCGCCCGGCAGCCGCAGGGCAAGACCGGCCCCCAGCGCGAACACGAGCGCGGCGAGGCGCAGGGACCAGGTCGCGCCGGCCACGGCGACGACGCCGGCGCCGAGGCCGGCAGCCACCGCTGCGGCTACAACGCCGCTGGTGCTGAGCCGGGCGTTCGCCGCCACGAGCGACAGGTACGCCGGCCGCAGTCGGGGCACCGCGGCGCTCCGGGCGACGCCGTACGCCTTGGAGGTGACGAGGACGGCGAAGGCCAGCGGGTACAGCTCGAAGCCGTCGACGCCCGACATCAGCCACGCGACGACGGCGCGCGTCGCGAACGTCGTCGCCAGCGCCGCCCGACGGCCGCTCCGGACCCGGTCGAGGAGCGGTCCGACCACCGGCGCGACGATCGCGAACGGCGCCATGGAGGTGAGCAGGTACAGCGCCACCTTGCCGCGCGCCTCGCCGACAGGGACTGAGAAGAAGAGGGTGCCGGCCAGCGACACGGCGACCAGCGCGTCGCCGGCGGTGTGCACCGAGTGCATGCGCACGAGTGGCACGAAACCGCCGCGGTGCCACGGCAGCGACCGCGTGGACGGGGCCGGGGCGGCGCCGCTGATGGCTGTCACGACGCGCAGGATCTCACCCTCCGGACGAGCCAGAAGCCGAGGTGCGCGATGATGGTCGGGTGACGACGTCCGTGATGACCGAGCCCACCGCCCGCCGAGCCGCCCCCGACTCCGTGTGCGCCGCCGCGGTCGAGCTCGCCCGCACCGCCGCCCTCGACGAGGTCGGCACGCCGTCGCTGGGCGACCACGTCGGCGTCGAGGCCGACGGCGAGCGCATCGCGACGCATCTGTTCGAGTGCCGGGACCCGGGTTACGTCGGCTGGCGCTGGGGCGTCCAGGTGGTCCGCGCGTCCCGAGCGCGCGAGGCCACGGTGAACGACGTGTTCCGCGTACCGGGCCCGGACGCGCTGGTCGCCCCACCCTGGGTCCCGTGGGCGGAGCGTCTCCGCCCCGGTGACCTCGGCGTCGGCGACCTGCTGCCGGCGGCGCCCGACGACGACCGCCTCGCGCTCGCGCTCGAGGACGCCCTGTCCGACGCTCCGCTGATCGAGTGGGGGCTCGGCCGCCCGCGCGTCCTCTCCTACGTCGGCCGGGTCGAGGCGGCGGAGCGCTGGTACGACGGTGACGCCGGACCGCAGAGCCCGCACGCGCGGCAGGCCCCGGCGCACTGCGTGACCTGCGGCTTCTTCGTGCCGTTCGCCGGCGGGCTGGGATTCGGCTTCGGCGGATGCGCGAACGAGTTCTCGCCGGATGACGGCCGGGTGGTCGCGGTCGACCACGGCTGCGGCGCGCACTCCGAGGGCAGCGCGCTCGTCGCCGAGATCGGCCCACCGCCGGCCCTGGTCGACGAGTTCACGTTCGAGGTCGTCGTCGACCCGGTCGACGACCCGGTCGACGACGTCGCGTCGCCGCACGACGCGGCCGCGGACTACATCACCGCCGCCGACGTCGAGTCCGACCCGGGCCGAGTCGAGTCCTGACCGGCGACGGGCGAACCCGGCCGCGGCGATGAGCGCGGTCGACGACCCGTTCGGCACGGCGGGACTTCGCCGTCGTGCGGTCGACGCGTGGCGGGCCAGCCCGGTGCGCCTGCGCGAGGACGCGAACGCCGAGGACGACGCCGCTCGCGACGCATACCGCGACCGGCTCCTGGTGGAGCTCGCGCAGAACGCCGCCGACGCGGCGCGCCGGGCCGGGGTCGGCGGCGAGCTGAGGCTGCTCCTCGTCGACGGCGCGCTGTACGCCGCGAACGTCGGCACACCGATCGACGCGGCCGGCATCGAGGCGTTGTCGCACCGTCGGGTCTCGACGAAGTCGGCGCAGGACACGGGACGGTTCGGACTCGGCTTCTCGGCCGTCCTCTCCGTCACCGACGCACCGTCGGTCCACACCACCGCCGGCGGGGTGCAGTGGTCGCGACACGCGACCGTCGACGCCCTCGCCGACGTTGTCGAGGTGGCCGAGCAGCTGACCCGTCGCGGGCACGACGTACCGGTCATGCGCCTGCCGTGGCCCACGGCGCCTGACGAGGTCGTCCGGCGTCTGCTCGACGACGGCGCGGCGACCGTCGTCCGGCTGCCGTTGCGGGACAACGCGGCTGTCGATGCGGTGGTCTCGGCGCTCGAGTCCGTCGACCCCCTGATGCTGCTGTTCCTCGACGGTCTCGAAACCATCGCCGTCGACGGCGTCGAGCCCGCTCGCCGCATCCGCGTGACAGCGGAGCAGGGCGGCACGGCCGCGCTCTCCGTCGACGGGGCGACGACGCGATGGCTGCGGCACCGCTCGACCGGGTCGTTCACCGCCCGGGAGCTCGCCGGGCGACCGGCAGAGGAGCGGGAGCGCGCCGAGTGGTCCGTCGTGTGGGCGCTGCCGATCGGCGACGGGGGGTCGCCGCGGCCGTACACCGGGGACCACCGGCTCCGCGCACCGCAGCCGGTCGAGGAGTCGGTCGCACTCCCGGCGGTGCTGTGCGCAACGGTCCCGGTCGAGAGCGGCCGACGCCACGTCGTCCCCGGTCCGGCGACCGACGCGGTCGTGCGCGCCGCAGTCCGGGCCTACGCGGACCTGCTTGCCGCGCTGCCGCCGGACCCGGGGCTCGTGGACCTGCTGCCGGCCACGTTGCCGGCAGGTGCCTTCGACCTCGCCCTCCGCGAGCACCTCGCCGACGTCCTGCCGCGCACCCGGCTGCTCGGGTCGGCGGCAGACGACGAGATACGGCTGCGCCCCGAGGAGGCGCACGTGCTCGACGTCGGCAGCGCCGCCGAGATGCTGACCGGCCTGCTGGCGCCGTTCGACCCGCGCCTCGTCTCCCCGGAGTACGTCGCGGGGGGCCGCCGGCAGGCGGCGCTGGTCGCCCTCGGCCTGCGGCTGCTCGACACGGCTGACGTCGTCGACGTCCTGCGTGGACTCCCCGATCAGCCTCCGGCGTGGTGGGGGAGCGTCCTCGCCGCGCTGGCGACGGCACCCGACCGGGACTCCCTCCGCGCACTGCCCGTTCCGCTCGACGACGGGTCGGTTGCCTCGGACGTCCGAGGGGTCCTGCTGCCGGGCGATCCCGCTCTCGACTCAGCCCTGCGCGAGGCTGGTCTGTCGTTCCAGCGGGTGCATGCCGACGCGGTCGCCGGCTCCGGCGCGAGTGACCTGCTGCGGCTGCTCGGCGCGCGGGACGCGAACGCCGAGGCACTGCTCGACGACCCGCGGGTACGGGTCGCGGTCGAGTCCGCGCTCGACACCGACCACGGTGCCGACCAGCCCGACACCGAGCACGAGGACGGGTGGCCGCTCGCCGCCGCGGTGCTGGCACTCGTCTTACGCGTGCCAGGTGCAGTCGCGGGTCGGCCCTGGCTCACCGACCTCCCGCTGCCCGACGCAGCGGGCTTCTGGCGTCCGGCCGGCGAGCTCATGCTGCCGGCCCGGCACGGCGGGGTCCTCGTCGACGTCGTGGACCCGGACGGCCCGCTCGGGGTCGTTGCCGACGATGCGATCGAGCGCTTCGGCCCCGCGTCCCTGCGGGACGCCGGCGTCCTCGCGACGTTCGCGACACTCGTCGAGGAGGACGTGCCGCTCGTGCCCGGCGCGATGACCGAGTACGTCGACCTGGCCGACGACTGGCTCGCCGAGTGCGCCGACCTCGTCTCGAACCGCGAGGACGCAACCAGGCCCTGGGTGGTCGACCAGGTCCTCGCCGTCCGCGACCTCGAGCTGGTGCGGCCGGACGTGGCCGCCTGGACCCGGGCGCTCGACGAGCTCGGCGGCGAGCTGATCAGAGCGGTCACGGAGCCGGCGGTGGCGCGCCACGACGCCGCGCGGGTCCACCTGCCGTCGTACGCGTGGTGGTGGCTGAGCCGGCACGAGTGCGTCCCGGGAGCGGACGGTGCGCTGCACCGCGCGACCAGGGTCGCGGCTCCCGGGGCGGACGAGCTCCTCGCCGCGCTGTACCCGCTCGCCGCCGACCTGCCGGAACCCGCGGCGCGACTGTGTGCGGTGCTCGGCCTCGCGTCGCGCGTCGACTCCCTCGACCGGGACCAGGTCGCCGAGACGCTGAACCGGCTCGGCTCCGACGGCGCAGTGCTGGGCCCGGACGTGGTTCGCCGGGGCTACCGCGACCTGTTGCGGCGAGCCGAGGCGGTCGGGGCGCCGGTGCCGACGTCAGTCTGCGCACTGACCGCCGACGGGCTCGCCGCGGTCCCGCAGGTCGACGCCGTGGTTCTCGACGTGCCCGACCTGGCGCCGTTGCTCGGGCCGCTCGCCCGGGTACCCGCATCGCTGGACGACGCCGCCGCGCTGGCGGACCTGCTGGACGTCGACCTGGCGTCCGAGGCGGTTGCCGGGTCGGTCGCATCGACCCCGGCGCGGACTGCGCGCGTCCAGGGCGAGCTGCTCCCGCCGGGCTGGCCGGACGTGCCGCCGACGTACCTGGTGCATGAGCCCCTGCGCTGCGTCGACGCCACCGGCGCCGAGGTGCGAGTGCGGTGGCGGGTCGTCGACCGCATGCTGCACGTCGACAGCGACGGGGAGACCTCCGGCCTGGCGCGTGCCCTCGCCTGGTCGGCGGGACGCTGGCGGGAGCGGCACCTCGTCGAGGCGCTGCTCGGCGCCGATGCGGACGAGCGCGCTCGGCTGATCGCCGAGGCCGCGCTCGACTAGTGCCACCCTGACGCGTGGAGGCCGGCTACTCGGCCGCGCGGTCCCGGGCGATCGCGCGCGCTCGGCGTCGGCAGTAGACCAGTCCGACCACGCCGAGCCCGATGCCGCACGCGCACATGGCCAGCAGCCACAGCCGGTCCGCGGCCGCGAGGGCACCCGCGAAGGGCAGCAGCGCCAGGAGCGCGACCGTCCAGATGGCGGTGCCGACGAGGACGGTGCGCACGTCGTCCGTGTCGAGCGGCGGGGGATCCGGGCGACGGGGCACGTGCCGACGCTACCGCGCCGCTCGCTGGACGCCCGAGCACGCCTAGACTCCTGGCAGTGTCGTCTGCGGCACGTCAAGCCAGTCGCGTCCGGGGGTGCCTGTGTCGTCGTCCTGGTCCACGAGAACGTCCGCGCGTCCGCGCCGGTTCGCCGCGGTCGTCGCGCTCGTGCTCGCCGTCGCGTCGACCGGCTGCGCCGCGCGGTTCGAGCCGACCGAGCCGGGCGCGGTCGCCGCGCCGGCCGACGACGGCGGCACGCTCGTCATCGACAACACGACTGGCGAGGTCGTCGACACGTCCAGCCCGGGCGCCGTCGTACCCGGCACCTCCCCGCTGCCTGGCGCCAGTGCGCCGGCCGGTACGACGACCGGGCCGGGCGCGACCACGGGTCCCCGCCCCGGTGGTGCGACGAGCGCTCCGCGCCCCGGCGCGACCGCCGGCCCGGCTCGACCTGGCGGGCGGGCGTCGAGCGCCCCGTCGAGCGTCGACCCGGGGAGGCGGCCCGGCATCACCGCGACCACCATCAAGCTCGCCTACCTGATCCCGAAGACCGGCGCGGCCCCCGTGCCGCCGCAGGTCGAGCAGGGGATCCGCGCCTACTGGGACTACCTGCGCACGAAGGGCGGCATCGCCGGTCGCAACGTGCAGGTCTCCATCTACGACACGACGTCGAACGAGCAGGTCGCCCGCGAGGTGGCGCAGCGCGCGATCGACGACGGCAACTTCGCGGTGGTCGCGCTGGACCGGCTCGGCGTGCAAGGCGCGATCGGGAAGTTCCTCGACGACCGGCAGGTGCCCAACCTGATGGTCCAGACGCCGGTCAACATGTCGGCCGCGCAAGAGTGGACCTTCGGACTGACCATCGACCACGACGAGCAGGGCACGATGATCGCGCAGTACTTCAAGCGCGGCATCAAGCAGCAGAAGGTCGCCGTCGTGTACGAGACGGACAACACGCTCAAGCCCGGCGTCGAGGCTTTCAAGACGGAGGCGAAGAAGCTCGGCCTGGACGTCGTCTACGAGACGCAGATCTCCGGTGACTCCAACGACTTCTCGGCGCAGGCGACCCAGCTGCGCCAGTCCGGCGCGACGGCGACGTGGCTCTACATGGCACCGATCCCCGCCGCGAAGCTCGCCAGCCAGGCCGACGCGATCGGCTACCACCCGATCTGGTTCGCGAACTCGATCTCCTGGAACTTCAACATCGTCTTCGGCGGCGGCGCCAACCAGGCGCTGCGCGACGCGCGCGCGTTCAGCCCGTGGCCGGCGCTCAACGACCCGCGGACGGCGACGTACAAGCGCGCGTACCAGGCGCTGTACGCCGACCCTCCGGAGGACCTCGGCATCCCCGGCTGGGGCATCGGCCAGATCATCGCGGCAGCGCTGAAGACGATCGGCGAAGATCTCGGCCAGAACAACTTCCGGCACGCCATGCAGAACCTGCGGCTCGGCGCGACGAGCGTCGTCGACGGCACCCCGACACTGTGGTCGCCGTTGAGCTTCGGGCCCGGCGTCCGGACCGGTGCGCGTCAGGTCGTGACCTACAAGGAGCAGAGCAGGTCTTGGGCGGTCGAGGCCGACTACCGCAGCGGCTACTAGTCGATGCTCATCTCCCAGGTCGTCACCGGTCTCGCCGTGGGTGCGGCGTACTCGCTGATCGCGGTCGCCGTCGTCCTCATCTACACCGGCACCAAGACGCTGTCGATCGCGATGGGCGAGATCGGCGCGTTCGGCCTGTTCGCCGGCCTGCACTGGCGGGACGAGGGGATGCCGGTCATCGGCTACCACCCGTCCGCGCTGATGGCCGGCGTCATCGCGGTGGTGCTGGGCGCGCTGCTGGGGCTCGTCGTCGAGCGTGTGGTCATGCGGCCGCTCGTGCGCCGGCCCCCGCTCGACGGTCTGATCGCGACGCTCGGGGTGGCGCTGTTCCTCGCGCTGCTCGAGCTGAAGATGTACGGCAGTGACCCGGTGCCGGCGCCGTCGGCCGTCGGGAACCGCATCTTCGACGTGCTCGATGCGCCGCTGCCCGCGACCCGCGTCGCCGCGTTCTTCCTCGCCGCGCTGGTCGCGCTCGCGCTCTACCTCTTCCTGAGCCGGACGAAGTTCGGCCTCGCCACTCGCGCGGCGACGAGCGACCCCACCGTCGCCCGCCTGCTCGGCGTCCGGGTCAACTCCGTCTACCTCTTCGCGTGGGGCGTCGGCGGCGCGCTCTCCGGGCTGGCCGCAGCGGTCCTCGTGCCGGCGTTCGGCAACCTGACGCCGTTCGCGCAGACGCAGTTCAGCCTGCGCGCGCTGGCCGGTGCGGTCATCGGCGGCCTCGACAGCATCTGGGGCGCCATCCTCGGCAGCCTCCTCGTCGGCGTCGTGGAGACCGTTGTCCAGTCGAACGCGACGGAGAGCCAGAACGGCTACGCGAGCCTCGCGGTGCTCGTCCTGGTGCTCGGCACCCTGCTCGTCCGCCCTCGCGGGATCCTGGGGACCACCGGTGTCGCGTGAGCTGTTCGCGCCACGTGCGCGTCTGCCGATCGTGCCTGCGGTGTTCGGCGCCGTCGTCGCGGTGGTCGTCATCGCCGGCCCGGCCCTGCTGCAGGAGGGTCAGGTCTCGACGCTCGTCACGGTGATCGCGGTCGCGATCGCCGCGTTGGGCCTGGACCTCCTCGTCGGCCGGACCGGCCAGCTGTCACTCGCGCACGCGGGTCTGCTCGGCGTCGGGACGTTCGCCGCGATCGGGCTCGGCGGCCGCGGGATCCCGTGGCCGCTCGCGTTCCTCGGCGCGGTGACGATCACGGCGGCGGTGTCGGCGGTCATCGGCCTGCCGAGCCTGCGCATCCGCGGGCTGCAGGTCGCGATCGTGACGCTCGCCTTCCAGGTGTTCGCGGACACGTACCTGTTTCAGCAGAGCGCGATCAAGGACAACACGCTGACGTTCGCGGCGCCGTCGTTCTTCGACCCGGCGACGCACGGCTTCCGCCGGCTCTACTACTTCGGTGTCGTGCTTCTCGTTCTCACCGTCGTCGTGCTGCGCCGGATCGACGCGACGCGAGCCGGCCGGGCGTTCGTCGCCGTCAGGGACGTGGAGCAGCGGGCGGTGGCCTTCGGCGTGCAGCCCGGGCCGACGAAGCTGCTCGCGTACGCGCTCTCCGGCGCGATCGCCGGTCTCGGCGGCGCGCTCATCGGCTTCAAGGAAGGCACCGTCAACGACGTCGGGACCTTCAACCTGCAGGCCTCGCTGATCCTCGTCGCGATCGTGGTCGTCGGCGGTGCCGGATCGCCGGTCGGCATCTGCATGGCGGCGTTCTTCGTGCGTGGACTGCCCAACCTCGTCCCGGCCGGCGCTTCGCTGCCGCTGCTCGGCGACCTGGCCACCGCGATCCCGATCGTCTTCGCCGCGTTCCTCGTCATCAACGTCGTCGTCAACCCCGAGGGCACCGGCGGCCAGCTGCGCGCGATGCGCGAGCGGCTCGAGCGGCTGCTGGCGGGGCCGCGCGAGCGCCCCTCGCCCCGCCCGCAGGCGACGAACGCAGCGGCGTCCGCCGCGTCGGCCGCCGACCTGCGCCGGGTCCCGCGCGGGCTCCCCGCTCGGCTCCCGGTGCGGGCGCTGCTCGTCGCTCGGGACGTCACGGTGCAGTACGGCGGCGTACGCGCGCTGTCCGAGGTGTCGCTCGAGGTACGCCGCGGCGAGATCGTCGGGCTGATCGGAGCGAACGGAGCGGGCAAGTCGACGTTCTTCAACGCGGTGAGCGGACTGGCACCGGTGCGCGGCTCGATCCGCTACCGCGAGCAGGAGCTCGTCGGCGCCGACCCGGCCCGCCGCTCGCGCATCGGGCTGGCTCGCACGTTCCAGGACATGGGGCTCATCCGGGCCGACACGGTCCGG
>DATLNF010000088.1:0-4685 GCA_035536955.1 Mycobacteriales bacterium | reverse complement strand
GCGGGGAGCCGGGCGATGGCCGGCGCGCCGTCCGCGGTCGCGTCCATGCAGATCGTGCCGTCGAGGCGGTCCCAGCCGGTCAGCGGCGCGCGGGTGTCGCGGTCGACCTCGCGGCGGAAGACCCACAGCCGCACCCCGCCGTCCGCGCAGCTCGTCGTCGCGGCCAGGCAGAGGTCGGCGTTGCCGGGCGGGGGCCCGTTGCTGCTGCAGGCGGGCACGTAGGCGTACGTGTAGAGCGGCCCCGACGACGAACCGCCGCCCCCTCCCCCGCCCTCAGCGCCGACCGGCCCCCCGCCGACCGAGATCCCCACCCCGAACCCAGCCTCGGTCGGAAGTGACCCTACACAGGTGCCTCGATCGCAGCGCTCCTCGGCCTGCGCGGGTGTGATCACGGCTAAGTCCACGACAAGCGCCACGAGCGCCGAGGCGAGAAGGCCCTTCATCGAGCGATCCCATAAGCAGTTACGACCCAATGGCGTCCCATCCACCTAAGACGAAGAGTCGCTTCGACCTTCAGCGCTGCGGGCTCTTTGGAGACTGTTTCGCCGCGTGAGTCGACGCGACGCAGCTCCTCACTTGAATAGATGACGTCCACAGTCGCGGTGCTGCCCGGAGCGGCCGGACTCTCTGCGAAGGCGACCGTTGTCCGGCCACCCTCGTAGCGCTGCCCCTCGGCATAGGTGCGCGTGATCGCACCGAGCATGCGCGCGCACGACTCGCACTCGCTGCCAATAGACACTTCGAGGTCGGTCGTATCTCCCGAGACATATGCCTCGTCGAGGACCTGGAAGAAGTACCTCGCGAAGGCGGCGGCGCCTTCTGGAGTTGCGGGGAAGGTCGGCGCCGGAAACGCGCTCGGCGAGGCGAGCGGCGTGCGGGACTTCAGGACCACCGGCCCCGCGGCGGAGTCCGAGCACCCGGCGGCGAACACGCCGACGGCAGCGGCTGCGGCGACGGTTGCGGCGTACCGCGAGGAACCTCCCGGCATGCGCCCGATGCTAGCCAGCGCGCCGCCCCGGCAGAACCCCTGTCCACAGCCTGGACAGGTGCTACGTCGGAGGCCCCGGGGTCGGTGGAGAGGTCAGTCCGAGTCGTGGATCTCGAAGGCCTCCGTCATGGCCCGGATGAGGTCCTGGGACTGCTCCCAGTTGCCCTCGCGGGTCTGGAAGTTCAGCGCGAAGCCACGATCCTCGGTGACGATCGCCAGGTTGGAGGCGTGGAGGGCAGCGCCGCCGTCGGTGTAGCGGTACTCCCAGATGGCCGCGTCGTGGTCGCGGTAGTCAACCGGCTCGATGCGGATCTCCTCGTAGCCCGAGTGCGACTCGCCGAACGACCTCGACTGGCGCTGCCAGTCGGCGACCGGGTCGCCCTTCGGCGACTTGGTCCAGTCGACGCGCAGGTAGCGACCGGTGCCCGGCTCGCGGAAGTCGATCGCCGAGTCGGAGCGCTGCACCCGCTCCCAGCCGGACGGGTAGCGGACCGTGTAGCCGGCCTTGTCGTTGGTGTACGTCTCACCGAGCCCGCTGATCACCGGCAGGTCGGCGGACACGACGACACCCTTGTTCGTCGGTGCCGCTGCCGCGGTCGTCTGCTGGGCCCGCGCACTGGTCTTCGGCGCGGCGCTCGGCGACGGAGACCCGTCGGTGAGCGCGGCACCCTTCTCGCCGTCGTCGAGGATCCCGCCGAACGCCACCGCGAGCAGCACGAGCACCGCGAGCCCGACGAGCGCGACCGGCAGCCAGCTGCGCCGGCGACGCACCTCGCCGTACGGCGCTTCGTCGTACGCGGGCTCGATCGGCACGACCGGCGGCGGCGTGGCCCTCGTCTGCACCCGGGTCTGGGCGACGGTCGGAGCGGAGCCGGCGACGACCGGCATCGCGGCCGTGTGGCCGTCCCGCTCGGCGACGTCGGCGAGCTCCGCGCGGACCTCGGGCAGGTCGGGCCGTACGTCGGGGTCCTTGTCGAGCATGCGGGTCAGCAGCGGGGCGAGCGCCCCCGCGGCCGGGTCGACGACCAGCTCGTCGTGCGCCACGGCGGTCAGCGTCGCGATGGCCTCGCCGCGGTCGAACGGCGGCGCGCCGGTGGCGGCGAAGTACAGCGTCGCGCCGAGGCCCCACAGGTCCGTCGCCGGCGTGACGGGGTTGCCGCGCGCCTGCTCCGGCGAGATGTACGACGGCGACCCGAGCACGATGCCGGTGCTGGTCAGCCGCGGGTCGTCCTTGACGGTCGCGATGCCGAAGTCGGTGAGCTTCACCCGGTCGTCGGTGACCAGCACGTTCTCCGGCTTGAGGTCGCGGTGGACGATGCCGCGCGGGTGCGCGGCGGTGAGCACGTCGCACACGGCGATGCCGACTCGCGCGACCTCGGTGGCCGACAGCGCGCCGCGCTGGTCGACCAGCTCGGCCAGCGTGGGGGCCTCGATGAGCTCCATCACGATGTACGCCTGCTCGCCGTCCTCGACGACGTCGTACACCGTGACCGCGCCGACGTGGTTGAGCGCAGCAGCCGCGCGCGCCTCGCGCATGACCCGCTGCTGGACGCCACGGCGCTCGTCGTCGGTCAGCCCGGGCTGGAGGTGGACCTCCTTGACCGCGACGGTCCGGCCGAGAACCTGGTCGTCGGCACGCCAGACCACGCCCATGCCGCCGCGACCCACCTGCTCACGCAGGAGGTACCGGTCGGCGACCAGGCGGCCCGTCACCTTCGCGTCGGCCATGCCGCTTGGCGTGCCCCGCCGCAGGGGTCGCTATGCGTGCGCGCGACGTGGACCTGGGTGAAGGTGTCTGCGGGTTCCGGGCGCACGGCGCGATCCGCTGCGGTGTACTGGGGTGTGACCCCTCGACGGCACGACACGATATCCAGCGGCCCGGAACCGGTCAGCGGCCTGTTCCGCCGGCCCCCCGGTCTGGCCGTGCCGATCGCCGTCGCGATGGTTGCGCTCATGCTGCTGGTCGGCACCGCGGCCTACGCCATCGTCCGCATCCGTGACGACGGGCCGTCGAGCGCCGGACCGGTCGCCACCAGCCCACCCTCACCGGGCAGCCCCTCACCTCAGCCGTCGCCTGAGCCGTCGCCGTCGCCGACGGCGAAGAGCGCGATGGCCCAGTTCCTCGACTCCCTGCCGGTCGGCGCGCCGCCGACGCAGCGCCTGGTCGTCGACGGTCAGGTCATCGACCCGTCGAGAGCAGCCGACCAGGTCATCCGCTCGGTCGCCTTCACGCGGACGATCGCGACGAGCACCAGGCACGGCACGCTGCTCCAGGGCCACGCGCTCGACGGCGGCGACCCGACGTACCACTGGGCCCTCGTGACCGACACCTCGCCGGAAGCGGTCGCCGGCGGCTCCGGCGACTACGGGGTGATCCGCGTCAACGCGGCGGAGACGCGCGCGGCGTACACCCGCCACGACACCAACGGCACCCCGGACCGGCCCGACGACGACGTGATCACCGTCGAGCTGGCGACCTTCCCGGAGATGCAGGTCGTCGCGCGCCAGAGGCTGTCGATGACGCAGCCGACCCAGGTGAGCGGCTTCGTCGGGACGCGCGTGCTGATGACCCGCGGCGACGGCGGGGACGTCGCGACGCTGATCTGGACGCCGGGCGGGGCGGTGCGGACCGCGGATCGCGCCTGGACGAGCACCGCCGCCACCGAGCCGGCCGGGTCCTGGGCGGTGGTCAACCAGGGCGACGGCGGGTGCGGGATCCTCGTCCGGGTCGGCCGCACCGTCCCGCCGCCGCCCTCAGAATCGCCGCCGTGCATGCGCTCCCCCGCGTTCTCGGCGGACGGCACGCTGGTCGCCGCCTTCGAGGCGCCGATCCAGGCCGACGACGTACCCACCCTGCTGCGCATGCGCGAGCTGCCGGGCGGCGGCGTCATCGGCGAGATGCCGATGCCGGGACCGAGCCCGCTCCAGGGGGAGATCACCGTGGTGAGCCCCGAGGAGGTGCTGATCGTCACCTCGGACTACATCGCTGAGGACCGGATGACGTACGCCGTCCTGCGCTGCATCCCGATCCTGCAGCGGTGCGAGGTCGCCTGGCGCTCCGACGTCGAGCGCTCCTTCGCCGCGGTGTCCGTCGTACAGCCCTGACCGCCCCCCCAGCCCCGACTTCACCGACTCAGTCCACCGAAATCGGCCCGAAATCGGCGCTTCGAGGTGGACTGAGTCGGTGAAGTCGGAATTCGGCGGCGGGCTAGGGGCGCCGGAAGTGCTTGCTCAGGGTGCCGCGCTGGAACTGGTAGTGGGATCGCAGGCCCTCGCCGTACAGCGAGCTCGGCACCTCGAGCATCCGCTCGTAGCTGAGCTTACAGACGGGCTGGCGGTGCTCGATCATGAACGGGACGTCGTGCGCGCGAACCTCGAGCGCGGCGCGCGAGCCGACGAGCGGCTCCATGCCGTGGCCGAAGCCGGGGTCGAAGAAGCCGGCGTAATGGGTGCGCAGCTCCCCCGACGTCGGGTCGTACGCCGTCATCTCGGCGGCGTACCCGGGCGGCACCCGGACGCCCTCGTGCGAGAGCAGCAGGTAGAACTCCTCCGGCTCGAGCACGACCCGGTTGCCCTTCTCGCGCTTGACCGGCTCCCAGAACTCGTCCGGGTCGTAGTGGTCGAGCAGCGACAGGTCGAGCAGGTGGCTGTTCTTCTTCGCGCGGTAGCCGACCTGGCCGAGGTCGTCGCCGACCAG
>DATLNF010000087.1:0-8554 GCA_035536955.1 Mycobacteriales bacterium | reverse complement strand
TGATCCTGGGCTCTCCGGCCGGGTGGCGAGGGACCGCGCGGGTAGGGGGGCGGCATGATCGAGGACCCGCTGCTGCCGGCTGCGTCGGTGCTGCTCGGTGACGAGGCGGGCGAGCTGCTCGCGGCCGCGGTCGACTTCGCCGGCGGCCGGCTCGAGAGCACGCGGCCGCTGCAGGTCCAGTACTACCCGGGGCAGAGCCTCGCGGTGCTGTACGACGCCGTCGTCGAGTGGCCCGGACGTGGTCGCGTCGGTGAGTCCCTCGTCGCGATGACTGGGGACCGGCGGGTTCCCGACGGCGCACTCCTGCTCGAGGCCGAAGGTCTGCAGGTCGGGCTGTGGCGGCTACCGCACGACCCCGCGCTGCCCGGGCTGGCGGTCGCGCGCGGCGACGGCAGCGACGGGCAGCGCAGGCTGCTCGGTGACGACGTGGAAGGGCCCGTCGACGCGCTGACCCTGAGCTATCGCCCGGCGCGCCGCGCCGTCGTCCGGCTCGGCTGCCCTACTCACCGCGTCTACGTGAAGGTGGTGCGGCCCAAGAAGGCCGCGGGCGTACGCGACATCCACGCCCGGCTCAGTGCGCACCTGCCGTCCCCGCGCGTGCGCTCGGCCGATGAGACGCTCGGTCTCGTCGTACTCGAAGAGCTGCCGGGCGAGAGCCTGGTCGCGGCCATCGCGCGCGGCGCGAAGCTTCCAGGGCCCGACGACCTGCTCGAGCTGGTCGACGCGATCGCGAGCGCGCCGACCGCCGCCGTACCCCTGGTGTCCGCGCGCGACGATGCCGTGCGCCTCGCCGGCCTGCTGCGCCGCGTGCTCCCTGACGACGCGGCGGTCCTCGACGACGTCCTCGCGCGCATCGGCCCCGAGCCCGAAGGTCTGCCGGCCACGACGATCCACGGGGACCTGTACGACGCGCAGCTGCTGGTCGACGAGGGCCGTATCACCGGCGTCCTCGACCTCGACCGCGCGGGCCCGGGCCAGCGCAGTGACGACCTCGCGCGGATGCTCGGCCACCTCGACGCGCTGGCCATCTTCCGGCCTGACGTGGCCGCAGTCGCGACGGCGTACCGCGACCAGCTCTGGGCCGGTTTCGCCGCGACGACCGACGCGCGTGACCTCGCGCAGCGCACCGCAGCCGTGCTCGTCGCGCTCGCCACGGGTCCCTTCGCCGCGCTGCAGGTGGGGTGGGAGAGCACGACCCGCGCATATCTCAGCGGTGCCGCTGGCTGGCTCGACAGGGCGTCCTGACGACGCCGACAGGTGTTCACCGCAGTGGCTCGGGCAGGCTGATTCCAAGGATCACTGGCCCGCATCCTGGGAGGCAACGCATGACGAGCAAACGCACGTGGAAGGTCCTTGCAGCAACCGGTGTCGCCACCGTGGGACTTGGCGGCTTCGCATCCGCATCCCTCGCTGCCGATGACGACGGCGCTTCGTCGACCGGCCTCAGCACCGCCGTCGAGAACGCCGCAACGCAGGCACAGCCCGTGCTCGCCGCAGGTCTGGCCGAGCGGGCTGTCGCCGCCACCGCCCTGCCGGACGAGGCGTCCGACAACGCGAGTGTCCGCGTAGCGGCGGCGCGCGCGGCTGCCTCGGCTGCCTCGGCTGCCTCGGCGCAGACCGCGCAGTCCGCGGTGTCCGCTCAGTCGCCCGCCACCGCGGGCAGCCCGGCCACCGCCGGATCGCCGGCGACCGGTACGTCGCCACAGAGCCCGGCCACCGCGGCGAGCCCGGCGACCGCCGAGTCCCCGGCCACACCTGCGTCCCCGGCCACACCTGCGTCCGCGCAGAGCCCGGCGTCCGCGCAGAGCCCCGCGACCGCGCAGAGCCCGGCAACCGCGCAGTCTCCGGCGAGCGCGGCATCTCCGGCCACGGCGGAGTCCCCGCAGTCGCCTGCCTCGCCGGCCACCCCGCCGACCCCCGAGTAACCACGTCTGAAACCCGTCGCCCCGGTGTCCCTTCGCGGAACACCGGGGCGACGTGTTGCAGCCGAGGCACCCGAAGTCTCCCGAGTCTCCCGGTCGCCGTACCCAAGATCATGAGCGTCTGCGGGCGATAGAGCGCTCGTAGTCGCTCCTCGACTGAGGCGCGCATCCCTCCGGGAGGCTCGCGAACAAGGCATCGGCCGGACTGCCCGCTACCGCTACCGCGACGACTGCCGCCGCCGGAACTAGCGCTCAGGAAGCGAGGTCGCGGATGCGACCCTCCACGAGCGGGCTGATCGTCTCCCTAGCCCGGATGTGGTCGGCGACCACGTCCGCGACGACCTCGCGCGTCACGCCGTGCCCGTTCGCGAGCATCGTGTAGCCGTCGCCGCCGGTGCTGAGGAAGTCGGTCGTCGCGGCGGTGTAGGTGCTGGCGTCGCGCAGGATCGGCGTGCCGTCCTCGAGCTCGACGGCCACGACCCGGCTTCCGGCCGGGAGCCTCGAGTCGTAGGTGAAGCGCAAGCCGGACACCTGCAGGAACTTCCCGTTCGCGACGGGCAGGGCGCCGACGCTGTGCTCGAGGGCCGCGTGCAGCTGGGCGCCGGTCACCGTCCGGGTCACCGCGGCGTTGCCGAACGGCAGCACGGTGAAGACGTCGCCGAGAACGAGGTCGTACGGCGGGCCGGCGGCGTACCCGAGCGCCGACCTGCGCAGCGACGAGTCCTTCGGCGAGTAGCTCGAGGGCAGCGCTGCGCGCAGACCGCCGCCGTTGACGAATGCGAGCTGGGTGCCGTAGCGGTTGCGCATCGCGTCGGTCACCAGGTTGCCGAGGGCGACCTCACGCAGCCGCTCGACGTTGCCGCCGCGCGGGAACATCGCGGTCGCGACCCCGATGGGCGTGTCGTAGACCGCGGTGATCCTGTCCCGGTACGGCTTCAGGAGGTCGACGACGCGCTGATCGGGAGTGACCTTCGAGGCGAGCGGTACGACGAACTGCGCCGACCGCTGGGCTACCCGTCCGTTCTCGGGGTCGATTGACAGCGTCGTGCGGGCGTAGGTCAGCCCCTTGCTCTTGTTCTGCACGACGAGTGCGTTGTTGTGGATCCCGGCGTACTGGGTGTCGGTGTGGTCGCCCAGGATGACGTCGAAGCCGCCGACCTCGTCGGCGAAGTCGATCAGCGGCCCGGTCGCCGCCCCGGTGGCCGGATCGCTGCCGGTGACGCCCATGTGGGTCAGCGCGATGACGACCTCGGCGCCCTGCGCCTGCGCCCGGGCCCGTGCCTGGTTCGCGGCCGGCACCGGATCGGTGACGGTCAGGGGTCCGAAGGACCCGGGGCGCACCAACGTCGGCGCTTCCGGGTTGATCACGCCGACGACGCCGACCGTCACGCCGCCGACCTCGTAGACGGCGTACGGAGCGACCCCGGTCAAGGACGCTTCGGGGTCACGGAGGTTGGCCGCGAGGACGTCGTACTCCGCGAGGTCGACCATGCGCTGCAGGTGCCCGACGCCTCGGTCGAAGTTGTGGTTGCCGAGTGTGTCGGCCGTGAACCCCATGAGGTTCATGGCGCGGACCGCCGGCTCCTCGTCGAAGAACGCGGACAGCGGTGGCGAGCCGCCGAATGCGTCGCCGGCCGTGAACGTCAGCGTGTTCGGGTTCGCCGCGCGGTCGGCGTTCCAGTACGCCGAGAGCACCGCAGCGCCGCCGACCCCGGACAGCGGGTCGAGCTGGGCGTGCCAGTCGGAGACCGACAGCAGCTGGAGGTCGACGAGCGATCGCGGTTGCGCGAGCGCGGCTGAACCGACCGCTGCCGACAGGATCATCGCCGACGCGGCGAGCACGCCGACGCGCATTCGACCGGATCGCTTGTTCATGATGGTCAGCCCCCTTTTGCGCCGGCGTTCGGCGTGGTAGTCGTCGGCGAGTCACCGCGTCAGCTGTCCGACGAGCGAGAGAGGGGCGGCGTCTACAGCAGCACCTTCGGGGAACAGTCGAGTGCCCGACAGAAGATGCCGGCGACCGCTGTAGACACGCGGTCGCGCTCGTTCGTGGAACCGGTCGACAGCACCTGACGTCCACGGGGGGAAGCGATGAGCGCCACGGTCCGGCAGTCACGAAATGGTCGACACTGGCTTCGGGCGACCCAGGCGGCGCTGGTCGCGCTGCTCGCGCTGGCGACCGTGCCGCTCGCGCAAGCACCCGCCGCCGCGTCGACCGACACGCGCGCGGTCACCGGTACGGGCTGCCACGAGTCCACCTCGTGGTCCGTCCAGCTGCTGTCTGCCTATGTGACCGAGTCGGCCAACTGCCTCGCGATCGAGGCCTCGAGCACTGCCCGCCCGTACGGCGTCGCGGTCCTCGGGTCGACGTCGGCGGACGTCGGCCTGGGGTTGCCGTCCGCACCTGGCGCGGTGACCGTGACGCTGGACTGCATGGTCATCGAGGACCTGTCGTGGGGAAGTCGGGTGTTCGCCTCGGGCGCCGACGCGGCCGGCACTCGCCACTACGTGACCCTCACCGCGCCGTTGACGTACTCGGGATTCGTGGCAGGACCCGCGAACGGCCCGGCGCCCTGCGGCGCCTGGGACTACACCGCGCAGAACGGCGTCGACGTCGACGGCGGCCTCACCCCCCGCCTCACCGCCGGTGCGTTCCAGGTCACCCCGCCGGCGGTGGGGTCCAACGCACTGCCGACGGCATCGTTCACCCATCGTTGCGACGGGCTCACCTGCACGTTCGACGCCACCGGCTCGTCGGACCCCGACGGCAGCGTCGTCAGCTACCGCTGGGCCTTCGGTGACTACTCCTTCGGCAGCGGTGCCACCGTCACCAACACGTATCCGCGACACCGCGAGGACTACCAGGTCCGGCTCACCGTCGTCGACAACCGCGGCGGCGCGCATGAGACCGTCCGCACCGTCGCGACGAACACCTCTCCGGCGTTCACCCTCGCCGCACACGTGCTGCCGCAGGGCAAGCGCCTCAAGGTGGTGCTCGAATGGGTCGGCGGGCTCACCTCGACCGTCCACATCTCCCGCGACTCGGCCCACCTGGCGACGGTGCAGAACGACGGCAGCCACAGCGACCTGCCGAGCGCCGGGACCCACACCTACCAGGTCTGTGATGCGACCCGGACGCGCTGCTCGAACGTCGTCACCGTGACGGTTTAGCAGCGGACGCCGAGACGGAGAATTCTGCCGACCGGCGTAGACGCAGCTGCCCCGTCGTTCGTAGATGTCGTCGACCGGCCCGAACGGCCGCGGTAGCCACGGGGGAAGCGGTCGTCGTGACGAACGCGGTCCGGCGTACCAGGATCTTCAGCGGAGTCCGTCGAACATGGCCGGCGGGGGAGAGGCACCGAACGTGTCAGACGTCGCGATGACGGCCACCGGGACCACGGTCCCGGTGGCCGCCTCGCGCGCGGTGGACTCCTCGGCGCGCGCGGTCGGGGGTCCGCGCGCGTTCGAGGAGGTCTATCCGCAGCTGTTCCTGCCGGCGATGCGCCTGGCGTTCCGCATCACGGGTGACCGCACGCTTGCGGAGGACGTCGCAGCCGAGGCCCTGGCGCGGACGTACGCGTCATGGCGCAAGGTGCGCGCCTTGCCGCATCTCGACGCCTGGGTGATGCGGGTCGCGACCAACGTCGCGATCGACGCGGTACGCCGCCGCAAGCCCGCCGAAGCGGCGCGCGCGGAGCTGGCGAGCGCGTACGAGCGCGGGCTGGTCGGCGCGACGAGGTTCGACGACGCGGTCGTGACGCGGCTCGCGCTCGTCGCCGCGCTGGTTCGGCTGCCCAAGCGGCAGCGCGACGCGATCGTCCTGTACTACCTGGCCGGGCTCAGCGACGCGGAGGTGTCCGAGGCGCTCGGCATCGCGGCCAGCAGCGTCCGCACCCACTTGCAGCGCGGGCTCGCCGCGCTCCGCCGCGGTCTCGGCGACAACGTCGCGGAGGTGCTCGATGACCGAGCCTGACCGCGACCTGCAGCCGACCCGGTCGTGGACCGAGCTCATGGCGACCTCGCGCCGGCGCGGTACGACGCTGCGTCGCCGTCGCCGGGCGCTCACCGCGGCGCCGCTGCTCGCGGTGCTCGCGACGACGCTCGTCATCACGATCGACGACCCGCGGAGTGCGGCGCGGTCCGAGCTGGACATCACCGACCGGCCCCCGGTCACCTCGCCGGCGCCCGGCGTTGACACTCCGCTGCCAGAGCTGGTCCCGGAGCCACCGCAGCCGGGCGTCGCTGTGGTCCCGAACCCGCGGTCCGAGCCACATGCCGCCGAGCGCCGCCCGGAGACCGGCGCGCGGCGCCGCCCGTCGCCGATCGCCGCACCCCGCGTCCGGACCGACCGCGGCCCGCGCGTCGTCTTCTCCAGTGCGCGTGACGGCGACCACGACATCTACCTGATGAACGCCGACGGCAGCGACGTCCGGGCGCTCACCGTCAACGACGTGCCCGAGTTCGACCCGACACCGTCGCCCGACGGGCGCTGGATCGTGTTCGGCAGCAACGACGACCTGGTGGGTGGCCTGTTCATCATGCGCAGCGACGGCAGTGGCCGTCGCCGGCTGACGCAGCGCAGCTGCACCGGGGACGACCAGACCTGCACCGTCGGGTGGGCGTCGTGGTCGCCGAACGGGGAGTGGATCGCGTTCACCAACGGGTTCGCGAAGGCCGGCTGCGACGCGCACGACAACTGCGCGAGCGTCTGGCTGGTCCGACCGGACGGCACCGGGCTGCGCGAGCTGACGAAGGGCTGGGAGCCGACCTGGTCGCCGGACAGCCGACGCCTGGCGTTCGTCGACTACGCGCCGGGGGCTGATCGGACCGCGTGCGACGCGGTGACGAGCTGCCGGCGGAACCTGTTCCTGATCGACGCCGACGGTCGCGGCCGCACGGACCTCGACGTGGTGGGCGAGAGCCCGGCTTGGTCGCCGGTCGCGCCGGTCATCGCCTTCACGATGTTCAACAGCGTCGGGTACCGGGTGGCGCAGCTGGACCTCCGCACCGGTGACGCGGAGGACATCAGTGACTGGCTCGAGCCCGACGAACAGGGGGCGTCACCGGCGTGGAGCCGGGACGGTCGGCGGCTGCTGATCGAGACGGTCCGCACGCCTCCGCGGACCTGCGACCCGTGCCCCGACGTGGGCAGCGGCTACAACTGGAACGTCGCCGTGGTCGACCTCGTGACGCAGCGGAAGTCGATGCTGACCCAGGAGCTCGGCCACGACCTCGCACCCAACTGGCTCTACGGCTGAGCGATCCCCTTGACGGCCCAGGCGCGGGCGGTCAGCGGGATCGACCCATCGGCGTCGTACGGCAGCCGCGAGCGGATCAGCTCGCGCAGCTCGGCCCGCGCGTCCTCCGCCAGCGACATGGTGTAGCCGGGCGCCGGCGCCTGGCCGCTGAGGAACGGCGTCCAGTAGTCGTCGAAGTCGCGGAAGACGGTGGGTACGACGATGCCGTCGGTCGCGACGTCGTCGTACCCGGCCGCCGTGAACAGCTCGGCCAACGCCTCCGGCCGGCACATGGAGAAGCGCGACGCCTCATCGGCTTCGGCCGCGGCGGTCGGGTCGAGCGACACCGCCGCGTCCCAGAAGACCCGCATCAGCTGCATGCCCTCGGCGTAGTCCCAGACGTAGGCCGCGACCGTCGCGCCCGGCTTCGCGACCCGGCGCATCTCGGCGAGCGCGGCCGGCTGGTCGGGCACGAAGTTGAGGACCAGCCCGGACACGACCGCGTCGAACTCGGCGTCCGCCCGACCGAGCGACAGCGCATCCCCGGCGGAGAACTCCGCGCGCGGGTCCACCACGTGAGCGCGCGCGTGCTCCACGAATCCCGCCGACGGCTCCACCCCGACGACGTACGACGGCTCCGCGAGGTCGAGGATCGTCTGCGTCAGCGCGCCGGTGCCGCAGCCGACATCGAGCCACCGCCGGCCCGGCGGCGCCCCGAGCCAGCGGAGGAACTCCGGCGCGACCTTGCGGCTCCACCGCCCGACGTACGGCTCGTAGAGATCCCCCGCGACCCACCGGTCCGCCATGCCGACCCTTCCCGCGTCGGTGCCACCCGCCGGTGGTGGTTCTACACCAGCGACCCCCGCCGCGAGTGGTGCCCCTCACTCCGGCTATAGCCGGACTGAGCGTCACCGCCCGCAGGTGCCTTCGCGAGCGGTGCCCCCCAGTCCGGCTATGACCGGACTGAGCGGCACCGCCCGCAGGCCGTGCCGGAATCCACAGATCGCCTTCCGCGCGGTGGTACGGCGACGGCGCGGACAAGACTCGGCGGCATGGGAACTCTCGTGCCACTCTGGCCACTCATGTGGCATGATCGCGTCGTGGATGCCACCGTCGTCATGGGGCAGCAGGGCCGGGTCGTCATCCCGGCCGCGGTGCGCGCGGAGCTCGAGCTCGAGCCCGGCACCGAGCTGCGGTTGCGCGTCGAGGGCGGCCGGGTCGTGCTGGAGCGCCCGACCGACGCGATTGCCGCGCTGAAGGCCCTCGGCGCCCGGATCCCGGCCGGGCGGTCGCTGGTCGACGAGCTCATCGAGGAGCGTCGGGCCGAGGCCGCACGCGAGTGACGGTCCTCGACGCCTCCGCCGTCCTCGCGTTCCTCCTCGACGAGCGCGGTGC
>DATLNF010000086.1:0-11357 GCA_035536955.1 Mycobacteriales bacterium | reverse complement strand
CTGATCCTCGTCGCGATCGTGGTCGTCGGCGGTGCCGGATCGCCGGTCGGCATCTGCATGGCGGCGTTCTTCGTGCGCGGACTGCCCAACCTCGTCCCGGCCGGCGCTTCGCTGCCGCTGCTCGGCGACCTCGCCACCGCGATCCCGATCGTCTTCGCCGCGTTCCTCGTCATCAACGTCGTTGTCAACCCCGAGGGCACTGGCGGCCAGCTGCGCGCGCTGCGCGGACGGGTCGAGCGGCTGCTGGAAGGGCCGCGCGAGCGCCCCTCGCCCCGCCCGCAGGCGACGAACGCAGCGGCGTCCGCAGCGTCGGCCGCCGACCTGCGCCGGGTCCCGCGCGGGCTCCCCGCTCGGCTCCCGGTGCGGGCGCTGCTCGTCGCTCGGGACGTGACGGTGCAGTACGGCGGCGTACGCGCGCTGTCCGAGATGTCGCTCGAGGTGCGCCGCGGCGAGATCGTCGGGCTGATCGGAGCGAACGGAGCGGGCAAGTCGACGTTCTTCAACGCGGTGAGCGGACTGGCGCCGGTGCGCGGCTCGATCCGCTACCGCGAGCAGGAGCTCGTCGGCGCCGACCCGGCCCGCCGCTCGCGCATCGGGCTGGCTCGCACGTTCCAGGACATGGGGCTCATCCGGGCCGACACGGTCCGGCAGAACATGCTCCTCGCGCAGACCTGGCTGGCTCGCTACCCGGCGTCGGCCGGCATCCTCGCGCTCGGCGCCAGCGTGCCGGACGAGCGCGAGCTGCGGCGGCGTGCGGACCTCGCGCTGGAGCTGTTCGGCCTCGACCACCTCGCCGAGGAGACGCTGGGCGGGCTGCCGTACGGCACCATGCGGATCTGCGAGATCGCGGCCGCAGTCAGCGCGGGGCCGGACCTGCTGCTCCTCGACGAGGCGAGTGCCGGGCTGACCCCGGACGAGGCGCACCAGCTCGGCGATCGGTTCCTCGCGCTGCGCGACGAGCTCGGCCTCAGCCTCGTCGTCATCGAGCACCACGTCCCGCTGATCGCCCGCGTGTGCGACTACGCCTACTGCCTCGAGTCCGGCGAGCTGATCGCCGAGGGCGCACCGGCCGACGTCACGGCCCAGCCCCGGGTCGTCGAGTCGTTCCTCGGCAAGGGATCGCTGCAGGGGGCCACCGCATGAGCGCGCCGCTGCTCGAGGTCGAGGGACTGTGCTCCGGGTACGGCGCGCTGCAGGTCCTCTTCGACGTCTCGCTGTCCGTCGCGGAGGGCGAGGTCGTCGCGCTGATGGGATCCAACGGCGCGGGCAAGACGACGACGCTGCGCACGATCACCGGGCTGCTGCGACCGACTGCCGGCCACGTCCGGCTCTCCGGCGCGGACGTCACCGGTCGGCTTCCGGAGCAGCTCGTCCGGCGGGGGGTGGTCATGGTGCCGGAGGGGCGCGGGATGCTCCGCGACCTCACCGTCTCGGAGAACCTCGCGCTCGGCGCGTACGTCTCCAAGGACAAGCAGGCGATCGCCGAGTCGCTCGACCAGGCGTTCACGACGTTCCCGATCCTCGCCGAGCGCCGCAACCAGAAGGCCGGGACCCTGTCCGGCGGGCAGCAGCAGATGCTTGCGCTGGGCCGGGCGATCATGTCCCGGCCAAGGCTCATGCTCGTCGACGAGGCGTCGCTCGGGCTGTCGCCGATCATGACGGAGACCGCGTTCAACCTCATCGCCGAGGTGAACCGCAGCTCAGGAGTCGCGGTGCTCATCGTCGAGCAGAACGTGCTCGCTCTCGACCTCGCGCACCGCGCGTACGTGCTCGAGAAGGGCCAGGTCGTCGCCGCGGCCGAGGGCGACGAGGTCCGCACGATGCAAGGCCGGCTGCGCGAGGCCTACCTCGGCACGGGGGCGACATGACCGGCCCGCCGCTGCACCTCGGGGGCGTCTTCGCTCTCGTCCTCGGCGCTCTGCTCGTGGCTGCGCTCTCCCTCGCGCTGATGGCGTCGTACGCCGCGAGCTCCCGCTCCGCCCAACCTCAACCCGGAGGCGACACCATGTCCCCCAGCCGCTCCCGCCTCTACACCGGCGTCGGCTTCCTCGTCCTCGCCGCGGCCGTCGGCGCGGTCGGCTGGTGGAAGATCTCCGGCGAGGAGGACCTCAACCGGCAGGTGCCGCTGCTCGCGAGCGCGGGGGTCGCCGTCGTCCTGCTCACGGTCATCGGCGGGAGCCTGCTCGTCGCGGACCAGATGCGGGGCGACGACCGTCGGCTCGACGACCTCGAGGCGGCCGTCCAGCAGCTGTCGGCGACCCTGGCGCCGCTCATCGAGTCGCCGGCTCGCCTGCGGTCCGACGCCGGGCTGACGGCACAGCCGCTCAAGCCGGCCCGCCAGCCGCTCGAGCCGGCCACCCGCGCGAGCCGGCCGCCGTCGTCGAATGGGGCCGAGGCCACCCAGCCGCTCGCCGGGGTGACGCCGTCGCCCGCCAAGCCCGCGCCCGCGGCGGCCCCGCCCGTGCCGGCGAGCCGCGCCGTCGAGTCGGCGAAGCAGACGGAGCCCACGAAGCAGGCGGAGCCCACGAAGCACGCGGAGCCCGCGAAGCAGGCGGAGCCCACGAAGCAGGTCGCGCCGCGCCCGTCGACGGAGTCCGCACGACCGGCCCTGCTCTCGCGGCTGTCTCGGCTGACGAGGAGCCGGCCCGAGGCGACCGTCGCCCGGCCGCACGGCGGCGCGGTCTCGGCCGCCAAGACGACCGAGCCGCCGGCGAAGAGGGCCCCGGCCACGGCACCTGCTCCGGCCAAGGCTCAGCCGGCGAAGAGCCAGCCCGCGACTTCGTCGGCAGCGGCGGCCCAGGCGCAGAAGCCGGCCGCAACCAGGACCGCCACGAAGCCGGCCAGGAAGCCGGCCAAGAAGCCGGCCCGCTCGGCCGCGCCGACCAAGGCGGCGGCACCCGCGAAAACGGCCGCGCCGACCAAGGCGGCGGCACCCGCAAGGCCCGCCGAGCCGACCAAGGCTGCCGCACCCGCGCCGGCAAGGCCCGCCGAGCCGACCGCGCCGGTCGAGCGGTCCGCGGCAGTGACCGAGACGCCCGCCGGGTCGCCCGGCGCGTCCCCGGCGAAGGCAGCCACGACGCCGCCCACGGCGAAGGCGCCGAGCAAGCCGGCGAAGCGGGCGGCGGCCAAGCGCCCGGCGACGAAGCGGACCGCTGCGCCGGCGAAGAAGGCGCCGACGGGCGCGCCCACCGGGTCCGGCCCGGAGGCACCGGCTCGGCCGACCGCAGACGCCTCGACCGCCGCGCCCCCGACGAACCCGGCTCCCCCGCCCGCGTGAACCCCGCGCGGTGCCGCTCAGTCCGGCCCTGACCGGATTGAGGGGCACCGGCTGGGACCACCACCACTCGCGGTGCCGCTCAGTCCGGTCCTGACCGGATTGAGGGGCACCGGCTGGGACCACCACCACTTGCGGTGCCGCTCAGTCCGATCCTGACCGGA
Organism: Mycobacteriales bacterium; assembly: GCA_035536955.1. Lineage (GTDB taxonomy): Bacteria > Actinomycetota > Actinomycetes > BP-191 > BP-191 > DATLNF01. The sequence continues at coordinate 7,919 of DATLNF010000086.1, read as the reverse complement.
TTGAGGGGCACCGCTTCGGGGGGCTGGGCTGGTCGTTAGCATGACTCATGAGGTATGCTAACGATTGTGACGACCCCTACGGCGACGAAGTCGACCGGACCCGCCCTGTCCAGTGAGCTGCGGATCGCGGTGATGCGCCTCGCGCGTCGGCTGCGGCAGGAGCGGGCGACCGACACCTACACGGTGTCGCAGCTGTCCGCACTCGCGACGCTGGACCGCGACGGCCCGCTGACCCTCGGCGCTCTCGCGGCCGCCGAGAAGGTGCAGCCCCCGTCGATGACCCGGATCGTCGCCTCCCTCGAGCAGGCCGGGCTGGCCAGCCGGACGGCCCACCCGACCGACGGCCGGCAGGTGCTGCTGGCGGCGACCGCCGAGGGCAGCAAGCTGCTCGCGGACGATCGCAAGCGACGCGACGCCTGGCTCGCCTGCCGCCTCGCCGAGCTGCCCGCGTCGGAGCGCGCCACCTTGCACGACGCCGCCGCGATCATCGGGAGGATCGCGCAGTCGTGACCGACGTGTTCCGCTCGCTCCGGGTCCGCAACTACCGGCTGTTCGCCACCGGTCAGCTCATCTCGCTCATCGGCACGTGGATGCAGGTGGTCGGCCAGGACTGGCTGGTGCTCAAGCTCGGCGGCGGCGGCGTCGAGCTCGGCATCACAACCGCGCTGCAGTTCGCGCCGACCCTGTTCCTCGGCCTGTGGGCCGGTGTCATCGCGGACCGGTTCCCCAAGCGTCGGCTGCTGATCGCCGTACAGGCCTTCATGGGGGTGTGCGCGCTGGCCCTCGCCGTGCTCACGGCGACCGGCGTGATCCGGCTGTGGATGGTCCTCGTCCTCGCCCTGCTGCTCGGCCTGGGCACCGTCGTCGACATCCCGACCCGGCAGGCGTTCGTCTCCGAGCTGGTCCCGCCCGCCGAGGTGCCCAACGCGGTCGCCCTCAACAGCGCGACGTTCAACACCGGGCGGATCGTGGGACCGGCGCTGGCTGCCGTCCTCATCACGAGGTACGGCGTCACGCCGGTGTTCTTCGTCAACGCCGCATCGTTCGCCGGCGTGCTGGTCGGCCTGGCCCGGATGCGGGAACGGGACATGCAGCCGCACCGGGCGACGCCGCGCGCCAAGGGGCAGGTTCGGGAGGCGATCCGGTTCGTCGCGACACACCACGACCTGCTCCTCGTCGTGGTGCTCACCGGCGTCGTCGCTACGTTCGGCTTCAACTTCCGCATCACCCTTGCGCTCATCGGCCGTGGTGACGCCGACGGCGGGGCGACGACGTACGGCGTCCTGTCCTCGATCCTCGCGTTCGGGTCGCTCGTCGGCGCGCTGGCCGCCGCGAAGGTGCGCCGCCCCCGTCAGTCGATGCTCGTCGGGTCCGCGGTCGGCTTCGGCCTGCTGCTGATGGTGACGGCCGCGATGCCGACCCGGGTGCTCTTCGCGCTGATGCTCGTGCCGACGGGCGCGGCCATCATCCTGTTCACCTCGACCGCCAACGCGACCGTCCAGCTGGGCACGCCGGCCGCACTGCGCGGGCGGGTGATGAGCGTCTACATCCTCGTGTTCGTCGGCGTGGCCGCCTTCGGGGCGCCGCTCATGGGATGGGTCGCGGAGCTCTCCGGGCCTCGTGGCGCGATGGCCGTCGGCGGGCTCGTCAGCGCACTCGGCGGCCTGGCCGCGGGTGTCCTGCTGCTGCGGCAGAGCGGCGTCACCACCCTGCGCGACCTGCGTGGCCTGCGCGCCGTACGACGCACGACCCTGCGCCCCGGCGCGCCCGTCGACGTCACGCGCTGACCAGCGAGCCGACGCCTCAGATCGTGCGGTGCCGCCGGCGCACGACCACAGCCGCCGCGGCGACCCCCAGCGCCAGCGCGGGCCACGGGAGACCACCCGTCGCGGGCAGCGGGCGCGGATCCGGGCGAGGCGCCGGCGACGGTGCCGGCTGCGGCGCGGGTGCCGGTGCCGGCACGCCCCCCGCCCGACCCGGGTTGCTGTGGCTCAGCAGGTTCTTGACCAGCTCGTAGCCCGCATAGGTGATCGCGTAGTCGTCGAGGCCGTGCGGGTGGAAGTGCTCGGTCGTCGGCATGGGGATGAGGGAGCCCAGGATCCGGATCCGCCCCTCGCCCATCGTCAGCTCGCCGAGCGTGACCTCGCCGTTCACCTGGCCGACGACGCGGCCGCCGGCCTCGGTCCAGGCGTCGGGCGAGACCGCCCACTGGGGCTGGGTGCTCGCGTCGCCGCCGCCCTCGCCGAGGATGGCGAACCCGATCGGCCCGGGGTCGGTGATCTGGTGCCGGTTGTTGCTGCCTTCGGCTGCACCCGGCTGCGCGACGTTGGCGGCCAGCGGGTCGTCGTACGTCGTGACGACCTCGCCGGTCTCCTCGTCGGTCCTGTTGAAGCTGACGTGCCCGGCGTAGACGTCACCGGCCGCCACACTCCCGCCAGGCACCGCGCCGAGCCACTCGAGCGCCTGCAGCGCGTCGTCGGTCAGCACCAGGTTCCCGCCCCGCTGCACGAAGGAGCGGAGCTTCGCGCCGAGTGCCTTCCGGGCGGCGGGCGTGGTCACCGAGGCGAACGCGCGGTCGCTCGCGACGAGCGAGTCGTACGGCGCGAGGTTGGCGCTCAGCAGCGTGCTGGCCGGCACTCGGGTGAGCTGGTCGGGGCGCTCGACGTGCTTGGTGAGATCGGTGAAGAAGTCCATGTTCGACGCGCTGAAGGGGAGCTGGCCGGGCTCCTGGTAGCCGAGGTCCTTCGTGAACGAGATCCGCCCGCTGACGGTGCTCGGGGGAGCGCCCTCCACCCGGACGCGGTACTTGCCGGGGATCGGCGAGATGACGTCGACCGACGAGCCCGACGCCACGTAGGTGCCGCCGGCGAAGTCGGACTGGACCGTCTCCCAGCCGTCGGCGTCGGTCTGCGCCTTCGGGTCGTCCGGAGCGTGCCGGTCGAGGTGGAGCGTCATCGAGTCGCCGACCCCGACGCCCTGGACGTTGCTGAAGTTGGCGTACGCCGACACGCCGCCGTTGTACGCGCCGTCCGCCGGGCTCCTGATGTCGAACTCGAACACCGCGCGCTCGTTCGGCGCCTTCGTGACCGAGTACTCGATCGGCTCCTGCGGCGGCAGCGAGGTCGCCGGCCGAGGCCGTGGGTTGCCCTTGCTGGAGACCCGGCGCCCGTGGTCGATCCAGCCGGCGCGGCCGGCGTACCGGAAGGTCGTGTCGTCCGGCAGCAGCGTGAAGTTCACGAGGCCGTAGATCAGCGACTTGTTGCCGTCGACGTGCAGCTGCTCGACCTCGGGGATGAAGCAGTTGCCGGTGCCGCAGTTGGACAGGTGTGACAGGGACATCTCGTTGCTGATCGCGTCCGCGCCGAGGCCGAGGTCGGCGTCGAACCAGTTGGAGATCGACCCGGTGTTCGTGTAGCCGATGGTGTCCCAGGTCGTGCCCCACTTGACGCCGTACATCCGCGGGTCGTTCGGGTCGGTCGTGTCGTTCGGCTTGATCAACGTCGACCACGACAGCCGTGCCTCGGCGTCCCGCCACGCTCCGGTGACGTACTGCAGCATCCGCTGGTTCTTGTCGTAGGGCCGCTGGCTGGAGCGCAGCAGGGTGAACGAGAACGAGTCGGCGTTCAGCTGTCCGTGCAGGTCGAGCCCGCCCTGCCACTTGGGCTTGATGGACTTCAGCACCTTGCCGAAGCTGCGCGTCTCGGGCTCCGACCAGGCGGTGTACGGCGCGAACGTGTAGCCCTGCGCGGGCCAGTCGCGGTTCATGTCGACGCCGTTGCCGTTGTACCGGCTGAAGAACGGACCCGCGCTGGTGAGGTCACCGCGGCGCCAGCCGTCGGGGTTGGCCAGGATGAAGTAGACGCTCGACTTCTGGAGCACTTCCCCCGCGGGGAGGCTGTCGTCGAGCGTCTCCATGATCCGCTGGTCGGGCGACGTCGCGCCCCACGTCGCGAGGTCCTCGGCGGCGCGCAGCCCACCCTCGGCGCCGGCGCGCTCGATCCCGTGGATCGACAGCGACACGGCGAAGTGCGCCTTCTCCTTCTCCGGGATCGGCGACTTCTCGTCCGTGACGCGCAGGAGGTAGAGCGGGGCCAGTGTCCGTTCGCCGGTCGTCGTCGGCAGCCCGGCGGAGAACCCGTCGCCGCGAGCGACGTCGAGCACGTCCTTGAAGTCCTCGTCGAGCCGGTCCAGCTCGACGAAGTCCGGGAACTTCGACTCGAGGTAGTTCAGCCCGCTGATCGCCTCGTCGTAGGAGATGAATGTCGCCGCGCGGCACGGCGCGTTGCCCTTCGCGAAGGGCGACATGCCCGGCAGCTGCGTCGGGAGCGGGCCGAAGGCCTGCGGGTCGGGGAACACCCGGCCGCACGCGGTGTAGAGCGCGTCGTTGTTCGCGACCGGGCCCTTCATGCCGGCCGGCCGGGGTGCCGCGGCGGCCGCGTCGGGCAGCGCGGCAGGCCGCATGAGCAGCGGCGCGGCGACCACCGCCGCGACGGCCAGTGACGTGCGGGCGGCGGCGTACGACGGCCTCATGCAACTGCCTCCAGGGATCCCGCAGGTGTCCGGCCTCGGGCCTGCAGTGTCCGCTTTCGCCGCGGCATGGACGTCTCCTGCCCGGGTAAACTGGGACGGTTCCCCGCCCGCACCGTGCACCCGACGTTAGGCCGCCGAAGTCTTGTGAGCAGCACCGTCCTGCCCGATGCGCGCATCTCCCCGCCACCTGCGGCCACCCGACGTCGGCTCGCGATGGCCGGCGCCGGGCTGACGCTCGGTCTGCTCGGGTCGGTGTACGCCGCTGACGTCGCGCTCGCCCGCGGCGACGTGCCGCGCGGCGTCCGGATCGCCGGGCTGGACCTCGGCGGCAGATCCACCGGCGAGGCCCGCTCGTTGCTGGTGGCGGCGCTTGCCGACGACGCCGTCGAGCCGATGGCGGTGACCGTCGACGGACAGCCGGCGCAGGTCGATCCCGCGCGGGCGGGTCTGTCCATCGACGCCGACGCCACCCTCGACCGCGCGTCGGCGCAGTCGCTGAACCCGTGGAGCCGGGTCCGCTCCTTCTTCGACACCCACGACGTCGACCTCGTGACGCGGGTCGACGAGGAGGCCCTGCGCGGCGAGCTGACGAGGCTCGGCCAGAAGTTCAACCGACGGCCGCGTGAGGGCGCGGTGCGGTTCGACGGCACGACCCCGGTCCCGGTCCTCCCGGTGACCGGAGTCACGCTGGACGTCGACGCCGCCGCGCGCGACGTCTATGCGGCGTACCTCGACGATCGGGCGACGACGACGCCGTTGGGCCTGCCCGCGGACGTGGTCGCGGTGCGGTCTACGCCCGAGGAGGTCCGCCGGGTGCTGGCCGAGGTCGCCGTCCCGGCGATGTCCGGGCCGGTCACCCTGCGAGGCGGCCCGACCGCGGTCTCGCTGCCGGCATCGGTGGTCGCGAAGAGCCTGCTGATGGAGGCCGACGACACCGGACGGATCCTCCCCGTCGTCGACGCGAAGAAGCTGGACGCCGCGCTCGGCTCGACGCTCGCCTCGGTGGAGGTGAAGGCGCGCGACGCCCGGTTCGTGTTCGTGGGCGAGGCGATCACCATCGTGCCCAGCGCGCAAGGGCGTGAGGTGGACCTCGACGTGTTCGCGGAGAGGCTGCTCGCCGCCGTGACGCAGCAGGGCGGCGGCCGGGCCGTGCAGCTGCCGATCATCGCGAGCGATCCGAAGGTGACGACCGCGAAGGCGCAGAGCCTCGGGGTCCGCGAGGTCATCGGCGAGGGCACGACGTTCTTCCCGTGCTGCCGACCGCGGGTCCGCAACATCCACCGCATGGCCGACATCGTCAACGGCGCGGTCGTGCTGCCGGGCGAGACCTTCAGCCTCAACGGCTACGTCGGCCCGCGGGACCGCAAGCGCGGGTTCGTCGAGGCGCCGATGATTCTCAACGGCGAGTTCGTCGACTCGGTCGGCGGCGGCGTCAGCCAGTTCGCGACGACGATGTTCAACGCGGTCTTCTTCAGCGGACTGCAGGACGTGCACCACAAGCCGCACAGCTACTACATCAGCCGTTACCCCGCCGGCCGCGAGGCGACGGTCTCCTTCCCGACGCCGGACCTGAAGTGGCGCAACGACTCGCCGCACGGCGTGCTGGTCCGGACCCGGTACACCGAGCGCTCGATCACCGTCACCTTCTACGGGACGAAGCGGTACGACGCGATCGAGGCGATCGAGGGGCCCCGGACGCGCTACCGATCTGTGCAGACGGAGTACCGCTCCGGCCGTGACTGCGAGGCTCGCGGCGGCGCGCCGGGCTTCGACGTCGTGGTGACCAGGGTGTTCAAGCAGGGCGGCAAGGAAGTGAAGCGCGAGCGCTTCTTCACGCGCTACCTGATGGAGACGAAGATCATCTGCCGCCGCTCGTCCGGCTGAAACCTCCCCCATGACACGCGTGATCTTGCTGCCGGTGTCCTCAGCCCGCCCAGGGTCACTGTGGACAGCAACAGCAAGATCACGGGTTGGGGTGCGGGGTGACGTCCGGCAGGTCGGGCAGTGCAGCGGCCGACGCTGCTGTACCCCCGTGCCTCGTTCCTGCGCAACGTCGCACGTGGTCAGGCCTTGCACTCAACAGCGCAGCCGGCAGGGACCGACGCCCCAGCACCCGGGTGCCCACTCATGCACATTCCGAATGCGCTACCAGGCGTAGGCCTCGGGTGCCGGCCCGCCGGGACCCGGGAAGATCTCGTCCAGCTTCGCGAGGGTGGCCTCGTCGAGGGAGATCCCGAGCGCGCGCAGGTTTCCGGTCAGCTGCTCGGAGGTCCGCGGTCCGACGATCGGGGCGGTGACCGCGGGCTGGTGCAGCAGCCAGGCAAGGCCGACGTCGGCCGGGTGCTCACCGATCTCGGCGCACAGGCTCTCGTAGCGCTCCACGGCCGGCCGGTGCTCGGCGAGCAGCTGCTGGGTGCGCTCGCTCGCGCTGCGACCCTCGCTCTGCTTCTGCAGGATGCCCCCGAGCAGTCCGCGATGCAGCGGGCTCCAGGGGATGACGCCGACGCCGTACGCCGTGCATGCGGGCAGCACCTCGAGCTCGACCTGCCGCGTCAGCAGGTTGTAGATGCTCTGCTCGCTGGCCAGGCCGACGAAGTGCCGGGAACGTGCGGCCTCCTGCGCCTGCGCGATGTGCCAGCCGGCGAAGTTCGACGAGCCGACGTAGAGGACCTTCCCCTGGGCGACGAGGACCTCCATCGCCTGCCAGATCTCGTCCCAGGGCGTCGCCCGGTCCACGTGATGCATCTGGTAGAGGTCGATGTGGTCGGTCTGCAGTCGCTTCAGGCTGGCGTCGCAGGCGCGCCGGATGTTCAGCGCCGAGAGCAGGTTCTCGTTGGGCCAGTCACCCATCGACCCGTAGAGCTTCGTGGCGAGCACGACCTTCTCGCGCCGTCCGCCGCCCTGCGCGAGCCATCGGCCGATGATCTGCTCGGTCCAGCCCTCGCCCTTCTTCCAGCCGTACACGTTCGCGGTGTCGAAGAAGTTGATCCCCTCGTCGAGGGCGCGATCCATGATGGCGAAGCTGTCGGGCTCAGAGGTCTCGGGACCGAAGTTCATCGTCCCGAGACAGAGCCGACTGACCTTCAGGCCGGTGCGGCCGAGCTGCGTGTAGTCCACGGAGGAGGTCTCCTTGAGGTGATGTCGACCTGACCTGAGGGTGTCAGAGTTGGACCTTGGCCGGTGAAGCAACAAGATGGCGGGACATGCAGGTCAAACAGCTGGCCTGCGAAACCATGGGGGTACCCCTTGAGCTTCACGCTACGCCGTACGGCAGCAGTGGTCGGCCTGGTCCTCGCCACCACCACCGGACTCACCGCCTGCGGTGACGACGACGCCGACGTGGACAGCAAGGCGTCACCGAGCGCGGCGGTCTCGGAGGCGCCGCCGTC
>DATLNF010000085.1:0-23606 GCA_035536955.1 Mycobacteriales bacterium | reverse complement strand
TGACGAGGTCGGCCGCAAGGACTGCCTTCTCGATCTCGAAGGTGTTCGACGCGATCGTCTGGATCCGACCCTTGTGGATGCGGTCGACCTCCCGCAGCTTGGTGATGTTGCGGTCCAGGAGCAGGACCTCGGCCTCCATGCCCTGTGCGATCCAGGCCGCGTTGGACCCGGAGATCCCGCCGCCGAGGACCACGACTCGGGCCGGGTAGACGCCGGGGGCGCCGCCCATGAGCACGCCGCGCCCGCCCTGGGCCCGCTCCAGGAAGTGGGCGCCGGCCTGCGGCGCCATCCGGCCGGCGACCTCGCTCATCGGCGCGAGCAGCGGCAGCGATCGGTCCGGCAGCTCGACCGTCTCGTAGGCGACGGCGGTGATCCCGGAGTCGAGCAGCGCCTTCGTGCACTCGAGCGACGCCGCGAGGTGCAGGTAGGTGAACAGCACCTGCCCGCGGCGCATCCGGTGGTACTCCTCGGCGATCGGCTCCTTGACCTTCAGGACCAGGTCCGCCTCGCCCCAGACGTCATCCGCGGTCGGGAGGATCCGAGCGCCGGCGGAGGTGAACTCCGCGTCAGTGATCGACGAGCCCGCGCCGGCGTCGTGCTCGACGAAGACGTCGTGACCGGCCGACGAGAGCTCGCGGACCCCGGCCGGGGTGATCGCGACGCGGTACTCGTGGTCCTTGAGCTCGCCCGGAATGCCGACCTTCACCCGCGCACCTCACCGTGGCCGCGCCGGCACGCCGTTGTGCCGGAACGGCGCGAGTCTAGTCGCGTGAACCCGGCCGACGACGGCTCAGGAACGGCCCAGGCGGCGGCGGTGCCACCACGCGGCGGAGAGCCCGACGGCGGGTACGGCGAGCCACGGCGCGGGCCCGCCGGTTGCCGGGAGGCCATCCGGCACGGGCCGGCCGGCCGGACGCGCGGGCGCCGGAACGGCCGGGCGGGCCGGCCGGGTGACCGCGCGGCCGAGCTCTGCGGAGTTGCGGCTCGCCGGGACGACCAGCCGGGAGGTGCCGTCGAGCGCGATCTCGTTGGTCGACCGGACGGTGTCGCCGTACAGCGCCTCCGCGGTGTTCTGCGACATCACGGCGACGCCGAGGCGGTGACCCGCCTCCAGCACCCAGTCCACCGGCTGGAACTCGACCCGTGCGCGCCACGCCGCGCCCGGCTGGAGCGGGGTCGACTCCCGCAGCGAGTCCCGGTTCCGCGAGTTGAGCAGGCCACGGGTGATCACCTGGCGGTCGCCCGAGTCGTCCTCGTCGAAGAGCACCGGGGTCAGGTGAGTCGACTCGCCGCTGGTCGTGACCATCGCGTCGAGCACCGGGACGCCGGAGATCCGCACCGGCTTCGCGATCTCCGGGCCGCGGAACAGCACGGCTGAGCCGTCCGCGCTGCCGGACAGCACGCTGGTCTCGCTCAGCGCGGGGTTGTCGTCCGACCACTGGGCGATCTCCAGGTCGGTGAGGCCCAGCGTGCCGCGAGCGTCCTCCCCCAGGCCGAGTGTCAGGGGCACGTCGACGGTGCCGGCGGGCGGCCAGTCCGCGTCCTGGAACCGGTCCGCGGTGTTCACCTCGCTGTCCGTCATCGGCAGCTGCATGACTCCGGTGTCCAGGCCGAGCAGCCAGTGGTCGAACCACGCGTGGTAGATGTCCTGGCTGTCCTCGAGCTGCTTCCCGCTGTGTCCCTTCTGACCCATCATCAGCTTCTTCGGCAGCGACTTCGGCAGCGCCCGCCACATCTCGTAGGTGTTGATGGGGTGGACGTTGTAGTCCTTCCAGCTGCCGACCAGCAGCACGCTCGCCTTGACGTTGCTGATCTGTGCCAGGTAGTCGCGCTCGTCCCAGAACGAGTCGTACACCGGGTCCGGCAGGAACGCGCGCTCGTTGTGCTCGACCCGCTCGCACGGGGTGGCGTGGTCGCGCACCGCCTCCGCCCATGCCGTGCCGCCCTGCGCGTTGGTCGGCGGGAGGAAGCCGTACCCGAAGTCGAACATGACGGGAGTGCCGAACCCGGAGAAGAACCGGACACCCTGACCGTAGGCGTAGTCGTACCAGCGTCCGATCGCCACCTGCGGCACGATCGTCGTCAGGTGCGGCGGGCTCTTGATCGCGGCGGCCCACTGGGTGGTGCCGTTGTAGGAGCCGCCGATCATCCCGACCTTGCCGTTGCTCCACGGCTGGGTCCCGAGGAACTCCACGACGTCGTGCCCGGTCTCCTGCTCGCGGATGCCGCCGTGGTCGTAGCACCCGCCGGACTCACGGGTGCCGACGAGGTCGAACTCGGCCCGTGCGTATCCGCGCGGGACGAAGTAGTCGCCGACCGCGTCGGGAGCGTCCTCCACCAGCGCCAGCGCGCCGACCGGACGGCGGTCGATGTGGTACGGCGAGTAGGTGAGGATCACCGGCACCTTGACGCCGTCGGGCACGACCGGCCGCCTGACGACGCCGTAGATGGTCCCGTGCTTCGTGGGCACGCGGTACTCCTCGAGCACCGACTCGGAGTACACCTCCTCGGACTTCCCGGTCGTCGTCCGGTAGTCGGTCTCCCCCTCCTCCTCCGCCTGCGACAGCGCCGGGAACAGGGTGGCCGCGGCGAGCGCGAGCACCGGGACGAGCAGCCGGACAGAGCGACGCACGGGGTCTCCTCGAGAGCATCCTTTGGTTGCGCTGCGACTTCGCCACCGAACGGGCGGATCCTGCGCCGGTCAGATCTCCCGGAGCCCGCGGAACCCGACGTCGCGAGCTCGGGCGGCCGCCAGCACGCCGAGGCCGCACATGGAGTTGCGGATCGTCCCGGCCAGCACCCACGCGCACGCCTCGTCCAGGTCGACCCAGGTGGGGTCGAGGTCCAGCTCCTCGTCGGTGAGCTCCGGCCGGTCCGCGGCAGGGACCTCGCTCGGCTCACGGGCGAGGAAGACCCGGTAGGACTCGTCGCTCATCCCGGGAGAGCTCAGCCCGTCGCAGAGCACGTGCCATGTCGCCGCACGGAGCCCGGCCTCCTCCAGCAGCTCGCGCTGCGCCGTATGCACCAGGTCCTCCCCCGCGACGTCGCGGATCCCCGCCGGGATCTCCCAGATCACCTCGGCGATGCTGTGCCGGTACTGCCGGATGAGCAGGACCCGGTCGGTCGGATCGAGGACCACTACGCCTACCGCGCCGGGATGCTCGACCACGTCGCGCTGACCGATCCGCCCACCCGGCATGGCGACCTGGTCGACCCGGACCTTGATGATCCGGCCCGCCCAGACGCGCTCGGTGGAGATGACGTCGTAGGCGTGCCTCACCCGCGCAGCGCGACGTCGTCCACGATGGCCGGCTCTGGCAGCTCGATCGGCAGACGCCCGGAGCGCTCCTCCCCCCAAGCGGCGGCGGCGGCGACGAACGAGCTGAAGAGCGGGTGCGCGAGCGTCGGCCGCGACCGGAACTCAGGGTGGAACTGCGCCCCGACGAAGAAGCGGTGCACGTCCTGCGGCAGCTCGGCGATCTCGACCAGCCGACCGTCCGGCGACGTCCCCGAGAAGACGAGGCCGGCGTCCTCCAGCTGGCGCCGGTAGGCGTTGTTGACCTCGTAGCGGTGCCGGTGGCGCTCGTCGACGTAGGGCTCCGCGTAGGCCGTCGCGGCCGTCGACCCGGGCAGCAGCTTGCAGGGATAGAGGCCGAGCCGCATCGTGCCGCCCATGTCCCGCTCGCCGGCGACCACGTCGCGCTGATCGGCCATCGTGGCGATGACGGGGTACGGCGTCGCCTCGTCGAACTCGGCTGAGTTCGCGCCGGCCAGACCGGCGAGGTTGCGGGCGACCTCGATCGTCATGCACTGGAGCCCGAGGCAGATGCCGAGGACGGGCACGTCGTGCTCGCGCGCCCAGCGGATGGCCTCGATCTTGCCCTCGATGCCGCGCACGCCGAACCCGCCTGGGATCAGCACGCCGTCCACGTCGCCGAGGACGGCACCCACGTGCTCCGGAGTGCAGTCGTCGGACGTCACCCACGCGATCTCGACGCGCGCGTCGTTCGCGAAGCCGCCGGCACGCAGGGCCTCGCTCACCGAGAGGTAGGCGTCGGGCAGGTCGACGTACTTGCCGACCATGGCGATCCGCACGGTCCGGCGCGGGTGGTGCACCCGCTGCAGCAGTGCGTCCCACTCCGTCCAGTCCGCGTCGTGCGCAGCGAGGGAGAGCCGGCGGACGACGTAGTCGTCGAGTCCCTCCGCTGCGATCACCTTGGGGATGTCGTAGATCGACGGGGCGTCGACGGCGGAGATCACGGCTTCGACGTCGACGTCGCACATCAGGCTGATCTTGCGCTTGAGGTTGGCGTTGATCGGGCGGTCGGACCGGCAGACGACCGCGTCGGGCTGGATGCCGATCGACCGGAGCGCGGCGACCGAGTGCTGTGTCGGCTTGGTCTTGAGCTCGCCCGACGGCCCGATGTAGGGGATGAGCGATACGTGCAGGTAGAAGACGTTGTCCCGACCCACGTCGTGCCGGATCTGCCTGATCGCCTCGAGGAAGGGCAGCGACTCGATGTCGCCGACGGTGCCGCCCACCTCGGTGATCACCAGGTCGACGTCGGGTCCGGCCAGCCGCCGGATCCGCGCCTTGATCTCGTTGGTGATGTGCGGGATGACCTGGACGGTGTCACCCAGGTACTCGCCCCGACGCTCCTTCGCGATGACCTGGCTGTAGACCTGACCGGTGGTGACGTTGGCGCTGCCATGCAGGTCCGTGCACAGGAACCGCTCGTAGTGGCCGATGTCGAGGTCGCACTCCGCACCGTCGTCGGTGACGAAAACCTCGCCGTGCTGAAACGGGTTCATCGTCCCGGGATCGACGTTGAGGTAGGGATCGAGCTTCTGCATGGTGACGCGAACCCCGCGGGAGGTCAGCACGCGGCCGAGGCTGGCCGCGGTGAGGCCCTTGCCGAGGCTGGACGCGACGCCCCCGGTGACGAACAGGTGCTTGGTCACTGCGGCGACTCCCGTGGTCCGTCGTCACACCGGCGGCCGACCGGTGGGTGTGCCGCGGGGAAGCGGTCCCGCAGTTCCACGGGAGTCGAGAATACCGCACGCCCCGGCGCGGGGAGCGCGGAGGTGCTGCGCCCCGGCGTGTCGGCCGGGCGCATGACGAGGCCCGCCGTCCGAGGACGGCGGGCCTGGTCGGGGCCGGTCAGACGCGGGCGCGGCGGCCGGTCGTCGCGTTGTAGACGAGCAGCGCAATCACGGCGCCGATCACGGAGCCGAGGATCCCGGCGGGGTGCAGCATGCTCTCGTCCGAGTCACGACCGCTGACGAGCGAGCCCAGGAACCCGCCGACGAACGAGCCGACGATGCCGAGCAGGATGGTCGCTCCGATGCTCATCGAGTCGTCGCCCGGGACGAGAGCGCGCGCGATGAAGCCGGCGACGAGACCGATGATGACCAGCATGATGATGAACCCGACCACGATGTCCTCCTTGAAGTGCCGCGGGAAGTGCCTGAGATCGGGTTACCCGCCGGGCGTGCCTGGTGAACATCGGATGTCACCGGGAGCGGTCGGCGGCCTCCCACGCGGCCTGCTCCGCGGTCGCCGCGAACAGCTCGGCCTTGGCCGCGGCTGATCGCGCCGAGCGCAGGGCGAGTCGGGCCGCTCGGACGGCTGCCTCGACCGTCCCGAGCTCCGCCTCGAGCCGCTCGACGTGCTCGCGCGCGTCCTCGGCGACGCGGCGCAGCTCTGCCGCGCGCTGCTCCGCGACCCGCAACCGGTCCGGTGGGTCGGCAACCCGCGCCACTCTCCTCCGGGTGGGCGCTGTGCGCTGGGGGGACGCCTTCGCAACCGACGTGCCGGGCTTCCCGCGCAGTGACGGCGGGACTGGCAGCGGGTCCGCGGCGGGGAACATGAAGCCGGCTGCGCGCTCGGGCTGAGTCAGCCGCCGCGACGTCCAGGCGGCCGCTACCGCGGGATCAGCCAGCGCAGCCTCGACCGTGCCGGCGATCGCCTCCCGCTGCGCGTCGGACACGTCCTTCGCGTGCCGAAGCGCCACGCGACCGACGGCGGTCACCACGTCGGACACGACCGCGCGGCGTTCCGCCGCCAACGTTCGAAGCGCGCTGCCGCCACCCCCGGACAGCGCGTGCGCCTGCGCCGCCGCCAGCCGGTCCGCGAGGTCCAGGGCGCGCTGGAGGGTCTCCGGTTCGTCCCGCGCGACCTCGTTGAGCAGCCACGCCGCGACCGCCGGCTTCCGCAGCGCCCGTACTGTCGCCGCAGCCTCGGCGTCGCCCGCCGCACGCAGGCGCCGCGCGAGCGCATCCCGCGCGGCGACGAACTCCTCCGGCGGTACCGCGTAGAGCGCGTCGGCGTCGTCGTCCCATGTCATTCCGGCGGTCGCTCCTCGGCCTCGATCTCGGCGGTGCGCACGCTGGTCGTCAGCGCGATCGGGATGGCGAGCGTCAGGGCGAGCGCCGGGACGGCGACCCCCGAGTCGTTGGCGGCGAACCCGACGAGCGCCATCACGAGCACCGAGACCAGGCCGGCGCGTAGTGCCGGGGTGCGCTCGAGGGCGCGGCGGAGCCCACCCCATGGCTTCAGCAGCACGAATGCCAGGAAGGCGACCGCGATCGGCACGACGAGCGTGAGGACGCTGTGCGTCAGGAGGCGCAGGTTGGCCTCGGCCTTCCGCTCGATGATCGTGCCCGCGCGCCCGTCCTGGACCTGCGCCACGAACCGGCCGAGGTGCGACCGGGCCTCCTCCGGGCGGGAGTAGTCAAGGACGGCGAACGCGCTCACGAGGGTGACCGCGCCGACGGCGATGAGGAGGGCCGCCCGCCAGGAGACTCGGCGGCCGGTCAGCTGGAGGCCGAGCACCGAGAAGCCGGGCACCAGCGCGACGACCCCGCCGAAGTCGCTCCCCCACGAGGGGCTCCCGTCGACCGCGACGGCGCCGAGACCGACAACGGCGACCACAACGGCCGCGGTGCGTGGGCGACGCCCGTCGCAGAGTGCGGCCGTGGCCAGGAGCGCGCTCGTCGCGAACACCGCGAAGGCGACGTTCCCCACCCCGGCGAAGCGCCCAGCCACCAGTGGCGAGTAGCCGGCCAGGCTCGACAGCTGCAGGTGCGCACCCGTCATGAGGTCCAGCACCAGCACGACGGCAGTCATCCCGGCGACCGCGCCGGGCGGGCCGAGGACACGGTGCCGCCACGGGCCGAGGGTGGCCACGCCGAACATGACCGCGACGAAGCCGGTCACCACCAGCAGCAGCAACCCGAGTCCGGAACGCCACCAGGGCACGAGCTGCGCGAGGTACGTCGCACCGGGTACGGCGGCGAACGCCAGCGATGCCTGCCGGGTGAACGCGCGCAGGCGGTCACGCGCCGACGCCGATCGACGGCGCAGCGCCCACCACGCATACCCGTAGAGCACGAGCTGGGCCAGGACGAGCAGGCCGAAGAACGGCGGGACGAACCGGCGGTGGGCTGAGGCCGCCACGTCGTGGTCGACGAGCCGCTCGACCTCGTCGGCGACCCGTCCGCCGACCCGCTGGAACCGCTGGCCGACCACCGCGTCGGGGACCTCCGCGCCGACGAAGCGCAGGACCGTTGGGGCGACGTCGATCAGCTGCACGAACCCGTCCCGGCGGGTCGACGCGGAGCGCAGCCGACCGCCGCCGAACCCGGGTCCGACCGCGACCGCGACCTCAAGACGTGGCGCCTCGAGCCGGCCGTGGCTGACCCCGAGCACGAGGAGCAGGTCGGCCGGCCCACGAGCGCGGGCGACCGCGGCGACTGCGGCG
This sequence comes from Mycobacteriales bacterium, assembly GCA_035536955.1. Taxonomy (GTDB): domain Bacteria; phylum Actinomycetota; class Actinomycetes; order BP-191; family BP-191; genus DATLNF01. Next base: position 15,843 of record DATLNF010000085.1, on the reverse strand, counting down.
TCCACCGCCGGCAGGTCGGCCGGCTCGGCGTACGCGTCGAGCACCTCGATCGCCGCGACGTCGACGTCGGGCAGTCCGCGTCCGGGCCGGAGCGGACCCGGCTCGTAGCGGTCGACCCGCCCCGCGGAGTCGGCGACGCCGAGCAGCGCACCCCGCCCGACGGCGCCGGTCGTGAGTCCCGCGGCGCGCAGCGCCTCGCCAAGCGAGCCGAGGTCGGTGCCGAAGGTGAGCCGGTCGTTGTTCGCCTGCATCAGCGCGACCGCCGGGTCCGTCACGTCGCCGGCCGGCCCACGAATCGGGTCCGGGAGTCGCTCGAGGCCCTCCGGCGGCAGTTCGACCCGGACACCCGCGGCGGCGGTCCGCGCCCGCGCGCGGTTCCCCGCGGACAGCGTCACCCAACCGTCGAACCGGCGGGTGACGGCTGAGGCCGCCCGGACCGAGAGCGAGCCGACCGTGCCCTCGTCGGCGAGCGCGGCGAGAGCCGGCAACCGGCCACCTTCGACGTCCGTCCAGTCGAGGCCCGGCACGCCCACGATCATCACGCGGCCGCGGGGCTCGGGCTGCGCGGCGTCGGCCGGGCCACTCGGCAGCAGGACCGCACCGGCGAACGCTGCCGCCACCCAGGAGACCCACCGCCCGCGCCCGCTCATCGAGCCGGGCCGAGGAGCTCGGCGTACACGTCGACGACAGCACGCGCCGCGGTCGGTCCGTCAGGCCACTCTCGACCACGCTCCTCGCCGGCACGGGCCAGCGCGGCCAGTGCCTGCGGCTCGCCGAGGAGGGCGTCGATCGCGGCCGCCAGCGCGGCCGGGTCGTCCGGGGCCACGAGCCGGGCGGCGCCGCCCGCGAGCAGCTGCGGCAGTCCGCCGACCGCGGTCGCCACGAGTGGCCGCCCGGCGAGCAGGGTCTCGTGCGCCGCGAGCGGACTGCCCTCCCACCGGCTCGGCATCGCGACGAGATCGGCGGCCGACAGCAGGTCACCGCCGTCGTCGCGCCAGCCGACGAGGTGGACGGGCGCAGCCAGCTCGCGGATCAGCCGGCTCAGCTGCTCGCGGTCGGGGCCGTCGCCGGCGACGACGAAGTGCGGCCGCGGCTGGTGTCGCGCCAGGGCCGCCGCGGCGACGAGGGTGTCGAAGCCCTTCTGCCGGTGCAGCCGCCCGATGGAGAGGACCAGCGGCCGGCCCGGCTCCAGGGCCAGCTCGGCCCGCACGTCCGCTGCGCTTCGCCCGGTGCGCCGCAGGGGCACCGACCCGACCGGCGCCAGACGCACGTCGCGGCCGCCGAGCGAACGCACCCGCGTCTCCAGGTCGCCGCTGACGCACAGCGTGACGTCGGCCCGTCGCGCCACGAGACGCTCGAGTCCGCCCGCCACCAGCTGCAGCCGGCCGCCACTGAGCACGGCGTTGTGCCACGTCGTCACCAACGGCACGTCGCTGCGGCGCCGGACCGCGACGAGGAAGGCGGCGCGCAGGCCGTGCGCGTGCACCAGGTCGCACCCCACAGTCGCCGAGCGCAGCGACTGGCTGGTCGCCAGGTCCCGGAACGGCCGCGGTCGGACACCGATCTCCACCGGCACGAACCTCGCGCCGCCCGACGTGAATCCGAAGGCGACGTCCGTCGTCGCGGGACCCGCGACCGTCACCCCGGCGCCCGCGGTCAACGCGGCGTCGACGACCGCCCGGACGTGGCGTCCGGTCCCACCGGTGGTCGTGGCGAGCACCAGCGCGATCCGGCGCCGCGCCAGGAGGCCCTCAGCCATGCGACTCCCGCCCCCGCAGTCGGGCGACGATCGCGCGGGGCTCCGGCCGCCCGAGCGCCGAGAGTACGACGCCGTACACGGCCGTGGCCGCCGCCGTCGCGACCAGGCAGGCGAGCGCCGCTCGCTCGGTGCCCTCCCCCGCGGCCAGGCCGACGACCGCCGCGCCGGTCGCCGCGGACGCCGCGACGCCGATCACGACCGCTCCCGCGGCGCGACCCAGTCCGGCGAGGGAGTCGGGGCCGCTGTCGCGTCGTACCGCACGAAGCAGCATCGCCGCGGCGACGGCGAGGCCCGCGCTGTGCGCGACGCCGACGGCGACGACCGGGTTGTCCGGGAGGGCCCCGGCCAGCACCGCGCTGCCGAGGGCGACCATGCCGAATCCGGCGACCGTCGCCGCCGCCGCGACCGCAGACCGGCCGCGGGCGAACAGCGCTCGGGTGAGCAGCGCGATCAGCCCGTAGGGAACCAGGCCGAGGACGAGCGCCGCGATGCCGGCCGCGACGGCCGAGTGCGCGTCGATGGCGGACCGGGCCCCGTCGGGCTGGAAGGGCAGGAGCTCGGCGAGCGGGCCTCGGACGGACCACACGACGGCCGTGGCGCCACCGCACAGCACGATCATCGTGCGGGCGGCGGCGGAGAGCGTCCGGCCGTAGTCGGCCGTGGTGTCGGCAGCCGCGAGCGACGGGAAGGAGCTCGTCGCCAGCGGAACCGCGAGCACGCCCCAGGGCAGCAGGAACACGGTGTACGCCAGCTGGTAGGCGACGACGGCTCCGCGCTGCGAGTTGACGACGACGAGCGCGACGACCAGCGCGATCTGCTGCGCCACGATGCCCGCTCCGCCCGCGACCGCGAGGCGACGAACCTGCGCAGCGGCGTCGGCGGGCATGGCGAGCAAGGGCCGCAAGCGCAGGCGCAGCCTGGCCACCGGCACGAGAAGCGAGAGCGACAGCACAACCACGCCGAGCGTGGTGCCGATCGACAGGACCAGCTCCTCCGTGCGGGACACCGTGCCGACCTGGCCGGGCCCGCGAGCGTCGGCGTACACGAGGTACGCCGCGATCACCACAGCGCTCGACAGCAGCGGCGCGAGCGCCGGGCCGAGGAAGCGGCGGTGCGACTGGAGGACACCGGCCAGGACGATGCCCACGCCGTAGAGCACCACCTGGGGCATGAACACCACCAGCATCCGCGCACCCAGGTCGATCTCAGCGGCCCGCAGCGCGTCATCGGCCACGCCGATCGTGAGGAGCCGCATGAGCGGGCGCGCCAGCACCGCGCCCATGACCGCCACCGGCACCAGGATCAGCACGGTCCAGGTGAGCAGCGACGAGGTGATCCGCCGAACCCGCTCGACGTCTCCCGTCGCGACCGGACGCGCCAGCAGTGGCACCACGAGGCTGGCGAGCGCGCCGCCGGCGACGACCTCGAACACGATGTTCGGCAGCGTGTTCGCGGTGCCGTAGGTGTTGCCGACGAAACCGCTGTCACCGACGGTCGCCGCCATGACCGCCGTCCGCACGAGCCCGACGACACGTGCGGCGACGGTCACGACCGCGATGGTGGCGGCGGCCCGCACGATGCCGTGGTCGAGGAGGCTGGGCGCGGTGGGTCCGACCGACGAGTCGACCGGTTCGTCGGTCATCGGGCCCGTCCCAGCTCGTCGACCCGGCGCAGCAGCGGAGAGCGGTCGATGACGGCGGAGAAGCTGATGACCTCGCTCGCCGCAGTGACCACCACGAGCCCGGCGAGCACCGCCGCCGATACGAGCAGTCCCCCGGTTGCCGCGAGGACGACCCCGAGCGACCCGCCCAGCGCGTTGGCGCCGCCGTCCCCCAGCATCGTCCGCTCACCGACATCGTCAGGCAGCAGTCCGGCGGCGGCTCCCGCCAGCCACGCGGCGGCGAGTCCGACGACCGAGTCCGCGACGAGTGCGGCCGGCACGGCGGCAGCGACCACGACTTTCAGCGCGCGGCCCGGCCGCAGGTCCAGCAGGTTGGCCAGGTTGGCGAAACCAGCGATGACCCCCGTGTCGACGACCTGCTGCACGCCGAACCGCCACCCGCCCAGCACCCCAGCGGCCGCCGCGGCCGCCCCGCAGATCACCACGACCTTGAGCAGGCCGGTCGTGACGGTGCCGTGGCGGAGCGCGCGCAGATGACCGCGGAACCCCTTTGCGTGCGAGTCGCCGTAGAGGTCGTCCGCCACGCCGATGCTGCCGGCGGCAAGCGCGACGACGGCGACCGCCACGACGACGCGTCTCAGGTGAGCGGGGTCCGGACCGATCGCGCGATCGCTCATGGCCACGGCCGCGGGCACCACCCCGAGCAGCCACACGGCGACGATCCCGCCGACCATCGAGATCTCCCGACCACGGAAGTTCTCTCGCTGCCAGGTGCCGCGCGACCGCGTCAGGCGGGTCAGCCACCTGCCGAGCAGCAGAGCCGCGACCAGCGCGGCTGCGAAGAAGAGGAGCCGCGAGAGCGCGACGGTCACGCCGGCGCCGGCTCCAGTGCCGGCAGCGGCGCCTCGGCACCCGGGCCCCTGCCGTAGTGCCCGAACTCCCGGCGTGCGGCGTCCGCGAGGGCGAGCACCGTGGCGATGTTGCCGGCCGGCTCCCCCGCGAAGTCCACCGAGGACAGCCGTGCAGCCAACGCGGCGTCGTCACGGACGGCCGCCAGGAGGGAGCCGTCCTCGGCTCCGTCGACCGGCGCCGCCAGCACCACCGCGCCGCGCCCGGCGAAGGAGCTGACGACGGCGAGCATCGCCTTCGTGCGCAGGTCGCGGACGGCTTCCTGCTCGTCGTCGGCAGACTCCTCGGCAGTAGCGAGCACCATGAGCACGAGGTCCCCCGGCAGCACGCTCGGACCGTCGGCGGCGAGCAGTCCCGCCTCGCGGAATGCGCTGATCAGCCGGACCGTCTTCGTCGGCGCCTCCTCGGCGTCGGGGGCGCCTTCCGTGTCGAGTGCCGCCGCGAGCTCCGCAGCCGCGTGCGCGACAGTCCCGGCCGGCGGGGTGATCCCGGTGGCGACCTCTGGAAGCAGGTCCTCGATCTCGGCCGCGGCCGCCGGGTCGACCAGTCTGGGCAGCAGGCGCACCTGCGCGGTCACCCGCCCGCCTGCCTGGCGCACCGTCGTCACCAGGGAGTCGCGAACCTCCTTGGATGCGTCCGGTGCGCTGATCACGACGACCCGCTGGCCGGTGAGCCGGCCAGGGAGGACCAGTCGTGCCGCCGCAACTGCGAACTCCTCACTCGCGTCGACGTCGCGCCCGAGCTCCTCGACGGTGTCCTGCAGCTCGGCCTTGTCGGCGGCGAGTCCCTCGGTGCGCCGTTTGAGGTCGTCGATGATCGGCCGGTCGAGCGCGGTGCTGCCGAGGACGATCCCGGTGCCCAGTGCGAGGAAGACGGCGATGATCGAGACGACGTGATAGCGGAAGTCGATCATCGCAGCCCGCGCAGCCAGAACGTGAAGTCGTGCCACGCGTCGACGATGAAGTCGCCGTAGAGGTCGGCCACCGGCGAGATGACCAGCGCGGCGAGCATCGTGACCAGCGCGGCGGCGACGAGCAGCACGAGCGAGCTCGCCTTGATCCGGCTGCGGTAGAGGCGGCTGACGCCTTTCGCGTCGACGAGCTTGCCCCCGACCCGCAGCCGGGTGAGGAAGGTGGACGCCATCCCGGACCGCCCCTTGTCCAAGAACTCGACCAGGGTCGCGTGGCTGCCGACCGCGACGATCAGCTCGGCGCCGAGCTCGTCGGCCAGCAGCATCGCGGCGTCCTCGCTCGTACCCGCCATCGGGAAGACCACGGCCTCCAGGCCGAGCTTCTGCACCCGCTCGAGCCCCGGCGCTCGGCCGTCGGAATAGCCATGCACGATGACCTCGGCGCCCCCGCAGAGCACCTCGGTCGAGACGGAGTCCAGGTCGCCGACGATGATGTGCGGCCGGTAACCCTCCTCCACCAGCGCGTCCGCGCCGCCGTCGACGCCGATGAGCACCGGCCGGTACTCGCGGATGTAGGGCCGCAAGGATGCGAGGTCCTCTTTGTAGTGGTAGCCGCGCACGACGATGAGCGCGTGGCGGCCACGCAGCTCGGTGCGGACCGCGGGTACGCCGACGCCGTCGAAGAGCAGGTCACGCTCCCGCCGCACGTAGTCCATCGTGTTCGCCGCGAACGCCTCGATCTGCACGGACAGGCCCGCGCGAGCCTCCGCCATCAGCGCGGAGACCGACTCGGGCGTCTGCAACACGCCCTTCGCCACCACCTCGCCGTCGCGGTACACCGTGTCCCCGTCGACGCGCAGCACCTCGCCCTCGCGCACGCGGGAGAACACGTCCGGGTCGACGTCGTCGACGAGGGGCACGCCGGCGCTCACCAGGATGTCGGGGCCGAGGTTGGGGTAGCGCCCCGAGATGCTGGGCGCGACGTTGACGACTGCCCGTGCTCCCGAGGCGACGAGCGCCTCGGCACTCACCCGGTCGAGGTCAACGTGGTCGATGATCGCGATGTCGCCCGGTCGCAGGCGCTTGGTGAGGTTCTTGGTCCGGTGGTCGAGGCGGACCACGCCGGTGACGCCGGGCTGCGCGGTCGCCCGCGAGCGGCGCAGAGTCGTGATCCTCACATCGGGGCAGTCTGCCAGAGAGACGCTCCTCGCCCGCTCACCGCCGCGCCGCGCTCAGCCCACCGCCTTGTCCGCCGCTGCAGCCGCGAGCAGCTCCTCGGCGTGGCTCCTCGCGTGGGCGCTCTCCTCCAGCCCGGCGAGCATGCGCGACAGCTCGCGCACCCTGTCCGCTCCGTCAAGACGGGTCACGTCGCTGCCGGTGACCGCTCCCGAGCCGCTCTTGACGACGAGCAGGTGATCGTCCGCGAAGGCGGCGACCTGCGGCAGGTGCGTGACGACGAGGACCTGGTGAGTGCGCGCCAGGCGGGCCAGCCGACGGCCCACCTCCACGGCAGCGCGACCACCGACACCCGCGTCCACCTCGTCGAAGACCATCGTCGCCACCGGATCAGCCGCGGCCAGCACGACCTCGACCGCGAGCATGACGCGAGCGAGCTCACCGCCCGACGCGCTGCGCGCGATCGGGAGTGTGGGCGCACCCGGGTGCGCGGCGAGGACGAACTCGACCTCGTCCACGCCGTCCCGCGCGCACGCGAGCCGTCTTCCTCCGACGACGAGTCCGCCGGCGTCGACCTCGGCGTCCCGGATCGTCACATCGACCGTGGCACCGGGCATCGCCAGATCACCCAGCTCTGCGGTGATCTCGCCGGCCAGCCGGCGAGCGGCCACGCGACGGGACGCGCTCAGCTCCACCGCGAGCCCGGCGAGCTCGACCTCGGCCGCTTCGTGGGCTCGGCGCAACGAGTCCAGCGTGTCGTCGTCCGCGTCGAGCTCGGCCAGCCGCGCCGCGGCATCCTGCGACCAGCTCAGCACCCCGGACAGGTCCTCGGCGTACTTGCGGACGATTGTCGTCAGGGCTGCCTGGCGCTGCTGCGCCTGCTCGAGCCGACCAGGGTCCGTGTCGACGCCGGCTCCGTAGCTCGCGACGTCGCCGCCGAGGTCGGCGAGCAGGTAGCTCAGCTCGGCCAGTCGCGCCGCGATCGCGTCGAGATCGCCGTCGAGGCCGGCGACCGCATTGAGGGCTTGGCGAGCGCCGGCGACGAGTGACAGCGCGTCGACGACGTCCGGGTCGGCGGGGTCCCCGACGAGAACCGTGCGCGCAGCCTCCGCGGCCCCGCGAAGCTGGTCAGCATGCGCGAGCCGCGAGACCTCGGCCGCGAGTGCCGTGTCCTCTCCCACGACCGGCGCCACGGCAGCGACCTCGTTGAGGCCGAGGCGCAGCAGGTCGGCCTCCCGCGCTCGCTCGCGGCGCCGCGCCGACAGCTCCCGCACGTCGCGCGACGTCGTCGACCAGGTGTCGTACGACCGCCGGTACCGCGTCAGCAGCTCGCGATGGCCCGCGCCGGCGTAGCGGTCGAGAAGCGCCCGGCGCCACGGCTCGTGCCGCAGCCGTTGCTGGTCGTGCTGGCCATGCAACGCGACCATGGGCTCGGTGACCTCGGCGAGGACCGTGAGGGGAACTGCCCGGCCGCCGACGTGGGCGCGCGCCCGGCCACCGTCAGTCGCGACCGTCCGCGCGACGAGCAGCACGTCGTCGTCGAGCTCACCGCCGGCCGCCACGGCGCGCGCGGCGGCAGGTTCGGCGGGGTCGACGACGAAACGGCCCTCGACGACCGCCTTGTCGCAGCCCGGCCGGACCCGAGTCGCGTCCGACCTGCCGCCCGCCAGGAGCGCGAGTCCGTGCACGACCATCGTCTTCCCGGCGCCGGTCTCCCCGGTCAGGACCGTCAAGCCCGGACCGAGCGCGAGCGTCGCGTCCTCGATGACGCCGAGCCCGCGGATGCGCATCTCCTCGAGCATGGGGCGATGGTAGAGGTGCCCGGCGACTCGAGTGTCAGGCTCGATCAGTCGCGCAGCCGGCCGCGCCACCCGTCGACCGGCAGGGCGAACTTGGCTACGAGTCGCTCGGTGAAGGACGCAGGGTGGATGTGCGCGAGGCGCACCGGCTGCCCCCCGGCGCACACCTCGACGCGGCCACCCGGGACGAGCGCCGTGGAACGGCGGCCGTCACAGGTCACGACGCCCTCGGCGCTGTGCGCCATCAGCTCGACGGCCACCTGACACTCCGGACCGAGCACGAGCGGGCGGGAGAAGAGCGCGTGCGCGCTGATCGGGACCATCACCAGCGCCTCGACGTCCGGGGAGACGATCGGGCCGCCGGCGCTGAACGCGTACGCCGTCGAACCGGTCGGGGTGGAGACGACGAGGCCATCACACCCGTACCGGGACAGCGGCTGGCCGTCGACCTCAGCGACGACCTCGATCATGCGCTCCCGTGCGGACTTCTCGACCGACACCTCGTTGAGCGCCCACCCCCGCCAGACGACCGTGCCGTCGACCCGCACGACGACGTCGACCGTCATCCGGTCGGTGACCGTGTAGGCGCCGCGCAGGACGTGGTCGAGGGTGTTGTCGAGCCGGTCGGGCTCACTCTCCGCGAGGAACCCCATGTGGCCGAGGTTGACTCCGAGCAGCGGAATTCCCACCGGTCGGGCGAGCTCGGCTGCCCGAAGCAGCGTTCCGTCGCCGCCCAGCACCAGCACCAGGTCGGCGCCGGCCGCAGCCTGGTCGACGGAGAGCACGTCGACGGCAGCCTCGTCGACGTCACCGGCCTCACCCTCGATCACCCGCACCGACACGTCATGGGCGGACAGCACCCGCACCACGTCGACCGCGGCCGCACGGGCCTCCGCCCGCCCCGTGTGCGTGACGAGCAGCAGTGTCCGCTGGGTCATTGCGGCCCGGTCGCTACCGCGACGGCCACGTCGTCCTCGCGCACCGCCGGCGCGTCCCGACGGAGCCACAGGAAGTACTCGACATTGCCTGCGGGGCCCGGGAGCGGGCTCGCGGTGACGCCCGCCGTGCCGAGCCCGAGCCGCGCCGCCGCCTCCGCGACCCCCCGCACCGCGGCAGCGCGCAGGTCGGGGTCGCGCACCACGCCACCGGCCGGGACGCGGTCCCGCCCCACCTCGAACTGCGGCTTGACCATGACGAGGAGGTCGCCATCCACCGCCAGCACGCGGTGCAGCGCCGGCAGCACCGTCGTCAGCGCGATGAACGACAGGTCCGCGACGAGCACGCCCACCGCTGGGTCGACGAGATCGGGGCCGAGGTCGCGGACGTTCGTCCGGTCCAGAACAGTGACCCGGGGATCGCTTCGCAACGCCCAAGCGAGCTGCCCGTAGCCGACGTCGACCGCGACGACCTCCGCCGCGCCCCGCCGCAGCAGGACGTCGGTGAACCCACCGGTCGAGGCGCCCGCGTCGAGGCAGCGCCGCCCGTGCACGTCGAGGCCGGTGAAGACGTCGAGCGCGCCCGCCAGCTTGTGGCCACCACGCGAGACGTAGTCCGCGGCGACGTCGCTCGCGACGACGACGGATGCGCCCGCGTCGACAGCCGTGGCGGCCTTGGTCGCCACGATCCCGCCCACCCGCACGTGCCCGGCGGCGATGGCGGCGGCGGCGTGCTCACGACTTCTCGCGAGGCCGCGGCGGACGAGCTCGACGTCGAGTCGGGTACGCCGGGCCATGACGTCGGGCACCTGGGCTAGCGCTCGTCGAGTCCGGCCAGCGTCGCCTGGAGGACGTCGTGAACCTCGTCCAGGACGTCGACGTGCGCCGCGACCGGAGCCGTGTCGAGGTCGCCCAGCCGTGACCGCGCCGACGAGACCGCGTCGAGCGCGCCGCGCGTCGGCTCGGCCGACCCGACGACGGCGTCGTCATCGGACGCGGACGTCACCGACCCGACCCCGGCTTCTTCGCCGCGGACTTGGTCGCCGCCGGCTTCTTCGCCGCCGGCTTCGTCGCCGCGGGCTTCGCAGCGGGCTTCGCCGCCGGCTTCTTCGCCGCGGGCTTCGCGGCGGGCTTCGCGGCGGGCTTCGCGGTCGCGCGCTTGCCGCCGGCGCGGCGCTCTCCGGCCTTGCGCGCGGCGGTCGTCGCGAATGCCGACGTCGTCGCGCTCACCCCACGCAGCGTCGACTCGACGTTCTGCAGCCGGCGCTGCAGTCGGGCGACCTCCTCGGCGGTCACGATGCCGACCCGACCCAGGGTCTTGTCGACCTCGGCCTTCACCAGCGCCGCGATGCTCTCCCGGTTGGCCCGGCTCGCGGCCAGCAGGTCCTCGGCGAGCGGCCGCACCTGCTCGGCAGCCGCCTCGCCTTGCGCCACGAGTGCCTTGGCGGCCGCCTCGGCGCGCTGGCGGGTGACCTCGGTGATGCCGTTGGCCAGGGCGAGGTAGTTCTTCAGCGCGTCGCGCACGAGGAGCTCCGTCCGGAGGGGTCGCTGTCACCCCGAACGCTACCGCGCGCTCGCTGCCGACCGACGACTCCGTGGCGCTGGTAACGTCGCCCGCCGGCGCCGGCCCGCTCGTCGGAAGGACCGTGGTGGCAACCCTGGAGGAGTGCGAGGCCGCGCTGCGCCGCCTGGGCGAACTCCTTGGTGGCGTCGACGACGACACGAAGCGCAGGCATGTGCTCGACCGGTCGGTGGCCTGCACTGTCCGCGACCTGGGTACGACGTTCCGCGGCGAGCTGCGGGACGGTGCGCTCCACGACGTGCGCACGGGCGCCGAGGATGGCGCGCAGATCCGGCTCAAGGTGGGCAGCGACGACCTGGTCGCGATGATCGAGGGCCGCCTGTCGTTCCCCGTCGCGTGGGCCACCGGACGCCTGCGCATCGACGCGAGCATCGGCGACATGCTCAAGCTGCGGTCGCTCCTCTAGGAGCCGGCTGCGTCCGCGCGGTGCCAGGTCAGCGCGACCCGGACGCGGATCGCATCCAGCCCGTCGTCGTCCCCGTCGGTTTCGCCGCTGGTCGCCACGACCACCTCGCCGTCCTGCCAGGTCGCGACGTGGCGCCCACAGGTGGCCACGCCGTCGCGGACGACGGCACCAGAATGCTTCACGAGGAGGCCGCGAAGGTCTGCGCTGAGGTAGGTCGGCCGCTCGATCGCGACCGCTGCGCACAGGGACTCGACGTCGGTCACCCCGGTCAGCACCAGCAGGCTGTCGCAGCCCGCCGCGTTCGCACCAGCGATGTCGGTGTCCAGCCGGTCGCCGACGACCAGGGGACGCCGCGCGCCGACCCTCGCGACGGACTCGAGATGCAAGGCGCACTCCGGCTTGCCGGCGACGAGCGGCTGCCGGCCCGTCGCCACGGCGACGGCGGCCACCAGCGCGCCGTTTCCCGGAACCTGGCCCCGCACGGACGGCATGGTGGCATCACGATTCGCGACGACCCAGAGTGCGCCGGCGCGCAGCGCGAGGGTCGCCTCGGCGAGGTCCCGGTACGCCGTCTCGGCGGAGTAGCCCTGGACGACGGCTGCGGGCGCGTCGTCGGCCGAGTGGACGACCCGGAAGCCGGCGGCCGTCACGGCGGCGACCAGACCCGGGCCCCCGACGACGAGGACCGCGCCGCCGGGCTCGACCCGATCGCTGAGCACCCGCGCAGCTGCCTGCGCGGAGGTGGCGACCTCGCCGGGGTCCGCGGTGATGCCGAGGAGGTTCAGCTGATCGGCGACATCCTCCGGGGATCGCGACGCGTTGTTGGTGACGAACGCGATCCGCATGCCCGCCCGGCGGGCGCCCCGCACGGCGTCGGCGGCGCCCGGCACGGCGTCAGCGCCGACGTACACCACGCCGTCGAGGTCGAGCAGCGCGGCGTCGTACCGCACCGACAGCGCCTCGTCGCACTCCGCCAGCGGTCTCGGCGTCACGGTCACGTCGGCGGAGGCGCGAGCGCCGGGATCACTTCTGGGCGGCCAGGGTGGCCCGCGCGCCGCGCAGCGCCTGCGCGTAGTGGCTGATGTCAGGTCGCATCGCGGCGGCGAGCGCCAGGTGCTCGACCGCCTTGGCGAGGTCGCCGGTCCGCGCGGCACTCAGGCCCAGGCCGAACTGCGCGTAGTCGTCCGCCGGGTTGACCGTGATGATCCACTCGAAGGTGTCACGGGCGTCCACGTACATCCCCGCGTCGAACTGCGCTCGCGCGAGCGCCTCGCGGACGCTGCGCGACTCCGGCTCGTCGGAGACGACCCGGCGCAGCAGCTCGATCGCCGGATGGGGGCTGCCCGCGTCGATCAGCTCGACCGCGCGCTGGAACCAGTCGTAGGCCTCGCCACGGGGCAGCACGTCGGGCGGCGGCGGCTCGAGGTCGGCGTAGGGGTGGGGTGCGGGCGTCAGGTCGTCGTCATCGTCGTAGGCCACTGCGCGCCCACCTCCTCGTGTCTCAGGTCCGTCGTACCGGTCGCTACGATCGGGCGCATGACCACGTCGTCCGGGATACCCGTCCCACCCGGTCTGGTGCTCGCTCCCTTCCGTGCGCTGCGCTACGACGAGTCTGTCGCAGGTCCGCTCGCCGCACTCCTGTCACCACCGTACGACGTCATCGACGAGGCCGGCGTGACGGCGTACGAGCAGGCCAGCCCCTACAACGTCGTGCGGGTCATCCTGCCACGCGGCGCCGAGACCGGACCCGAGTCGAGGTACGCCGGCGCGGCTCGGCTGCTGGCTGACTGGCGGTCGGCCGGTGTGCTGCGGCCGGATCCGCAGCCCGGGCTGTATGTCTACGAGATGCGGGACGGCGACCACGTGCAGCGCGGACTCCTCGGCGCGGTGGCGCTCTGCGACCCCGACCTCGGGGTCATCCTCCCCCACGAGAACGTGATGGCCGGCCCGGTCAGCGACCGGTTGCGGCTGACCGAGGCCACGGAGTGCAACACCGAGCCGATCTTCCTGATCTACGACGGCGGCGGGTTCGCCTCGGCCGTCGTCGCCGATGTCGCCGACCAGCCGGCCCTCGCCGAGGCGACCACCGCGGACGGCATCCGGCACCGGCTGTGGGCCATCACCGACCCCGACCTGCTCGGCGGGATCGCCGGGGACCTCCTCACGCGCGTCGCGGTCATCGCGGACGGGCACCACCGGTATGCGAACTTCCGCCAGCACCAGGCAGCCCGCCACGCGGCGGGGGACGGCCCTGGGCCGTGGGACTTCGGGCTCACCCTCCTCGTGGACTCGACCGCGTGCGGACCGCAGGTGCACGCCATCCACCGGGTCATCCCGTCCGTGTCCGTCGACGACGCGGTGGAGCGCGCTCGCTCGGGCTTCGGCGTCACAGCGCTCGACGGCGGTCTCGAGGACGCGCTCGAGGTGCTCTCCGCGGCCGGCAAGGGGGGCGCGGCGTACGTCGTCTCCGACGGAGTCCGCCGGTGGCTCCTGACTGACGCCGACCCCGACGTGCTCAGCGCGAACCTCCCGGCCGAGCGGTCGCCGGCGTGGCGATCGCTTGACGTCTCGGTGGCGCATCACGTGCTCATCGAGGCGCTGTGGGGGGTCCGTGACGACGAGCACACGGTCGGGTACCGCCACGACGCGGCCTCGGCCGAGGACAGCGCTCGGTCCGACGGCGGGATCGCGCTGCTCCTCAACCCGACGCCGGTCGACACGCTGATCGCGGTCGCCACGGCCGGGGAGCGGATGCCGCGGAAGTCGACGTTCTTCACGCCCAAGCCGAGCACCGGGCTGGTGCTCCGGGCTCACGCAGACGACTGACCTGCCGCAACCCCGGCCACTAGCTCGCGGCTGTGCGCCTCGCTCGACGGACGGAGGCGACCTCGACCTCCGTGCGGCTGGACGGGCCGGCGGCCGACCGCCAGAAGTGACGGCGCAGAGCGCCGGTTACCTCGACGACGTCCCCCGGGGACCAGCGCAGGACCGCCCGCCGTACGTCTGCGCGGAACGAGGCGCAGTCGATCGCGTCCACGGTCGGCGCTCGTTCGCGGCCGGTCGCCGGACGGTCGACGACCACGCGGAACGCCACCAGCGCGTCGCCGCTGGGGAGCACCCTCTCCTCGGCGGTCGCGCCGAGCCGCCCGCAGAGCCTCACCTCGTTCTGCGCTTCCCCACGTTCTCCCCCATCACGGCCCGCCCGCGAGCTCCCGCCACCCATCCTCGCCTCCGCTCTGCCGGCGCCGACGCCGGCCCGACCTAGGATGCGGCGCAGCGGGCTGGGCGCGGTGGCCCCGACGCGGATCGGTGGACAAGGGGTCGCGCGTGGCGAACGGCGGCGGCACGACCGACCTCGGCGGGGGCGTGCACGCGATCGACACGATGATGTCCGGCTACACCGCGATCACCGCCGGCTACCTCGTGCTGGCCGACCGGCCGTGCCTCGTCGAGACGGGTACCGCCCGTTCCGCGCCCGTTGTCCGGGACGCGCTCGCCGCCCTCGGCCTCGGACCGGAGGATCTCGCGACGGTCGTCGTCACCCACATCCACCTCGACCACGCCGGCGGGGTCGGCGACATCGCCGCCGCGTATCCGGGCGCCGAGGTCGTGGTCCACGAGGCGGGCGCGCGGCACCTGGTGGACCCGAGCCGGCTCATGGACAGCGCGCGGCGGGTGTACGGCAGCCTGATGGACGACGTGTTCGGCCCGCTCCTGCCCACCCCGGTCGAGCGGGTTCGGGCGGTCGCCGAGTCGGGCGAGGTGGACCTCGGCGGCGGGCGCGTGCTGACGACGCACTACTCCCCCGGCCATGCCCGACACCACATCGGCCTGCTCGACTCGGCCACCGGGGACCTCTACGTCGGCGACGCGGTGGGCATCTACACCGCCGAGGCCGACGTGCTCCGTCCGGCGACGCCGCCACCGGACTTCGACCTCGCGGTCGCCCTGGACTCGCTCGCCTCGTTCGGCGCGCTCGCCCCGACGCGCCTGCTGTTCAGCCACTACGGACCGGTGGACGACGTCGCGGGAACTCTCGACCGCAGCGCCGACGAGCTGCGGCTGTGGGTGGAGCTCACCCGAGCCGCGCGCGCCGACCGGCTCGACCTCGACCACGCCGTCGCGCTGGTGCAGGAGCGCACGGCCCAGCGGTACGCCGCGCTCGGCGCCGACCCGGATCTCACCGAGAAGTTCGAGGCGCTCAACTCGGTGGCGGCCAACATCGTCGGGATCAACCGGTGGCTCGACCGGGTCGAGGGCCGCACGCACGAATTCGGCGACGCGGCTCCGGCCTAGCGGTGGCGCAGGGCGGCGTGGACGCGGGTATGGCGAAGTCGCCGAACGGCAGCCCTGACTGCGCGCGTGCGGCGTCGCGGCCACGGTGCAGCGGCACACGTACGATGGAGCGGTGACGCGATGGCGTGTGGCCGGTCGCTATTTCGAGGCCTGCTCCTGCGAAGCGATCTGTCCGTGCCGCCGTGTCGGCGACCGACCGGGTGGGCGCTCGACGTTTGGAGTGTGTGACTTCGCGCTCGGCTGGTCCATCGACGAAGGCCACGCCGGCGACGTCGACCTCGCCGGCTTCGAGGTGGTCATGGCGGGCTCGTACGACGACGACGAGCCGGGCTCGCCGTGGCGCGTTGTGCTGTACGTCGACGAGCGCGCCTCGGACGAGCAGCGACAAGCCATCGAGTCGATCTTCCTCGGGCGCAGCGGCGGGAGCACCCTGTCGAACTTCGCCGCCTT
>DATLNF010000084.1:0-16797 GCA_035536955.1 Mycobacteriales bacterium | reverse complement strand
CGACCACGTGCCGTCGATCGCGCAGACCTTGTTGTCCACCAGCCCGGCCGCGACGGCATGCTCCCTGATGACGTCCTCCGTGAGATCGGTCGGCACTCTCGCCGCTCGCTTCGGCCAGGCGAACCAGAGCCCCCCTGCGGGGAAGACGGCGTCGGCCAGTGGGTCGAAGCGCCGGCGCAGCTCGGCGTACGCCGTGACGAAGCACACGACGACGTCGGCTGCGGTACCGCGCCGCATGATCCGTACGTCGGCCGGCAGCGGCTCGAGCAGGTCGTCGAATCCTTCGGGCGCGCCGATCAGGAGCAGGCGGTGCCCCGGCCTGACGCCGAGTTTCGTCGCCAGCGGAGTCCCCGAGTAGCCCGCGCTCATGGCCGCGGAGGCTACGCGGTGCCCTGCCGCGGCATCAGTCGCGGTGCCCGCGGGACGTCGTACCCGGTGGTCAACAGCAGGGGCCCCCCGTCGAGTGGTGTCGCCGGGCCGACCACCGCGTCGAGGCCGGGTGCGGAGAGCTCCCGGGTCCACCGTCGGCTGCCGGCACGGGGGTCCAGTCCGATGACCGTGCGTCGGGTCCCGTCGAGGACGACGACCGTCGGCGGGTCCGCGAGGACGAGCACCTCGCTGCCGGCGACGTCCGTGTCCCAGGCCCGCTCTCCTGTGCGGGATCGGAACGCGGTGGTGCCTGCGCTGCCGGTGACCACGATGAGTCCGCCGAGCGCAGCGGTCGTCGTCGGTCCGGAAGAGTCGTCCGGCAGCGTCGCGGTCCACAGCCGGCGACCGGTGGCGAGGTCGAGGACGACGAGACGACCCGCCGCCTCGAGTCCTACGACGTCCGTCGTCGCCACCACTACGCCGCCCGCGTTCTCGCCGAGGGGCACGCGCCAGCGCTCCGCACCGTCCGCGCGCGCGAGAGCCCGGACCAACCCATCGGCGTCGCAGGTCACGAGCGCGTCCACCACCAGGCGCGGCGCCTGCATCCCGCGAGGAGCCGGCGCCTGCCACATCGTGGCGCCGTTGCGCAGGTCGAGCGCGACGGTCTGCTCACCTGACTGCTCCGGCGTCGTGCCCGGGGGGAGGACCACGCCGGCGCCCAACCGCGGTCGGTACGACGCGATCGCTACATCGGCGTCCGCGGTGAGCACGTTCATGCCTGCGGTCGTCCAGCGCACTCGCCCGGTGACGGCGTCGAGCGCGTCCACGGCGTTGGACCCGCGGTCGACCAGCACGGTCCCGCCCGCCACGAGGGCGGGGAACCGGCCGCCGCGCGCGGTCCACCGCTCGGCGCCGGTGGTCGGGTCGAGGCCGACGTAGCGGTCAGATGTCGCGACGACGCTGACGAACGCCGAGCCGGCCGGGTTGGTCGGCCCACCGGCGCCGAGGACCCGGTCGAACAGCACCTCACCCGCCGCTGAGATCCCGACGACGCCCTGTCTCGGCGGAGGACCTTCCGCGACCGGGCGGGTCCCGTCGCCGCAGCCGACGGCCGTGAGAAGCGCGAGTGCGACGGCGCCGCGCCGCAGCCGCGTCAACCCACGCGCCACCCGGCGAGGAGTCGCCGGCGGCGGGCTACGCCGCCCCATGCGCGGCACCGGCTCGCGGGAGCTCAGCCCAGACGATCTTGCCGTTGCCGTCGGGGCTGATGCCCCACGCGTCGGCGTACGCCGCGACGATGAGCAGGCCCCGGCCGTGCTCGTCGTCGTTGCTCGCGTGCTGCGGGTCCGGGGCGCCGGGACCGTGGTCGACGACCTCCAGCCGCAGTGATGCCGGCCCGAGCCGCATCCGCAGCATGGACCGCGACTCCGCGTGCACGATCGCGTTGGTGACCAGCTCGCTCACGACGACCGCGACGTCGTCGGCCCGATCTGCGTCGATGCCCCACTCGGCGCATGTCGCGAGCGCGAATCGGCGCGCGAGGCCGACGCTCCGCGGCGTGATGTCGAGCTCCATCGACACCACGGTGCGCGAGTCGGTCGCGACGTCGAGCACGACCTCGACGAGGCGTTGGATGTCGCCCTTGGCGACCACGGGGGAGCCGAGCATCGGCGACAGCTCGGTCGGCGACGTCGCGGTGAAGACCACGATGCGCACATCGGGTACGTGCTCGCGAAGCTGGCGCAGCACGTCCTGACCGGACAGGTCGGGCAGGCCGAGGTCCAGGATCACGATCTGCGGGCGGTGCAGCTCTGCCGCGGCGAGCGCCGAGCCGCCGTCCTCGGCCTCCGCAATGACCTCGAGCCGTGGCTCCTGCCGGAGCACGATCCCGATGAGCTTGCGCACGTCCGGGTCGTCGTCGACGACGAGCACGGTCGCAGGTGCCGAGGCCACGGCCAGCCCCCTGGTTCTCTGGGTGATCAGGCGAAGGGTAGCGCCGAGTCGGGCCCGGATGTCGCGGAATCCGGTGGTCCCGGGGCTGGTGCGCCGCACGTCGCCCGACGCTTGACACCACCCGTGCAGGGAGGAAGGTCCGTGATGACACTCAGTGGAGGCGTGATGTCCGCCATCTATCACGAGGGCTCGCGAGCGCTGCAGGACCGCTTCGACACGCGACGGCTCGCGGACCGGCTGGAGCAGGTCGACCTGCACCGCTCGTTCACCGACGCCGAGGTCGCGATGATCGAGGCCTCGCCGATGTTCTTCCTCGCCACCGTCGACGCAGATGGGTTCCCCGACGTCTCGTACAAGGGAGGACTGCCCGGCTTCGTTCGAGTGGTAGGGGAGTCGTCGCTGGCGTTTCCCAACTACGACGGCAACGGCATGTACAAGAGCCTGGGCAACGTGACGGCGAACCCCCGCGTCGGGCTGATCTTCCTTCGCTGGCTGGACTCGCCGAAGAAGCTGCGCGTCCAGGGCCGCGCGTCGTTGCACTTCGACGACCCGCTGATGGCTGACCTGCCTGGCGCAGAGCTCGTGGTTCGCGTCGAGGTCGAGCGCATCTTCGACAACTGCCCTCGATACCTGCATCGCATGGTTCTCGAGGAGTACTCCGCGTACGTCCCGGAGCCGGGTCAGGTCGCGCCCGTTCCGGACTGGAAGCGGAATCCCGCCTACAGCGACGCGCTGTCGGCGAAGGACCTCGCCGAGCTCAGCGAGCAGCATCAGACGTAGCTGGATCTTGGGCGCGCCGGCTAGGCGGCGTGCTGCATGAAGACCCAGACGGCGTACTCGTGCCGCCGAAAACGGCAAGTGTCACGAAGACGACTGCGCATCCGACTGGATTCGTGGTTGCCTTCGAGGCACGCCTAGGGGCGGGCGCGCACCTGCCGACTCCCGCTCAGCGCTCGGACGAGAGGTTCGGCACATGAGACGCATCGCCATCCCGGCCGCCGTCGCCCTGCTCGGCCTCGTCTCGCAACCCGCGGGGGCGAAGCCTCCGCTGCTAGAAGACCCGAGGGGCGACACCCCCGTCGCCGTCGGAGACATCGTCAGCGCGGACATCACGACGATCCTGCGCGGTGAGCGCAAGCTCGTCATCACGATGTCCCTCGCGGCCCCGCCATCGACCTCGACGCCGTACTCCTACTACCTTTGGTTCGTCGCCGGGACTTGCCGCTTCTTCGCGGTCTACTTCGGACACCCTGTAGACGCATTCCAGAAGTCCGCGATGGGTTGCGACGACGGCAACAACAACACGCCGTACGACAAAGGCAACGCCACCGTCAGCGGAACCAGCATCACCTGGACCGTCCCGTTGTCCGGCGAGTTCAAGCCAGGTGCGGTGATCAGGAAGATCCGCGCGGGCACCCAGCCGGGCGGCATGTCGAGCAATCCCCGGCTAGAGGCGGCGGGCGACACCGGTACCACCGACAAGACATACCGGATCGGCAGCTAGGTCGGGCAGCGAGCCCGCAGGTCGGCGCGCCCGGTCCGGATCGGTCGTGTCCTCGGTCGGCTTGCGCACCCGTCGGACCCCGCGGACCAGCTTCTCCAGCTGCGCGCCGGACGCGTGCCGGGCCAGGTCGACGTAGACGTGCTCGTCGGCGATCACCGCAACCCCGGCAGATCGCCCGCACCTGCGGCCAGGACAGGTGACCGCCTGTGGACGGGACGGTTCCGCGGAACACTCGGGCAGGCGATCGGGTCGCACGGCTAGGGCGCCGCGCCCTTTCTGGAGACTGTGCCCCCGGCAGGATTCGAACCTGCGCTTCTACCTCCGGAGGGTAGCGCTCTATCCCCTGAGCTACGGGGGCCAGGGACGCGGGGCACGATACCCCAGCGCGCGAGTAGCCTCGCTGGGTGGCAACCCGCGTGCTCGTCGTCGACGACGACCCCGTCATCAGGCAGCTCGTGTGCGTGAACCTCGAGCTCGAGGGGTTCGACGTGGTGACCGCCGAGGACGGGCTGGACGCGCTGGAGAAGGCGAAAGCGCTCCAGCCGGAGATCATGACGCTCGACATCATGATGCCGCGCCTCGACGGCTGGGAGACTGCCGCCCGGCTGCATGCCGACCCGGAGACGTCGCACATCAAGGTGATCCTGCTGAGCGCGCGGGCGCAGGAGGCGGACCTTCGTCGCGGCAAGGGACTCGGTGTCGACGCGTACCTGACGAAGCCCTTCGACCCCGACGACCTGATCGACACCGTGCGTCGGCTGATCGGCGAAACCGCGTAACTGGGCGCCGGAACCGCGCGATAGCCTCGCCGCATGACCCCGTCGGAGCTCGCCGAGTGCGTGCGTGCCGCGGTGAGGGACGCGGTCGACGCGGGCGAGCTCTCGGTCGCCGTACCCGACCAGGTGGTCATCGAGCGGCCGAAGGTGCGTGACCACGGGGACTACGCGACCAACGTCGCGATGCAGCTCGCCAAGGCCGCCGGCCGCCCGCCGCGTGACATCGCCGCCGTCGTCGCCGCGCGGATGAGGGAGCAGGCCGGCATCGACACCGTCGAGGTCGCCGGACCGGGGTTCCTCAACATCCGGCTCTCCGGCGGCGCCCTGGGCGAGGTGGCCCGTCAGGTGGTCGCCGCGGGCGCGTCCTACGGCACGAACGACCGCGCGGCCGGCCAGAACGTCAACCTCGAGTTCGTCAGCGCCAACCCCACCGGCCCGATCCACATCGGCGGCACCCGGTGGGCGGCCGTCGGCGACTCCCTGGCGCGGCTGCTGCAGGCGAGTGGCGCGAAGGTCGCTCGCGAGTACTACTTCAACGACCACGGCGCGCAGGTCGACCGGTTCGCTCGCTCGCTGCTCGCGGCCGCGCGGGGTGAGGCGGCGCCCGAGGACGGGTACGGCGGCGCGTACATCGCCGACATCGCCGCCAACGTCCTCGCGCTGGTGCCGGACGCGCTCGAGCAGCCCGACCCGCAGGAGGTCTTCCGGGCGACCGGCGTGCAGCTGATGTTCGACGAGATCAAGCAGTCGCTGCACGACTTCGGCGTCGACTTCGACGTGTTCTTCCACGAGAACCACCTGCACGAGACCGGGGCGGTGGAGCGGGCCGTCGCGCGACTGCGCGCGCTGGGCAAGATGTACGAGCAGGACGGCGCGCTCTGGCTGCGCACGACCGACTTCGGCGACGACAAGGACCGCGTCGTCATCAAGAGCGACGGTGTGCCGGCTTACATCTCGGGCGACCTCGCGTACTACCTCGACAAGCGGGAGCGCGGCTTCGACCGGGTCGTGATCATGCTCGGGGCCGATCACCACGGCTACATCGGCCGGATGATGGCGATGTGCGCGGCGTTCGGCGACACGCCCGGCGTGCACCTCGAGATTCTCATCGGGCAGCTGGTCAACCTGCTGCGCGAGGGACAGCCGCTCCGGATGAGCAAGCGCGCCGGCACCGTGATCACTTTGAACGACCTCGTCGAGGCCATCGGGGTCGACGCGGCGCGGTACGCGCTCGCCCGGTCCAGCGCCGACTCGGTCCTCGACATCGACCTCGACGTCTGGTCGCGGCAGAGCAGCGACAACCCCGTGTTCTACGTGCAGTACGCCGCCACCCGCGCCGCGTCGGTGCTCCGCAACGCGCGCGAGCTGGGCCTCGCCGCCGACGCGGGCGCCGATGTGTCCCTGCTCACCGACCCCCGGGAGTCCGACCTCCTCCTGGCCCTGGCGGAGTTCCCGCAGGTCGTCGCCACCGCGGCCGAGCTGCGCGAGCCGCACCGCGTCGCGCGCTACCTCGAGGAGAAGGTCGCGCGTTCCGCGCAGCGGTTCTGGGACGAGTGCCAGGTCCTGCCGCGCGGGGACGAGCCAGTCGCCGCCACGACCGCACCACGGCTCCTCCTGTGGCAGGCCACCCGAACCGTGCTCGAGAACGGGCTGCGCCTGCTCGGTGTGAGCGCGCCGGAGCGCATGTGACCGGCCGGCTGCTCGGCACCGACGTCGCTCCGGCCGTGTGGCCGTCCACCGCCGTGCGCAACGCTGCCGGCGCGCTCGAGATCGGCGGGCTCGACGTACGCGACCTCGTCGCGGAGCACGGCACACCGCTGCTCGTGCTCGACGAGGACGACCTGCGCGCCAGGTGCCGCGCGTGGCGTGCAGCCTTCGACGGCTGGCCCGCCGGCGCCGACGTCGCGTATGCCGGCAAGGCGTTCCTCGCGAAGGCGGTCGTCCGGGTCGTCGCCGAGGAGGGTCTGGGTCTCGACGTCTGCACCGGTGGTGAGCTCGCCGTCGCGCTCGCGGCCGACTTCCCGGCCGAGCGCATCTGGTTCCACGGCAACAACAAGTCGCTCGACGAGCTGACGCGCGCGGTCTCGGCGGGGGTCGGTCGTGTCGTCATCGACTCGTTCGAGGAGATCGACCGGCTGGCGACAGTGACCAGGGCGGCGGGCGGGCTGCAGAAGGTGTACGTCCGCGTCACGCCCGGCGTGGAGGCGCACACGCACGAGTACGTCCAGACCGGGCAGGAGGACCAGAAGTTCGGCTTCTCGCTGGCGGCGGGAGCCGCGGCGGAGGCCTGCCGGCGCGTCCTGACCACAGACGGTCTGGAACTCGTCGGCATCCACTGCCACATCGGGTCGCACATCTTCGACACGCACGGGTTCTCGCTCGCGGCGCACCGCATGGTCGAGCTCTTGGCCGCGGTGCGCGACGAGCACGGGCTCGAGCTGCCCGAGCTGGACCTCGGCGGCGGCCACGGGATCGCCTACACCGCGGCCGACGACCCCATGACGACCGAGGACCACGCCAAGGGGCTGCGCGCAATCGTCGAACGCGAGTGCGCCGCTGCGGGACTGGCGTTCCCGCGAGTCATCGTCGAGCCCGGTCGCGCCGTCGTCGGGCCGAGCACGGTCACCGTGTACGAGGTCGGGACGGTGAAGGACCTGCCCGGCCTGCGCACCTACGTCAGTGTCGACGGCGGGATGAGCGACAACATCCGCACCGCGCTGTACGACGCGAGGTACACGGCGGTGCTGGCGTCGCGCACCTCCGACCAGCCGGCGCGCAACGTGACGCTCTGCGGGAAGCACTGCGAGAGCGGCGACATCGTCGTGCACGACGTGCCGCTGCCGGGTGACCTGCGCCCGGGCGACCTCGTCGCGGTGCCGGCGTCCGGTGCGTACCACCGGTCGATGGCGAACAACTACAACCACGTCCCCCGACCGCCGGTAGTCGGCGTCCGCGCCGGTGCGTCCAGAGTGATCATCCGTCGCGAGACCGAGGCCGACCTGCTAGCCCTGGACGTCGGATGACCGCACCCGTGCGCGTCGCCCTGCTGGGATGCGGCGTCGTCGGATCCGAGCTGGTCCGGCTGCTGCACGCCAACGGCGACGACCTCGCAGCCCGGATCGGCGCGCCGCTGGAGCTGGTCGGCATCGCAGTGCGCGTGCCAGGCAAGCGGCGCGACCTGCCGGTCGACACCGCGCTGTTCACCGCCGACGCGAAGGGACTCGTGGCGCGCGACGACGTCGACATCGTCGTCGAGGTCATCGGCGGCATCGACCCTGCACGCGGGCTACTGCTGTCCGCGCTCGACTCCGGGAAGTCGGTCGTCACTGCCAACAAGGCACTGCTCGCCAGCGACGGCCCCGCTCTCTACGAGGCCGCCGCCCGCAGCGGGAGCGACCTCTACTACGAGGCGAGCGTGGCCGGCGGCATCCCGCTGCTGCGCCCGCTGAAGGAGTCGCTCGCCGGAGACCGCCTCCACCGCGTGCTCGGGATCGTCAACGGCACGACGAACTTCATCCTCAGCCGGATGGAGGAGAGCGGCGCGTCGTTCGCGGAGGCGCTCGACGAGGCGACCGCGCTCGGGTACGCCGAGGCCGACCCGAGCGCGGACATCGAGGGGTTCGACGCCGCGGCCAAGGCGGCCATCCTCGCCAGCATCGCGTTCCACACCCGGGTGACCGTGGACGAGGTCTACCGCGAGGGCATCACCGAGGTCACGTCGGCCGACATCGCGAGCGCCCGCGCCATGCGCCGGGTCGTGAAGCTCCTCGCGATCTGCGAGCGCACTGCGGACGGGATCAGCGTCCGCGTCCACCCGGCGATGATCCCGGTGACGCATCCGCTCGCGAACGTCCGCGAGGCTTTCAACGCGGTGTTCGTCGAGGGTGAGGCGGTCGGTCAGCTGATGTTCTACGGCCGTGGCGCGGGCGGCGCGCCGACCGCCAGCGCGGTGCTCGGCGACCTGGTCGCCGTCGGCCGCAACCGCCTGTCCGGCTCGCGCGGGGCGGGGGAGTCGGCGTACGCCGCGCTGGCCGTCCGGCCGATGGGCGAGACGCGGACGAGGTACCACGTGAGCCTCGACGTCGCCGACCAGCCCGGAGTGCTCGCCGAGGTCGCCGGCGCCTTCGCGGCTCAGGACGTCTCGATCCAGACTGTTCGGCAGGAGGGGCACGGCGACGACGCGACGCTGGTGCTCGTCACTCACGAGGCGTCCGACGACGCGCTCGCCCGCACGGTCGGCTGGCTGCGCGGGCTCGACGTCGTCCGCGCGGTCACCAGCGTGATGCGCGTCGAGGGGGGCGAGCCCTCATGACCGAGTCGGCGCAGGCGTCGTGGCGCGGGGTGCTCGAGGAGTACCGCGGGCGGATGCCGATCGACCAGACGACGACGGTGGTCACCCTGCTCGAGGGCGGGACGCCGCTCGTGCCGGCGCCGGTCCTCAGCGAGCGGACCGGCTGTGACGTCTTCCTCAAGGTGGAGGGGGCCAACCCGACCGGCTCCTTCAAGGACCGGGGCATGACGGTCGCGATCACCAAGGCGGTCGAGGAGGGCAGCCGGGCGGTCATCTGCGCGTCGACCGGCAACACCTCAGCGTCCGCCGCGGCGTACGCCGCTCGCGCCGGGATCGTGTGCGCCGTCCTCGTGCCGAGCGGCAAGATCGCCCTCGGCAAGCTCGCGCAGGCGCTGGTGCACGGGGCGACGCTGCTGCAGGTCGAGGGCAACTTCGACGACTGCCTCGAGCTGGCCCGCGACCTGGCGAAGAACTACCCCGTCACCCTCGTCAACTCGGTGAACCCCTACCGCATCGAGGGCCAGAAATCCGCGGCATTCGAGATCTGCGACGTGCTCGGCGCGGCGCCGGACGTCCACTGCCTGCCGGTGGGCAACGCGGGCAACATCACGGCGTACTGGAAGGGCTACCGCGAGTACCACCGCGACAGCGTGATCGCGACGCTGCCCCGGATGCGCGGGTTCCAGGCCAGCGGCGCGGCGCCGATCGTCACTGGCCACGCCGTCGCCAAGCCGGTCACGATCGCGACGGCGATCCGGATCGGCAACCCGGCGTCGTGGACCGAGGCGCTCGCCGCGCGGGACGAGTCCGGCGGCGCGATCGAGTCGGTCACGGACCGGCAGATCCTCGACGCCTACCGGGTGCTCGCCCGGTCGGAGGGCGTGTTCGTCGAGCCCGCGTCGGCGGCGAGCGTCGCCGGGCTGCTGCAGGCGGCCGGCGACGGATCGCTGGCTCGCGGCCAGCGGGTCGTCTGCACGGTGACCGGCCACGGGCTCAAGGACCCGGAGTGGGCGATCGCGGGCGCGCCGGCACCCCGCACGGTCGCCGTGGACCCGCCGGCCGTCGCGGCGGCGCTGGGACTGGTGTGAGCCCGGACGCCCCGGCTCGCGGCTACCTGCGGCTGCTCCGCGAGGAGGACGACTTCCGTCGGGTCTACCTGTCCCAGGTGATCAGCCTCGGCGGCGACTGGTTCGCGATCATCCCGCTGCTCACGCTCCTCGAGGAGGTGACCGGCGGCGGCCTGTGGGGTGGTCTCGTCCTCGCCGTCGACACCGCGGCGTTCGCGCTGCTCTCGCCGTACGCGGGGACCGTGGCCGACCGCTTCGACCGGCGGCGCGTCATGGTCGCCGCCGATCTCGCGTCGGCCGCGCTCGTGCTGCTCCTCCTCCTGGTGCAGTCGGAGGCCACGGCGTGGATCGCGCTGGTCGCCATAGGCGGGGTGTCGGCGGCCAAGGCCTTCTTCACCCCGGCCTCGAGTGCCGCGATCCCCAACCTCGTCCCGCCGGCCGACCTGGTCCGCGCGACCGTCCTCGGCGGCGCGGTCTGGGGCACCATGCTCGCGGTCGGCGCCGCGGCCGGGGGTCTCGTCGCGTTGCTTGTGGGCGCGCGGTGGTGCTTCGTGCTCGATGCCGTCACCTTCGCCGTCTCCGCGCTGCTGGTGTGGCGGACGACGCGCCCGTTCAGCGAAGCGCGTACGTCGGTCGCGGCGCGGTCCGTCCGCGCGGACATCCGGGAGTCCCTGCACTACGCGCGCGACGAGCCGCGAGTGCGCGCGCTGCTCGGCTGCAAGCTGGGCGTCGGACTCGGCAACGGGACGCTCGCGCTCTTCCCGCTCTACGGGACCCGGGTCTTCTCGGTCGGCGCGCTGGGCACCGGCCTGCTCTACAGCGCACGAGGTCTCGGCGCGCTGGTCGGTCCGTTCGTGATGCGCAGGTTCGTCAGTCGCGACGCGATGCGGCTGTGGCCCGTCCTCGCGACGAGCATGGCGATCTTCGGGGCCTCCTACGTCGGGTTCGCGGTCGCCCCGGTGTTCGTCGTCGCATTTCTCGCCGTGACGCTGGCGCACTTGGGGGGCGGCGCGAACTGGATCCTGTCGACGTACGGCATCCAGTCGATCGTCCCTGATCACGTCCGCGGCCGGATCTTCAGCGCCGACTACATGCTCGCCACGGCGGCGATCACCCTGAGCCAGGTCGTGGCCGGAGTGCTCAGTGAGTCGGTGCCGGTGCGCACGATCTCCGCCGCCCTCGGCCTCGTCGTGCTGGGATATGCGCTGGCGTGGTGGTTGTGGACCCGGCGGCTGCGACACGACCTCGCCCGGACGACGGTCCGGCCGTCCGAGCTCCCTGCCGTCAGCAGCGTCCCGCCCGGCGCCCGAGAAGGAGGCTGACATGGCCGGCCCGAGCTTCCGAGCCGCCCCGGTGCGCATCCGGGTACCCGCGACCGCGGCGAACCTCGGCCCCGGCTTCGACTCGCTGGGCCTGGCACTCGGCCTGTACGACGACGTCGTCGTGCGCATCGCCGACTCCGGCCTGCATGTCGACGTCGCGGGCGAAGGCGCCGACGACCTGCCGCGCGACAAGCGGCATCTCGTCGTCCGCGCCCTGCGGGCCGCGTTCGATGCGCTCGGCGGACAGCCGCGGGGGCTCGAGGTCGTCTGCGCCAACCGCATCCCGCAGAGCCGCGGGCTCGGCTCGTCGGCCGCGGCGATCGTCGCCGGGGTGACCGCCGCGCGCCACCTCGTCCTCGGCGGCATCTCCGACGACGACGTCCTCGCGCTGACGGCCGAGCTCGAGGGTCATCCGGACAACGTCGCCGCCTGCCTGCTCGGCGGCGTGACCATCGCGTGGCGCGCCGGCGACGGCCAGGTCCGGGTGACGCGGGTCGACCTCCACCCGGCACTGCGCGCGGTCGTGCTCGTCCCGAACGCGAAGTCCTCGACGGCGAAGGCGCGTCGCCTGCTGCCGGAGACGGTGCCGCACGCCGACGCCGCCTGGAACGCCGGCCGCGCCGCGCTGCTCGTCGAGGCGCTCACCCGCCAACCCGAGCTGCTGCTCGAGGCCACCGACGACCGGCTGCACCAGCCCTACCGCGCGGAGGCCATGCCCCGGACGGCGGCGCTCGTCGCGTCCCTACGGGCGAAGGGCCTGGCGGCGGCGGTCGCCGGGGCGGGCCCCACCGTCCTCGTCCTCGGCGCCGACCGCGCGGCGCTCGAGCGGGTCGCCGCGGCGCCCCCGAGGGGTTGGGTCGCGCACGCGCTCGACGCCGATCTCGGGGGCGCCCAGGCCGTCCCCGTCGGCTGACGGAATCCGGCGCTCGCCCGGGTTGTTGCCCTGAGCGCGGGGCATCGTTACGCTTCTCCCGTCCGCCCGGTTCGTCAGGGCAGGCCTGCCGCTCCTCCTGGCGTCGCCTCATCGGCTGCTCGTCCCGGTGAAACCGGTGACCCCTCCCGTACTCGTCTCCGACCTCGCTGACGCGGTCTGGCACCGCGACGCGACCGGGCACGACGCCGGGTGGTGAGGGTCCGGCTCCGCCGTACGGACATCCGCCGCGACCCGAGTCCGGCGCCACAGACTCCCTCGCCTCCCGCGGGGGGCATCACCACCCGCACGGCCACGCCGGTTCCGCCGGTCCACGCCGCGCCCCGGGCCCGCGCCCATCGCGGGTCCGCACCCGAGAGGATCACGTTGAGCGACACCACAGAGCTCACCGGCCAGCCGACCCCGTCCGCCGGCGACGGCGCCGAGGGCGCACCCGCGCGGCGCGCCCGCAGCGGTGGCGGGCTGTCCGGCATGAAGCTCGCCGAGCTGCAGCAGGTCGCGTCCGGCATGGGCATCAGCGGCGTGGCGAAGCTGCGGAAGAGCGAGCTGCTCGCTGCCATCCAGGGCGGCGGTGCCCCCACGGCCGCGCCCGCGCGCGAGCCGCGATCGGGCCCGGCCACGTCCCGGAACGGCGCGCCGGCCGCAGAGCCCCCCCGGTCCGCCGAAGGCGAGAGCAACGCGCCGGCCGGCTCGTCGGGTCGCGAGGACCGACCGTCGATCAGCATCGGCGACGGAGCGACCGGCGAGACCCGTGAGGGCGGGGAGGGCCGCCGCGACGGCAGCACGTACGCCGAGCGCCGGGAGGCCCGCGAGGCGCGGTTCCGCGAGCGCAACCGCGACCGGCAGAGCGCCGGCGGGGACCAGCCCGCCACCCAGGGCGACCGCTCGCAGGGGGACCGCCCGCAGGGTGACCGCCCGCAGGGTGACCGCGCGCAGGGTGACCGCCCGCAGGGTGACCGCCAGGGCGGCCCGCGGCAGCAGCAGGGCGGCCAGGGTCAGCAGCGCGACGACGAGTTCGGTCGCGGCGGTCGGCGCGGCCGGTTCCGTGAGCGCGGGCGCAACCGCCAGCGCGGCGGCGGGATGGCCGGGTTCGGTGAGCCCGACACGACGATCCGCGAGGACGACGTCCTGCTGCCGATCGCCGGCATCCTCGACATCCTCGACAACTACGGGTTCGTCCGGACGACGGGCTACCTGCCCAGCCCGAACGACGTGTACGTCGCGCTGTCGCAGGTGCGCCGCTACGGCCTCCGCAAGGGCGACGTCGTCACCGGCGCCGTCCGGCAGCAGGCGGAGGGCGAGCGCAAGGACAAGTTCAACGCGCTGATCCGGCTCGACAGCGTCAACGGCATGGACCCGGAGAAGGCGAAGATCCGGCCGGACTTCAAGGACATGACGCCGCTCTACCCGCAGGACCGGCTGCGCCTGGAGACCGACCCGCAGATCCTCACCACACGGATCATCGACCTCGTCGCGCCGATCGGTAAGGGCCAGCGCGGGCTCATCGTGTCACCGCCGAAGGCGGGCAAGACGATGGTGCTCCAGGCCATCGCCAACGCGATCACGACGAACAACCCCGAGACCCACCTGATGGTCGTCCTCGTCGACGAGCGCCCGGAAGAGGTCACCGACATGCAGCGCTCGGTGAAGGGCGAGGTGATCGCCTCGACCTTCGACCGGCCGGCCGAGGACCACACGACCGTCGCCGAGCTGTCGATCGAGCGGGCGAAGCGCCTGGTCGAGCTCGGCCACGACGTCGTCGTGCTGCTCGACTCGATCACCCGGCTCGGCCGCGCCTACAACCTCGCGGCTCCGGCGAGCGGGCGCATCCTCTCCGGTGGTGTCGACTCCACCGCGCTCTACCCGCCCAAGCGGTTCTTCGGCGCGGCCCGCAACATCGAGAACGGCGGCTCGCTGACGATCCTGGCCACCGCGCTCGTCGAGACCGGCTCGCGCATGGACGAGGTCATCTTCGAGGAGTTCAAGGGCACCGGGAACATGGAGCTCAAGCTCGACCGGAAGCTGGCGGACAAGCGCATCTTCCCGGCCGTCGACGTCGACGCGTCGGGCACGCGCAAGGAAGAGCTGCTCATGTCACCGGAGGAGCTGCAGATCACCTGGAAGCTCCGCCGCGTCCTGCACGCGCTCGAGACCGGTCAGGCGCTCGAGCTGCTCATCGACAAGATGAAGTCGACGAAGGGCAACGTGGAGTTCCTCATGCAGATCCAGAAGACGACGGTCGGCCCGACGGACTAGAGCGTTCGGAACGCGCACGAGCGGGCTCCCGACGGTCCGGCCGCGTCGGCGCCGTCACCACATGCGCCCCGGACAACGCCTGACCACGTGCCGACGCTCAGGCGAGCGTCAGCTGCACGTCGATGTTGCCGTGGGTGGCGTTGCTCACCGGGCACACCTTGTGGGTCATCTCCACCAGGCCCTCGGCGGCGGAGCGGTCCTCGACCTTCGGCAGCGCGACGACCAGCTCCGCCGACAGCCCGTAGCCGACGCCGCTCTCGGACGGGCCGATCGAGACGCGTGCGGTGACCGTCGAGTCCGTCGTGTCGAGCGACATCTTCCGGGCGACCAGCTTCATGGCGGCGTGGAAGCAGGCCGCGAAGCTCCCGGCGAACAGCTGCTCCGGGTTCGTGCCGTCCCCGTCGTCGCCGCCCATGCCCTTGGGGACGCTGAGCGCGACGTCGAGCCGGTCGTCGTCGCTGGTCACCCGGCCGGTACGGCCGCCGTACGCCGTCGCCTCCGCCGTGTAGAGAACCTGCACTGAGCACTCTCCTGGTCCGGTCGCCTGGGACGCGCGAGTCTGGCACACTGGAGGCACCGCGGACCGGTTCACACCCCGCCACAACGGGTGGGGTGACCCGGCGCCGCCCTGAGCGAAGGACTCCTCATGAAGAGCGGCATCCACCCCGACTACGTCGAGGCCACGGTCCACTGCTCGTGTGGTGAGACGTTCACGACCCGGAGCACGGTCCGCGACATCCACGCCGACGTCTGCTCGAAGTGCCACCCGTTCTACACGGGCAAGCAGAAGATCCTCGACGTCGGCGGTCGGGTCGAGAAGTTCGAGAAGCGATTCGGCAAGCGCACCCCGGGCGCGCAGCAGGGTTAGCGCGGCGGCCGTCACACCACTGCCGGCCTGCCACGCCGTCCGGTCCGCCGGGCGCCCGTCAAGGAAGCGATCGCATGTTCGACAAGCTCGGCGAGATCGCGGCGGAGCACGCCCAGCTCGAGGCGCAGATGTCCGACCCGGAGCTGCATGCCGACCAAGCGCGGGCTCGGACGGTGAGCAAGCGGTACGCCGAGCTCACGCCGGTCGTCGCGGCGTACCAGGAGTACCAGTCGGTGATCGCCGACGTCGAGGCGGCGCGTGAGCTCGCGGCCGAGGACCCGTCGTTCCGGGACGAGGTCGCGACCGGCGAGGCCCGCCGGGAGGAGCTGCACGACCGGCTGCGCGAGCTGCTGGTGCCGGCCGACCCCAACGACGACAAGGACGTCATCCTCGAGGTCAAGGCGGGGGAGGGCGGCGAGGAGTCCGCGCTGTTCGCGGCGGACCTCCTGCGCATGTACCTCCGGTTCGCCGAGCGACAGAGCTGGAAGACCGAGGTCCTCGACGCCAACGAGAGCGACCTCGGCGGCTACAAGGACGTCAGCGTCGCGGTGAAGGCGAAGGGCACCGGCGCGTGGCGACGCCTCAAGTACGAGGGTGGCGTGCATCGGGTTCAGCGGGTGCCGGCCACCGAGAGCCAGGGGCGCATCCACACCAGCGCGGCGGGCGTCTTCGTGATGCCGGAAGCCGAGGACGTCGACGTCACGATCGACCCGAGCGACCTGCGGATCGACGTCTACCGGTCCAGCGGACCCGGCGGGCAGAGCGTCAACACGACGGACTCCGCGGTGCGCATCACCCATGTCCCGACCGGGACCGTCGTGTCGTGCCAGAACGAGAAGAGCCAGCTGCAGAACAAGGAGTCCGCCCTGCGGATCCTGCGGACCCGGCTGCTCGCGCTGGCGCTGGAGGAGCAGGCCGCGGCCGCCAGCGCGGAGCGGCAGAGCCAGGTGCGCACCGTCGACCGCAGCGAGCGCGTGCGCACCTACAACTTCCCGGAGAACCGCATCTCCGACCACCGGACCGGCTACAAGGCGTACAACCTCGACCAGGTCCTCGACGGCGACCTCGACCCGATCATCCAGTCGCTCGTCGACGCCGACAACGCCGCGCGGATGGCGGGCGGCGATGAGTGACACCGAGGTCGCCGTGCCGCTGGCCACCGCGCTGCGCGACGCGACCGACGTGCTCGCCCGCGCCGGCGTCGAGTCGCCGCGATGGGACGCCGAGCAGCTCGCCGCGCACGTCACCGGCGTGCCCAAGTCACAGCTCGCCCGGTTCAGCGACCTCGACGCCGACGCGGCGGGTCGCTTCCAGGCGCTCGTCGCCCGGCGCGCCGCGCGGGTCCCGTTGCAGCACCTGACCGGCGTCGTCGGGTTCCGCTACCTCGACCTCGACGTCGGGCCCGGTGTGTTCATCCCGCGTCCCGAGACCGAGGTCGTCGTCGGCTACGCGATCGACGC
>DATLNF010000083.1:0-10779 GCA_035536955.1 Mycobacteriales bacterium | reverse complement strand
GGCCCACCGCTGGTCGCGGCTGCGGGTGTCCTCCGGGCCGGCCTTCCGGGCGCGGGCTTCGAGGGCGGCGTGGAGGCGAGCGCCGCCTTCGGGGTCGAGGACCAGCTGGCCGTGCCAGATGTCGTCGAGGGTCTGGGCGAGGGAGAAGCCGCGACGGTCGATCTTGCGCTGCTCGCGACGGTCGAACTCGTCGATGTCGACCTGGGCGTGCCAGTGCCGGACGAGGCGGGCGAAGGCAGCTGGCTCGAACCGCTGGGCCATCGGCACCAGCGTCGCCTCGCCGTCGGCGACGACGTCGACGGCCAGGCTCCGGCTGGCCTTGGCGAAGATCCGCACGTGCGCGGCGGTGATCTCGCCGGCGGAGAGGGCGTCGGCGAGCAGCGGCAGCCGGGCGAGGTCACGGCCCAGCGACACGTCCGCGCGGGCGGTCTTCAGCCCGGTGTTGCCGGTCCGCGCCGCCAGCCAGGCCGACGCCGTGCCGAGGCCGTCGGCGACCGAGGCGTCGCGCGCGTCGAACACTCGCAGCGCATCAGCTTTGGCAGCCGCAAGCCGGCGCATGACGAGCTCGAGCTCGAGAATCCGGCTGCCGAGGGTGACGTCGTCCAGGCTGGTCGGGTCGGTCGTCAGGTAGGTGTCGACGACGGCGGACAACGCGCCCATCGCCACCACCTCCCCAGCACCGCAGCTCGAACACCTGTTCGATACCCAGATTAGCCCGGATCACGCCCCGAAAACGCTCGTGCACAGGGATTCTCGAGAAATTCTCAGAGCGCGCCGGAAGGGCCGGCTCAGCGTCCCGGGACTCGCCTCGGAACGATTCGCGAGCGGGTCGCCGTGACGCCGTCGGCACAGGTTCACACTCGCCTACCCGCGGTGGTGTCGCTGTAGTGGGATCATGGTCGGACGCTCCCAGGAGGACCTGCATGGCTGATCGGCTGAGCCCCCTCGACGTCTCGTTCTTCTACCTCGAGACGCCGACGACGCACATGCACGTCGGCGGTGTGGCGATCCTGCAGCCCGGTGAGGGCGGCTTCGACTTCGACGCGTTCGCCGCGCTGGTGGAGAAGCGGCTGCCGCTCGTGCCGCGCTACCGGCAGAAGGTGAAGTGGGTGCCCGCTCACGTGGGCAACCCGGTGTGGGTCGACGACTCGGAGTTCGACCTCAGCTACCACGTCCGCCGCTCGGCCCTGCCGAAGCCCGGCACCGAGGACCAGCTCAAGGAGTTCGTGGCCCGGATCCAGTCGCGTCCGCTGGACCGCGACCGGCCGCTCTGGGAGATGTACGTCCTCGAGGGGCTCGCCCACGGGCGGGTCGCGATCATCACGAAGACCCATCACGCGATGGTCGACGGCGTGAGCGCGGTCGACATCAGCACGCTGATCCTCGACATGACGCCGACCCCACGGGACACGCCGCCCGACAGCTGGGTACCCGCGCGCGAGCCGTCGAGCGTCGAGCTGCTCGGCGGTGCGGTCGTCGACTGGCTGCGCAAGCCGTCGCAGATCGTCGACACGGCGCGCACCGGCGTGCTCGACATCCGGCGCGCGGTGACCCAGGCGGCCGGCCTGCTCGGCGGCGTGGCCGCGACGGTGCGCACCACCGCGCGCTCCGCGTCGTCCACCCCGCTCAACGTCGACATCGGGGCGGCCCGGCGGTTCGGCATGGCGCGCACCGACCTCGACGACTACAAGCGGATCCGCAAGCTGCACGGCGGGACCATCAACGACGTCGTCCTCGCCACCGTGAGCGGCGCGCTGCGGTCCTGGCTGCAGACGCGCGGCGAGAGCGTGACCGGGCTCACCGTGCGCGCCATGGTTCCGGTCAGCGTGCGGACGGAGTCCGAGCAGGGCGCCGGCGGCAACCGCGTCTCGTCGTACTTCGTCGAGCTGCCGGTCAGCGAGCCCAGCGCGGTCATGCGACTGCACCAGGTGAGCTACGCGATGGCGGCGCACAAGGACAGCAACCAGGCGGTGGGCGCGGATGCGCTCGTCGCGCTCTCCGGGTTCGCGCCGCCGACGCTGCATGCCCTCGGCGCGCGCCTCGCCGGCGGGTTCACGCGGCGCATGTTCAACCTGGTCGTCACCAACGTGCCCGGTCCGCAGATCCCGCTCTACGCCAATGGCGCGCAGATGCTCGAGGTGTTCCCGGTTGTGCCGCTCGCCAAGGGGCAAGCAGTGGTCATCGGGCTGACGTCGTACAACGGCGGGGTCTACTACGGACTCAACGCCGACCGAGACGCGATGCCCGACGTCGATGTGCTCGCCCAGTGCATCGAGCAGTCGCTGGCCGAGCTCGTGGAGACCGTCCGTTGAGCCGTGCCAAGCAGGCGCCGGTACGTCGAGGGCTCGTCCTCGGCGCCGGCGGGGTGCTCGGCGCGTCCTGGTCGATCGGCGCGCTCACCGCAGTCGAGGAGCGGCTTGGCTGGGACACGACGACCGCTGACGTCATCATCGGCACGTCGGCCGGCTCGGTGCTGGCCGCGTTCCTCGGCAGCGGCGTGCGCGCGCGGACGCTGCTCAACCATCAGCGCGGCGTCATCGCGCCGGGGGACCCGCTGGTCAGCTACGACTACGAGAGCGCGAAGGCGATGCCGTCGATGCCGCGGATGCGGCTCGGCTCGCCGTCCCTGCTGGTGCGCACCGCACTGCATCCGCGGCGGGTCACGCCGATGACGGCGATGACCGCCGGGTTCCTCGAGGGACGGGGCTCGCTCGCGCCGATCGGCGAGCTCGTCGAGGCCGTCGCGCCGCGCGGCTCCTGGGCGACGCACCCGCAGACCTGGATCGTCGCGATGGACCATGCCACCGGCAAGCGCGTCGCGTTCGGCCGCGAGGGCGCGCCGGAGGCCGACCTCGCCGAGGCCGTCATGGCGTCCTGCTCCATTCCCGGCTGGTACGCCCCCGTCGACATCAACGGCCGCCGGTACGTCGACGGCGGCGTCTGCTCGCCGACGTCGCTCGACCTGGTCGCCACGCTCGGGCTCGACGAGGTCGTCGTCATCTCGCCGACGACGAGCACCGAGCTCGACCACCCGACCGGTGCCGCCGCGAAGGTGGAGCGCTACGTCCGCAAGCTGGTCACCCGGCGGCTTCTTCGCGAGGCGGAGAAGGTCCGCTCCCACGGGACCCGGGTCGTGCTGCTGAGCCCCGGTCCGGAAGACCTCGAGGCGATCGGCGCCAACCTGATGGACCCGAGTCGCCGCGAGCTCGTCCTCGACACCTCCCTGCGCACGTCGGCCCAGTCCCTGCGCCGCCAGCTCGACGGGCTCGCCGCGGTCGGCTGATGCGCGTCTACGTCGGCACGACCTTCGCCGGCCTGCGCCGGCTGCACCTCACGTCGGAGCTCGGGCCGGCGCCGCTGCTCGCGCACACGGTGACCCCTGCGCTGCGTGAGTGGTACGCCGAGGGCGACACCGAGGAGCTCGAGTACGTCGCGCTGACCGCGGCCGCCGCCGACTCGCTCGCGCTGCTCGCCGGCGCGCCGGACGAGCCTCGGCGGCGCGTCGTCGTCGCGGCCGACGTACCCGACGATGCAGTCCAGCCGGCCGGCGACGGGCGGTCGCAGGTGCGGGCGGACGCGGTCGTGCCGATCGGGAAGGTCGCGTCGATCCACGTCGACGACCCGGCGGCCGACCTCGACGACGCGGACGGCTGGGAGCTCATGTGGTTCGCCACCCAGGAGCTCCCCGACCTCCTCGCCTGACCTCCCGCACACGGGCCCTCGTCGCGCCGGGGATCGGACGCAGAGCTGCCGGGGGCGCCGCCGTGGGACGATGGCGGCCTGCCGACGACGAACGTGGAAGGTGCGCCGAGATGGACGCCGTGACCAAGGTGCCGACCCCCATCAACGAGCCGGTCCGCGGCTACGGCCCCGGCAGTCCCGAGCGGGCGAGCCTCGAGGCGCGGCTCAAGGAGCTGGCCGCCGAGACCCACGACCTGACGATGACGATCGACGGCGAGCAGGTCGCCGGGTCGGGCGAGCGGATCGACGTCGTGCAGCCGCACCGCCGGCACCACGTCCTCGGCACGACCCCCAACGCCACCACCGACGAGGCGCGCCGCGCGGTCGAGGCCGCGAAGAAGGCCGCGCCCGGGTGGGCCGCGATGTCGTACGACGACCGCGCCGCGATCCTGCTCAAGGCGGCGGACCTGCTCGCCGGGCCGTGGCGCGACACCATCCTCGCCTCGACGATGCTGGGCCAGAGCAAGACGGTCTATCAGGCCGAGATCGACGCGGCCTGCGAGCTGATCGACTTCTGGCGCTACAACGTCGCCTTCGGCCGGCAGATCCTCGCCGAGCAGCCGATCTCCGCGCCCGGCATGTGGAACCGCCTCGACTACCGCCCGCTCGAGGGCTTCGTCTACGCGATCACGCCGTTCAACTTCACCGCGATCGCCGCCAACATCCCCACCGCGCCCGCGCTCATGGGCAACACCGTCGTGTGGAAGCCGAGCCCGACGCAGCAGCTGTCGGCGCACTTCACGATGCGCCTGCTCGAAGAGGCGGGCATGCCGCCCGGCGTCATCAACATGGTCACCGGCGACGGGCTCAACGTCAGTGAGGTCGCCCTCGCCGACCCCGACCTCGCCGGCATCCACTTCACCGGCTCGACGAAGACCTTCCAGCACCTGTGGCGCACGGTGGGGGAGCGCATCGCGTCGTACCGCACCTACCCGCGCCTCGTCGGGGAGACCGGCGGCAAGGACTTCGTCGTGGCACACGCGTCGGCTGACGTCGCCGCGCTGCGGACGGCGCTGATCCGCGGCGCGTTCGAGTACCAGGGGCAGAAGTGCTCGGCGGCGTCACGCGCCTACATCCCGCGGTCGGTGTGGGACCGCATGGGTGACGACCTCATCAGCGAGACCGAGTCGATCAAGCAGGGCGACGTCACGGACTTCGGCAACTTCATGGGCGCGGTCATCGACGAGCGCGCGTTCAGCCGGCTGCGCGGCGTCATCGACCGGGCCAAGGACGACTCCGCGCTCGAGGTGCTCGCGGGTGCGAAGTACGACGACACCGAGGGCTTCTTCGTCCGCCCGACGATCCTGTCCGGCAGCGACCCGAGCCACGAGGTGTTCACCACGGAGTACTTCGGCCCGGTGCTCGCGGTGTTCGTCTACGACGACAGCGAGTACGACGCCGTCGTACGGCAAGCTGCCGACGCGGCGCCGTACGCGCTCACCGGTGCGGTCTTCGCCCAGGACCGCGGGGCGATCACCGAGGCGTCGGAGATCCTGCGGAACAGCGCCGGCAACTTCTACGTCAACGACAAGCCCACCGGTGCGGTCGTCGGCCAGCAGCCGTTCGGCGGGGCGCGGGCGAGCGGCACCAATGACAAGGCGGGCAGCTACCTGAACCTGCTCCGCTGGTGCTCCCCGCGGACGATCAAGGAGACGCTGGTTCCGCCGACGGACTACCGCTACCCCCACATGGCGTAGCCGAGCCCCGGCCACCACGCGGCGGCCGGGCTCACGTCGGCGCAGACAGCACTCCGTCACCGAATCGACATCGTCATTCCGGCCCCATGCGCGCCGATGACGTAGTCCTATAGGGGAATCGGCGCGAGCCCGGGACTCCGGGCCCGCGCGGGGGTGAGCATCGCTCGTCGGCGCACCGGTGCCGTCGCTGCGCCAGGGGAGGACCGCATGACCGCACGGGCCATCTCGACGCTCGAGGACCATCCCAACGCGGACGAGATCGTCGGGGTCCTCGCGCTGATGGTGCAGCTCAGCGATGCCGAGATCTCCGCGCTCGCGGTCGCCTGGCGCGACACCGACGTCACCGCGGACGCGCGGGCGCAGGCCCTCGACGCGGACACGCCGCTCGTGCTCGAGGTGCTCGCGGCCTTCGACAGCCTGGCCTATCTCTACGCCGACGACCTCGACGGCGAGGCGTCGTACGTCACGCTCCCCGCCCCGGTGACCGCGCTCGCCCTCAAGGCGGTCCGCGACGCCGTCGCCGCGGCCTATGCGCGGCCGTCCTTGGGCGCGCGGCAGTACGACGCGCTCATCGCGCCGTGGCGCACCGTGTTCCCCTCGGGCGCCGCCCAGGCTCCTGACTTCGGGCCGCAGCACCACGACGTGCTCTCCCTGCTCGGCGTCCTCTCGTCCATGGCCTGCCGGTCGCACGACGTCGAGGCCGGCCGCCGCTGGAGCTCGGTGCTCGAGCTCGGCGGCCGGGTCGACCTCGAGCGGCACGGCGACGCGGTGGACCAGGCGTGGGACGCGGCCCTCGTCACGCAGCGCCGCCGGCTCTGGGGCCTGGTGAGCCGCAGCGGGCAGGAGGCGTTCTACCGCCGCTGCGCCCACTGCGAGCGGTCCGGGCACGAGGCGGACGCCGCGGTGCTCGCGCTGTGCCTCGGCGCCGTGGTCGGCGTCATGATGGGCGACGTGCTCGACGACGACGCCCGGGCGCTCCTCGTCGCGCCGCTCGAGGCGCTGGCGCCGTACCAGGCGGGCCGCCGCACCCACTAGGGTCGCGCCATGACCACGCCGGGCGACCGTTCGTTCGGCGAGTCCGGGGGGCGGCTGTCCTACGCGTCCTACCTGAGGGTGCCGGAGCTCCTCGCGCAGCAGGTTGCGCTCTCGGACCCGCCCGCGCACGACGAGCTGCTGTTCATCACGGTGCACCAGGTCTACGAGCTGTGGTTCCAGCAGTGCCTCTACGAGCTCGAGCACGCCCGCGACGCGATGCTGCGGGGCGACTCCTACCTGCCGCGGCACGCGCTCACCCGGGTCCACGTCATCGAGCGGGTGCTCATCGAGCAGGTCGCCGTGCTGGAGACGATGACCCCGCAGGACTTCCTCGCGTTCCGCTCGCTGCTGGCGCCGGCCAGCGGCTTCCAGTCCGTGCAGTTCCGGGAGCTCGAGTTCCTCTCCGGCGCGCGCGACCCGGCGTACCTCGACCGACTCGCCCAGGCCTCACCCGACGAGCGCGCCCGGCTGCAGCGGCGACTCGACGAGCCCTCGCTCTGGGATGCGTTCGTCGCTCTGCTCGACCGCAGGGGACTCGCCGTCGACTCGGCCGACGCGCGCCGGGAGTCACTGCTCGCGATCGCGCGCGATCGAGCCCGGTACGGCGAGCTGTGGGACCTCGCCGAGGCGCTGCTCAACCACGACGCGCTGTCATCGCAGTGGCGGTCCCGGCACGTCGACATGGTCGAGCGGATGATCGGCACCAAGTCCGGCACCGGCGGGTCGAGCGGCGCGCCGTACCTTCGCACGCGGCTCGGCGTGCGCTACTTCCCCGAGCTCTGGGACCTCCGCAGCGACCTGTAGCCGGCCGGCAGCGGCCTCACGCCCGCGCGTGGACCTCGCGCAGGATCGCCGGCTCGTCGCTGATGATCCCGGTCGCACCCGCACTCACGACCCGGTCGAGTGTGCGCAGGTCGTTCACCGGCCAGGTCATGACGACCTCGACGTGCTCGCGCAGCTCGGCGACGAGGTCCGCCGACAGCAACGACTGGTGCACGGATACGCCGTACCCGCCGCTGCGCGGTACGTGCGCGCGCAGGGCCGCGAGCTCCGCCGGCTTGCGCGCGGAGCGGACGACGCGAATCCAGTCGACGCCGGCGAACGCGTCGAGCACGGGCCACTCCCGACTGCACACGATGACCGGCCGTTCGGGTGCCTCGACGTGGAGCAGCGACGCCACCTCGACGCCCACGTCGGTGCCGCGCCCCTTGAGGTCGAGCATGAACGTCGCGCCCGCCGCCGCCGCGCGTACCAGCTCGGTCAGGCCCAACCGCGGCCTGGACGCCGGCATCAGCTCCCAGGTGTCCCACAGGAGAGGAAGCGGGCCCATCGTCTTGTGGTGCCGCACCTCGAGCGCGCCGCGGTGGTGGTGCACGTCCGCCTCGATGACGTCCACCCCGGCCTCGACGGCCGCGCGCAATGCGGCCAGCGAGTTGCCCGCGCGGTGCGCGATCGCCAGCAGCTTCCCGGCGGATCTCTGGACGGAGTCCGAGGGCTCGCCGCGAGCGCTCGTCACGAGCTCGGGCCGGCCGGCCTGCGGGTCACGCCGCCCAGCCTGCCACGCCGGTCAGCGGGAGCGGCGGGAGTGGAACGGGCGCTTCGGATGCGCGCCGCCCGGTCGAGCAGGTCGCGGGGCGCGCTTCGGTGCGACGGGCGCCTCAGCGATCGCCACACCCGACGGCACTCGTGACCCCGTCACTCGGCTGAGCTCGCTCGCGCCGGGGGCCACGCGGGTGCTCTGCGCGCGCACGCCGGCCAGCCGCGTCATCTTGGCGACCGGTCGCTCCTCGCCGTGCGAGACGAGGGTGACGACCGTGCCGGATGCCCCCGCTCGCGCGGTGCGGCCTGCGCGGTGCAGGTAGTCCTTGTGGTCGGCGGCCGGGTCGACGTGGACGACGAGGTCCACATCGTCGACGTGGATGCCCCGTGCGGCGACGTCGGTGGCGACCAGGACCGGAACGCGGCCCTCGCGGAAGTCGGCGAGAGTCCGGGTGCGGGCCGCCTGCGTCTTGCCGCCGTGCAGCGCTCCGGCGGAGACCCCGACTCGGCGCAGCTGCTTGGTGAGCCGGTCCGCGCCGTGCTTGGTCCGGACGAACATCAGCGTGCGGCCCTCGCGGCTGGCGATCTCCGCGACGACAGCCGCCCGGTCGGCGGGCGTGACGACGAGCAGGTGGTGTGCCATCGCGGTGACGGCGGCACCGACCGGGGTCGTCTCATGTGTGACCGCGTCCACGAGGTAGGCGTTGACCAGGGTCTGGACCGCGCTGTCGAGGGTGGCCGAGAACAGCAGCCGCTGCCCGCCGGGGCGGACCTGGTCGAGGAGACGACGTACCGGCGGGAGGAAGCCGAGGTCCGCCATGTGGTCGGCCTCGTCGAGGACCGCGATCTCGACCTGCGACAGGTCGCACACCCGCTGCTCGATGAGGTCCTCGAGCCGACCGGGCGTGGCGATGACGATGTCGACGCCGGCGCGCAGCGCGGAGATCTGCTTGCCCATCGGCGCGCCGCCGACGACCACGACGAGCTTGATGCCCATCGGCTGGCCGAGCGGGGCGAGAGCGTCGTGGACCTGCATCGCGAGCTCGCGCGTCGGGACGAGCACGAGACCGCGCGGCTTGGTCGACCCGCGGTGTCCCGCCGCCAGGCGGGTGAGCAGCGGCAGCCCGAAGGCGAGGGTCTTGCCCGACCCGGTCTGCGCGCGGCCGAGGACGTCACGGCCGGCGAGCGCGTCGGGCAGCGCGGCGGTCTGGATCGCGAAGGGCGCGTGCATCCCGCGACGGGCGAGGGTGCGGACGAGGACCTCGGGGAGGCCGAGGCTCGCGAAGGTGGCGGCGCGCTCCGGCGCCGGGACAGCGGACATGACAGAGAACCTCTCGATAAGTGGCACGTCTCGAGAGGTCCTGCGGATGCGGGTTCTGAGGAAACGGGCCCGGCGCCCGGATGTCATTCGGCGCCGACGGCTCGGAGCAGGTGCGCTCCGATTGCTCACCCACCATAACAGGCGGCAGCGCGGCGCCATTCCCGCGGGGCGTCGGAACGCGAGCACGCTCGACCGCCGTCTCCACGAACCGCGTGGCGCGGCAGTCCGGTTGCGCTCACGGCGCCCGTCAGCAGCGGCAGTTGTCCGGCCGGTTGCCGGTGACCGAGCTGTAGGTGCCGTCGACGCCGAGCCGCGGGCTGTACACGCCGCCGCCCTCCGCCGGTCGACCGTCCGCGAGGTTGTTGGTGACGTCGCTGTAGGTGAGCTCGACGCCGCCCGGCGCGAAGATCCCGCCGCCGAGCGCGGCGCGGCCTGCGCTCACGACGCGGTTCGCAGACGCGTCGGAGTACGTGAGCTCCACCTCACCGGAGCGGCTGAAGATCCCCCCGCCGTACGCCGTCCCGGCGCGAGCTCGAGCAGCGGACCGCGACACCGAGCTGTACTGCAGGTGGATCGAGGTGCCGGACCAGATCCCGCCGCCTTCGGCGGTCTGTCCGGTCGCCTCGGTCCGCCGGACGTGGCTGTACGTGAGCTGCACGGGAGACGCGCTCCAGATCCCGCCGCCGTGCGCCACCGGGCCGGTCGCGACGCTGGTGTCGATCGAGGAGTACATGAGGCTCAGCGTCTCCCCGTTGTTGCGGACGGCACCGCCGGTCGGGGCGGACCCCCCCGCGAGGTCGATGTACTCGAGGCTCAGGCGTGCCCCGCGGGCGACCTCGAAGAGCCGGAACGCCGGACCGCCCTGCCGGACGACGGACGCCGACGGGTCACGGCGGCCACCGACCCGGATCCCGCTGAGCAGGCCGCGCTCGGCGAGCGTCGTGATCCGAATGCGGGTGCGGATCACCGGGAGCCCGTTGGCGCCGCTGCGGGTGCGGTTGTCGACCTTCGTGATCGCGTACGTGCAGCCCTCCTCGAGCTGGATCTCCCCGCCGCCGGCCGTGTTGACCTCGTTGATGGCGGCGCGAAGTCCTTCGGGCCCGCCGTCCCGGCCGTCGCACGGGACCTCGACGCGGGTCGCCGCGTCCGCGGTGGCTGTCGTGAGCGCGCCGACCCCGATGACGAGGGCGGCGGCGAAGCGGGCACGGCGGGTCGTTCCACCCATGACTTCTCCTCGGGACGGCACAGCGGGGCTTGGAGGTACGAGTCGCGAGCCGACCGGCCGGTTCGGCGGTCGTCGTGCTCGGCGCGGACTACTCCGGCGGGCAGCAGGTCGCGGTGGGCGTGCAGGCCCGCCGTCGTCGGCACCCCGGCCGAGCGTCCCCACGAGGACAGCCGCCGACGACCCGTGCGCCGCGTGACCGCGACGCGGGCGGGATGGCGCCC
>DATLNF010000082.1:0-33537 GCA_035536955.1 Mycobacteriales bacterium | reverse complement strand
GCGCCGCCCGTCGCGGCGGGACCACCGGACCCGGGCGCCGGCGCGCAGCCGGCCCCGACGAGTCCCCCACGGACCCTGCCCGGCTCGGTCGTCAGGACCGACTCGCCGACACCGGCGACAGCCGCGCCGCCGGCGTCATTTGGGGCGCCGCTCCTGCCGCCCGTCGTGCGCGCGCAGCCCGATCTCGGCGAAGGCGAGGCTCAGACGCTCGGCCTGCCGGCCGGCCCGGTCGCCGATGGCGGAACGGCGCAGGCCGTGCGCCGGATCGCGACGGCGGTCGCAAAGGGCGCCGCGTTCCCCTTCCTGCTGCTGCTCCTTGTCCTGCTCTTCCTCCTGGTGCAGCATGAGATCGACCGCCGGGACCCGAAGCTGGCTCTGGCCCCGGTCTACGCAGAGCACGACCTCGCCTTCTCGCCCCCGCTCGTAGGAGCACCGGCATGAGCGCGACCGCCCACGCCACCAGCGGGCAGGACCTCGTCCCGCTCGCCGAGCGCGTCCGGTACCTGCTCGGGTTCCGGGCCGTCGCGTCCGTCGCCGTGCTCGCCTACGCCTGGCTCGCCCGGGCGCACGTCGACGTGGACCTCGGCGACGTCGTGCTGCTCACGGCCGGGTACGCCGCCCTCGTCGGCGCCGCGCACGGGGTCTGGCGGGCGCTGGGCAGCCGGGCGCTCATCCTGCTCGGCGTGATCCTGCTGCTCGACGGGCTGTTCATCGCGTGCGCGTCGTACCTCACCGGGGGCGTCGGCTCTCCGCTGCGCCATCTCGCGATCGTGCATCTCGCGATGGTCGCGCTCCTCGCCTCCCATCGGACCGGGCTCAAGCTCGCCCTGTGGCACTCCCTCCTGCTCTTCATCGGCTACCAGCTGCAGCAGAGCGGGCAGCTCGCATCCACCGTCGGCCTGGCCGGCGTCGCCGATGACCGGGCGGGCCTCCACCTCGCCGGGTACATCGCGGCGTTCTGGCTCATCGCCATCGTCACCGCGACGTTCTCCTCGGTGAACGAGCGCGAGCTGCGCCGCCGCCGCTACGACCTCGAGGCGCTTGCGTCGCTCGCCTCCGCACTGGAGGCCACGCAGGACGCCCAAGAGGTCGGCGCGGAGCTGGTACGCGCGACCTGCGACGCGTTCGATGCGACGCGCGTCGTGCTGGTGGCGGACCGCGGGGACGGGGCCCGGGTCCTCGCGACCCTGGGCGACGCCAGCTCGGTCGAGTCGGCGGTGGTCGCCTTCCCCGGCTCGGTGATGACGCGGTGCCACGAGAACCACGCGCCGGTGCTCTCCGCTGGGCTCGATCCGACCGAGGACGCCTGG
Organism: Mycobacteriales bacterium; assembly: GCA_035536955.1. Classification (GTDB taxonomy): domain Bacteria; phylum Actinomycetota; class Actinomycetes; order BP-191; family BP-191; genus DATLNF01. Next base: position 32,227 of record DATLNF010000082.1, on the reverse strand, counting down.
CTGGCCGCCATGCTGCCGGACGCCGGCAACCTCATCGTGATACCCATGACCGTCGAGGCTCGCCCGGTTGGCACGCTGGTCGTCGAGCACAACGCGCGCCTGGGCTCGCGGGTGGAGCGTCGCGTGGTCAGCATGCTCGAGCGGTTCGCCTCTCAGGCGGCGCTCGCGCTCCGCGGCGCGTGGCTCGTGGAGAAGATCCAGGCGCAGGCGGCGCTCGACGGGCTCACCGGCATCGCCAACCGGCGCAGCTTCGACGCCGCACTCGAGCTCGAAGTCGCCCGCGCCCGCCGTACCGGGACGCCGTTCAGCCTGATCCTGTTCGACATCGACCACTTCAAGAAGCTCAACGACACGCACGGTCACCAGACCGGCGACCAGGTGCTGCGCGACATCGGCGCACTGCTGCGCGAGCGGTGCCGTGACATCGACACGGTGGCCCGGTACGGCGGCGAGGAGTTCGCGGTCATCATGCCCGGGTGCCCCAACGGCGCTGCGCTGGAGACTGCCCAGCGGCTCCTCGTCGACCTCGCCGCCGCGCCGACGGCCGCCCAGGTGACGGCCAGCGCTGGGGTGGCCACCTGGCAGGACGCGACGTCGTTCGCGGACAACCTCGTCGCGGCGGCGGACGCGGCGCTCTACCGCTCGAAGCGAGCCGGCCGCAACCGGGCCACCGCTGCGGCCGGGTCGGCCGACGGCGCGGAGGCGCCCGCCCGAGCGAGCTCGAGCCCCTGAGTCGCGAGACTCAGGACAGGTAGCCCTCGAGGTCCTTGAGGAGTGCCGTCTTCGGCTTGGCGCCGACGATCGTCTTCACGACCTCACCGCCGGAGAAGACCGACATCGTCGGGATCGACATGATCCGGTACTGCCGGGCGACCTCAGGGTTCTCGTCGATGTTCACCTTGGCGACGGTGAGCTTCCCGGCGTGCTCGGCAGCGATCTCCTCGAGCACTGGGGCCACCATCTTGCAAGGCCCGCACCACTCCGCCCAGAAGTCGACGAGCACGGGCGTGTCGCTCTGGAGCACCTCCGTGGCGAACGTGGCGTCGGTGACGACCTTGGTGCTGGCTCCCACTGGGTGCTCCCTCGTCGGTGCGGTCGGTGCGGTGTCACCCCGGTCAACACGGAGCGCCCGGCTGGCGATTCCCGGAGGGTACCTGTGGCGCGCTCCCTACACTTGCCGTCATGAGACGGCGCGGCCGCTACCCGCTGGCGGTGATGGCCTGGGTCGCCGTGTACGCCGGGTGGTCGTCGGTCCTCGGCCTGGTCGTCGCCGCCGTCACCGGGGAGCGGCTGGACGACGGGGACCGGGTGGCGCCGACGGTCGGCCTCGGCGTGTCGACGCTGTTCACGCTCCTGCTGCCCCTCGTGCCGACGCTCGTCGCCCTGTGGTTCAACGACTGGCTCCGCGACGGCGCACCCACCCGGGAGGAGCGCGCCGCGGCGCGGCGCGCGGCCGACCGGGCCGAGGCCCCCGCCGCCGCTGGACGGGGGGAGGATCCGGCCGCGCTGACCGGCGGCGAGCAGCCGCGGGCGGCGGGCTCCCGGCCCGAGCCGATCCGCCCACCTGACGCTTCGCCCGCTGCGCGCGCCCTCCGGCCGGCAGAGGTGTCGTCCCCCGGTGATCTCGAGGTCGTCGCTGCCACGCCGCTGGGGGTGCCCGAGGTCGTGCAGCCGGCCGCGCCGAGTTCGGGGTTCCCCGTAGCCCCGCTGCTGCGCGACGGGGAGACCGCGGCGCCGGCTCCACTCGCGCCTGCGCAACCCCTGTCTGCGCCGCCAGCGGCCGCCGCGTCGACGACGTCGCCGGCGGCGACCCTGCTCGCGCTGGAAGCGGGGCTGGCCGACCTGCTCGGGCCGCCCCCGGCCCCGACCGGGCCCGCCGCAGCGCGACCCTTCGCGACGCCGGCACCGGTGATCGACCCGGACGACCCGCTAGGCGTTGGCCGCCTCGGGCTGCCCAGCCTCGACGGCGGCCAGGTACCGCTCGGCGTCGAGGCTCGCGGCACATCCGGTCCCGGCGGCGGTGATGGCCTGCCGGTAGGTGTGGTCCACGACGTCGCCGCAGGCGAACACGCCCGGCAGGCTGGTCCGGGTGCTCGGCGACTCGACGACGATGTAGCCGGACCCGTCGAGGGCGACCTGACCGGCGAATAGGTCGGTGTTCGGCGTGTGCCCGATCGCCACGAACAGGCCGGTCACCGCCATCGTCGACGTCTCGCCGGTGACGAGGTCGTTGAGCTCCAGACCCTCGACCGCATCGGCGCCCAGCACGTCGGTCACCGCGGTGTTCCAGCGGAAGCGGATCTTGTCGTTCGCGAACGCCCGTTCCTGCATGATCTTGCTCGCGCGCAGGGCGTCGCGACGGTGGATGACGGTCACCGTGCGCGCGAACCTGGTCAGGAACGTCGCCTCCTCGAGCGCCGAGTCGCCGCCGCCCACCACCGCGATGTCCTGGTCTCGGAAGAAGAACCCGTCGCACGTGGCGCAGCTCGACGCCCCGTGGCCGATCAGCCGCTGCTCGTTGGGCAGCCCCAGCCAGTTCGCCTTCGCGCCGGTCGAGATGATCACCGTCTTCGCGGTGTGCTCCACGTCCCCGACCCAGACCCGCTTCGGGTCGGAACTCAGGTCGACCCGTGACACGTCGTCGGTCAGGAACTCGGCGCCGAACCGCTCGGCCTGCTTGCGCATGTTGTCCATGAGCTCCGGGCCCATGATCCCGGTGGGGAAGCCCGGGAAGTTCTCGACCTCGGTCGTCAGCATCAGCTGGCCCCCGGCGGCGATGCCCTCCACGACCAGCGGCGCGAGCTCGGCACGGGCGCTGTAGAGCGCCGCGGTGAGCCCGGCCGGCCCGGATCCGATGATGATGACGTCGCGCGTGCCGGTCACAGCCTGGCCTCTCGTCCGGTCGGTGCGCACCGCACCACGATGCGGAACCGATGGTAGCCACGCCCCATTCCGGCCGCGTGCGAGGATCGCGCTGTGCCGTCCGCCGCGACCTACCCGACAGCGGACGACGGCTCGACCGACCGTTGCGCCGCGCACCCCGGCCGGCCGGCGCACGACCGCTGCCCGGTCTGTGGCCTGGCCAGGTGCGCCGCCGACGCGGTGGGCGGCGCAGTCGGCTGCCGCGTCTGCGGGGGCCGCGACCCCGAGCAGCCGACCACCACCCCCGTCGACACGCGGGCGCTGGTCGGCGCCGCGGTGCTCGCGCACCTCACCTCGGTCGCGTCGGGCTTCGTCGGTCAGCAGTACGTCGAGGTCCGCTACTTCTCACTGCTGGTTCCCGCCGGCGTGGGGATCCTGTGCGCGATCGCCGCGGAGCGCGGCGCCGGCCGCGCGCGCGGACTCGGCATCCGCCTCGTCGCGGCCGCGTACGGGGTGCTCAGCGCCGGCCTGGCGTTCCGGCTCGAGGGCTCGGTCGACCTGTTCGGGCCGGTGGGCACGGTCGGACCGCCGTACCTCGCCGCGGCAGCGGGTGCGTGGCTGTGGACCCAGCCGCCGTCGCGGAAGCGACGGGCGGCGCAGGCGGAGAAGCAGCGCTAGCTGCGGGTGATCCGCTTGAACAGCAGCAGCGAGTCGTTCCCGGTGCGGCAGTCCCGGCCGACCACGAACACGTCGACCCGGTCCTCGCGGAACGGCAGCACGACGATCCACGCCGGCTGAGCGCGTCGCGTCTGGTCGGAGAAGGTGGCCTCGTCGACGAGGATCGGCACCGCGTCCGGTGTGCCGGAGAGCTCGGTGATGCACGAGCGCAGGTCCGGGTCGTCCACGGACAGCTTCGCCTCTGCCGTGAAGGACACGTCGCCGCCGGCCGAGCCGGCTGCCGCGTCGTCCTGCGTCCCGGGCTCGGCCGCCGTCAACGCGGCGGGGGCCCCGCCGGCGAGCGCGCCGCGCACCTGGCCGTCGAGGGCGCTCGGGGTGTAGTCGGTCCCGGACCGCAGCAGGATCGGACCCGCGGCGTCTGCGACGGCCGCATCGCGGTCGGCGCCCGACTCCGCGCGGAGAGCGCCCGACGAGTCGTCGCCGCCCGTACCGCCGCGGAGCGTGCCGTAGCCGACCGCAGCGACGAGCCCGAGGACGGCGGCTGCGGCGGCGAACGGGGGCAGGCTCGGCCGGCGAGCACGCCGCGCTGCCAGTGACGGCACAGCCCCGCGCGCTTCCGCGCCGAGCGCGCGGTCGACCGCGGCCACGACGTCGAGCGGCATGTGCAGCGCCGGCAGGGCTCGCAGCGACGCGGTCGCCCGCTCGATCGCGGCGAGGTCCGCGGCACAGTCGGCGCACTCCCCGAGGTGCCCCGCCACAGCGCCGGCCGGCGCCGGCTCGAGGTCGCCGGTGGCGTACGCCGCCAGTGCCTCCGTGGTCGGGTGCGCGCTCATGTCGGTCATGTCTCGCTCGGGGTCGACGGGGTCGGGGCAGGTCCTTCGTACGACGCATCGGTCGGGCGGGCGGTTCCCTCCGCGCGCGTCGGGCGCAGGTGGCCCAGCCGGGCGGCGAGAGCCGCTCGACCGCGGTGGCACCGGGACTTGACCGTGCCCGCCGGCACGCCCAGGACGCTCGCCGCCTCCTCCACGGGCATCCCTTGAACGTCGACGAGCAGGATGGCGACCCGCTGGTCGTCGGAGATCAGCCGCAGCGCCGCGTGGACGTCCGCCGCCAGGTCACTCGCCGCCATCGCGTCGTGCGGGTCGGCCAGCGCCGCCGCCACGGCGTCGTCGAGCGGGACCGTCGCCCGGACGCGAGCCCGGCGCACCCGGTCCAGGCAGGCGTTGACGACGATCCGGTGCAGCCAGGTGGAGAACTTCGCCTCACTGCGGAAAGACGCCGCCGAGCGGTACGCCGAGACGAAGGCGTCCTGGACCGCGTCAGCCGCGTCGTGCGGATCGCCGAGCGTCCGGAGGGCGACCGACCACGCGCGGTCCCGGTGCCGGGCGACCAGGACGCCGAACGCGGCACCGTCACCGGCGAGGTGGCGGGCCATGAGCGTCGCGTCATCGAGCTCGCGCAGGTCGTCGGCCATCGCCGCGAGCGTAGCGGGGCGATGTGGCTCAGCGGCCGAAGGCGACCTCGGCGATCCCGGCGTGGAATCGCCCCTCGTCGTCCTCGGCCTTGACGAGCCGGGTGAGCCACACCAGCCAGAACCGGGCCGCCGGCTCCGTCGCACTCGGCTTGAGCGTGGTCCGCTCGCCCGCGTCGTCGTCCGCGGCGACGACCCGGAAGCCGTCTGCCGAGTCGCTGTTCGTCGCCGCCGCGCGAAGCTCGACGGCGACGCCCTTCTGGGCGAACGCGATCTCCACGGATCGGACCTTGACCGGGGACCCGAGGTCGAACAGCAGGCCGACCCCCTCCTTGAGGTTCCCGAAGTCCGCCGACCGGTACCGCACCGTCTCCCACGCCGTCGACGCGTCGCCGTCGGTCGCCAGCGGGACCGTCCGGTCGCGCTCCTGGCGGTCACCGGGCGGCGGGTCGAAGGCGCGGACCGCGACGATCCGCGCGGCCGCGGTGCTCGCGGCCTCCGGCGCGACCGGCACCTCGCTCGCCGGCGCGTCGAGCGGGGATACCGCGCCCGGCGGGCGGGGCAGCTCGCCGAGGCTGTACCCGAAGGCGAGCGCCGCTGCCGCGAGCACACCGAGCACGGCCACCGGAATCCCTAAGCGCACCCAGCGCGAGGTCCGCGCGTCGCCATGCCCCGGAGCGATGTCCGCGGGTGCCGGCAGTGCGGCCCCGGGCCCCTCACCCGGCAGCGGCGCGAGTGCGGCGACCACCTCGCTCGCCGTGGTGAGCGCCGGCAGGCGCGTCCTCGCGGGAGCGAGGATGCGCACGACGACCGCGTCGAGCTCGCGCGGTACGCCGGCGCGGACCTGCCGGGGAGTCAGCAGCACGCCGTCCCTCGTCGGCGCCAGTGGCAGCTCGGGCTCAGCGCCGTACGCCGACCGGCCGGTGAGGCACGCGTACAGCAGCGCGCCGAGAGACCGGACGTCGCGCGCCTCGGCGGCGAGGTCAACCGCTGCCGGCTCGCGGGAGCCGCCTTGGCCCGCCGCGCGCAGGAGCGCCCCGAGGGCGAAGTCCGTGACCTTGATGGACCCGTCGGCGGAGAGGAGCACGTTGTGCGTGTCGAGGTCGTCGTGTGTGACGCCGCACTCGTGCGCGTGGGCGATCGCCTCGGCGACCTGGGCGACGACGGTGGTCGCCCGGCGTGGGCGCAGCGGCGCGGCGTCGAGCAGGGCGACGAGGGCACCGCCATCGACCCACTCGCTGACGACGTACGACACACCGTCCTCGGTCGACGCGTCGTAGATGCTCGCGATGCGCGGGTGGGCGAGCCGGCCCGCCGTGACCGCCGCGTCCAGGAACTGGTCGGCTCCGCCCGGCATCGCATCGGGTCGATCGAGGGTGCGGATGGCGACCGGCCGGGCCAGCACCTCGTCGACGCCCCGCCACAGCGTGGTGACGGCGTGCCCGGTCACCGGCTGAACGAGCCGGTACCGGCCCGCGAGGACGAGGTCGACGGCTGCGCCGGTGCGCTCCCCCACATGTCCTCCCCGGCCCGCCGCGCGCGGCCACACTCTACGGTGCGGTGCCGCGCGTCGGCGGGACCCGGCCCGGCGAGCTAGATGTAGCGGCCGACCTTGTAGGACCGCGCGAAGATCGAGCTGTACTTCACGACGTCGCCGCTCTGCGGCGAGTGCCACATGTAGCCGTTCCCGGCGTACAGGCCGACGTGGTAGATCCGGCCGGACGAGTCGTACGTGAAGATGAGGTCCCCGGGCCGCTCCTGACCCCGAGTGAGCTTCACCGGGGCGCCGGCGTACTGGTCCCGCGAGCTGCGCGGGAGCACCTTGCCGAGCGCGACCCGGAACACGTACCCGGTGAACCCGGAGCAGTCGAACGAGTTCGGGCCGGTGGCGCCGTACCGGTAGGGCTTGCCGCGGTGGCGCGCCGCCTCGGCGATGAGCTTCTGCGCGGCGGAGTTCTGGACGACCTGGACCGTCACGTAGTTCGACGTCGCGGCCGCGTGGGTGTCGGTGCCGAACCACCGGACGCGGAACGTCTCCGCCGCGGGCGGGCGTCGGACGTAGGACGCCTGGCCACGCTCGTTCGTCGTCAACGTGACGAGGTAGCGCCACGTGTCGCCGTGGCGGACGTCGAGCGCGACGCGCTGGTTGGGCAGGGCCCGCTCCGCGTCGGTGAGCGAGGCGTAGAGCGTGACGGTGGAGCCGCTCTCGACCGAGGCGCGCGAGATCGCGAGCTTCAGGGTGGAGGGCGTCGTACCGGAGGCGGCAGCGGTGTCCACTGCGGTGCCGAGGACGAGGGGGAGCACTGCGCTGAGGGCAGCGAGCATCGCGAGGGCGCGACGGAGCACGACGGGGGTTCCCTTCCCACACGCCTGCGAGGTGAGCTGTCGGGTTCGGGCTGGAAGGTGCCCGGCCACAGCGACGTCGCTTTGAACGACGGTGCTGCTGGCTTCACCCCGAGACGCGCCGCCGGCCGGAGCCGGCAGTGCGTCGTGGGACCGTGGGTCCCCCGCTCCTGCCCCTGTGCGGTCATCGGACGGACGCCCGCGGGTCGGGGGCAGGACTCGGCGTTACGACCCTGGACGTGGGAGTACCGCTTGCCTTCTGCAAGCGGTACGGGTCGAAGGTATCGACCGGTCGGCGGCGTGTCCACCCGCCCGACCGTGCGCAAACCCCGTACGACGCGACTGTGTCTCGCCGGCAAGGTCAGCCGACGAAGCGGGCCCGCGCCGTCTCGTCGACCTTGAGCCAGCCGCGCGTCGCGGAGAGGCGGTAGAGCAGCACGCTCGTCGCCTCTCTGTGCACGGTGAGCTCGACCGACCCGTCGGGTTCCACGAGGAACTCCTCCGGCTCGATGGTCCCTTCTTTCTCGGCGGCGATAGCCGCCGCGGAGTGGTAGGCGCGCTGGACGTCCTTGGTGCGCGCGAACTCGGCCGATCCCGCGCGAGCCGCCTGCTGGGCGAGGTCCTGGGTGCCGACGTGCGCGAGGCCGATGGACACGGCCTCGAATAGGACGACGGCGACGACGACGAGGACCAGGAGGATCTTCGTGAGCCAGCCGACGACGATGTCCCCGCGGTCACCGCGGTCGCTCCGGGGCGTCACGCTCACCTCCGCCGACGATCTGGTCTCGAGTTGCCGGGACCTTCTCACACTGGGCGCCCTCGGGGGCGCGGCAGCCGTCGACGCACCATGTCCGTGACCGTCTGCACCTCACGCACGGCCATGCGGCGGGCGCACGTGACGTAGAACGAGCCGCCCACCACGACGCCGCCGACGACCGCCACGAGCGAGCCGACCATCGAGCCGCCCAGGGTGCCGCGGGCGAACTGCGCGACGCCGTACGCCGCTGCGGCGCCGATGGCTGATGCGAGGGCCACGCGGACCAGCGTCCGCACCACCGTGAATCCGTCGAGCCCGCCGAGTCGACGAGACATCAGTCGAGCCAGCACGACCGCGCCGACGGTGTACGCCGTCGCGTGCCCCACGGCGAGCCCGACGACGCGGTTCCGCCCGTCGAGCGCAGCGAACAACGCCACGTCCACCGCGATGTTGATCGCGTTGGCGCCGATGTTGACGAGGGCCGGGGTCCGGCTGTCCTGCTGGACGTAGAACATCCGCAGCAGCAGCTGGAACACGCTGAACGACATGAGCCCGAAGGCAAACGCCGACAGCACCTTGCCCACGAACGCCGCGTCGGCCTGTGAGAACGCGCCGAGGTTGAACACGACAGTCGCGATCGGGACCGCCAGGACCACGTAGGCCATCGCGGCCGGGACGAGCACGCATGCGATGAGCCGAACGCCCGACGAGAAGTCGGCCCTGAGTCGCGCGAGGTCCCCGTCGACCGCGTGTCCGCTCATCCGGGGGACCAGTGCCGTGACCACCGAAACCGTGACCAGGGCGTGCGGGAGCTGGAACAGCAGGAACGCGTACTGGTACGCCGTGATGCCGCCCTCACCGGCAGCCTTCGCCAGCCGGACGATGACGAACAGCCCGATCTGGTTTGCGGCGACGTAGACGAAGACCCACGCCGCGAGCCTGGCCGCCCGGCGCAGCGCCGGGTGCCAGCCGAGGCGAGGCCGCCAGCGGAAGCCCGACGAGCGCAGGCTCGGCACGAGCGCCGCGGTCATGACCACCACGCCCAGCGTGGTGCCGACGCCGAGGACGGCCTGCTGCGCGGTGGTCAGCCCGTTGACCGTGGGACGCCCGTCGCTGATGGCGATGAACACCAGGGCGGTGACGACCACGACGAGGTTGTTGAGCACCGGGGCGATCGCAGCAGCGCCGAACCGGCGACGCGTGTTGAGGATCGCGGTCATGGTCGCGCCGATCCCGTAGAACGCGATCTGCGGCAGGAAGTAGCGCAGGAACGTCGTCGTCACGTCACGCTCAGCCGGCCCCGTGGCGCCGAGCAGGCGGGCTAGCAGCGGGGCCGCGATGACGCCGATGACTGCAGCCGCTGCGAGTGTCGCGGCCACCAGCGTGAGGAACAGCTGAGTGAAGCGCTCACCGCCGTCGGGTTCCTCGCGGGTCGCCCGGACCAGCAGCGGGACGACGATGCTGGTGAGCACGCCGCCGAGGAGCAGCTCGTAGAGGATGTTGGGGGTGACGTTCGCGATGTTGTACGCGTCCGCTACGTCGGTGAGCCCCAGCGCAGCGGCCATCGCGACCACTCGCAGGAAGCCCGTGATCCGCGACGCGAGGGTGCCCAGCGCGAGGCCCGCGCTGGTGCGACCTATCGACACCGAGCCCCGCGCGTCCGTCACTCCTCCGCACTCCGGCGGCGGCGGAGCAGTCTCGTCACAGATCCGATCAGCAGCAGCACGAACGCGCCGATGGTGATGGCGAGTGCCACCTTGCCGTAGGCGCTGGACCGCACCCGGAGCGTCGTCGGCTCGCCGGGCAGCCGCCGCCCGTCGGTCGTCGCGAGGGACACCGAGATGACGAAGTCGCCGGGGACGAGGGCCTGCGCCCGGACCTGGAGCTGTCGGCGTCCCGGAGCAACGACCTCGTCACGGACGGGGCCGTCCGGAAGCGCGAGGCGGTTGCGGGTCTCGATCCGCAGCTGGACCCGTACGGTGTGGTCGAGGTCGTTGACCAGCGTGATGGGCAATCGCGCCGTGTCCCCACCCATCGTGATCAGGCCGCCGTGGGCGACGGTCACCTTGCCGAACCTGTCGCTGAGCAGGTCGCGCACGTCGTCGACGAGCTCCCGCGCGGCCTGCGGTGCGGCGCGGAAGCCGGCCGAGGTCGCACGGAGCAGCGCGAGCTCGAGTCGGTCAGCGAGCCGGTCGGGCGGCTCCTCGCGGGACGGGACCAGGAGGGCGCGGTACTGCTCGACGCGGTCGCGCTCCGCTCGTGCCGATGTCAGCACGGCGCCCGGCAGCTCGCGTTCGCGGTCCGCACTCGTGTAGGAGAGCAGGCGCTCGACGTCGTCGCGCGGACGGGACGCGACATTGGTCAGCACGTCGGGGCGCAACCACGGCACCCGGGAGGACACGTCGAGCAGACCGGCAGCGAACGGCCCCGTGGGGTTCCAGTCACGAGGTGGAGCGACGACGAGATCGCGTGACTGGCTCGGGCGCTCGAGGGTGAAGAACGCGGTCTCCGCGACGACGCGCTGCAGGGCGAGCCGGGTTCCCTCTGCCGTCCCGCCTGCCGACGGGCCGTCGGCGACGAGCTGCGCCAGCTGGTGGTCCGCCGCCAGCGCCGTCAGCGTCGCCGTGGCTGCGCCCGCCAGGGTGCTCGCGGCGCTCGGCGTCGCGTTGGACTCGTCATCGTCCGCCAGCTGCAGGTTGGGGCCGGACAGCACGACGCTGCGCGCGCCATGCACCGCTAGGACGCCTAGGGTCGGCACGTCGACCGCTCCCTCGGGGGGCCAGGCGAGATCCCGCTCGCCGGCCGGGAAGCGGTGCTCGGTCAGCACCCGGCGACCGGTGTCGATCGCTGCTCCGGTCAGGTCGCGGAGCCCGGCGCGGGTCAGCGCCGCGACGTCCGGGTCGCCGTACGGCAGCGCCAGCGTCCGCGATCGAGGGTCGGACAGCGCGGCCCGAGCCTCGCGCAGCCACCGATCCGCAGCCTCCGCGCCGACGCCGTCGGTCGCCCGCTTGTCAGTCGCTCCGCGCACGGCGTAGCCGCCGGTCATCTGCGCGGCCGCGTCGACGAGCGCCGGGTCGACCGCCCAGGTCACGGGCGTGCGGTCGACCGCCGCCGCGGCGACCGACAGGAGGGTGTCCAGCCGGCCCTCGTCATCGAGCTCGTCGGCGAGTGAGTCGTCGAGGAACCGGCCGTCGCCTCCGCGCGTGTGCGCCGCGGTGAGCGGCCACACCCAGGCGATCCGCGTGGTCGCGGTCGCCTCGGGCCACCAGGGCAGGAAGGTGTCGGCGACACCGACCGTGACCCGCCGTCCTGATCCGCTGCGCGCCCTGACCTCGATCCGCACCGGGTGCACGCCGTTGGTCGTGCCGAGGACTCGCGCCAGCGCGTCCCCGGGGAGCTCGACGTCGAGTGACGTGACGTCACCGGGAGCGATCTCCTCCGGGATCGTCCCGTCGTCGAAGGGCACGATCGCGCCGTCCACCGGTGGGGTGCGCGCGAGCTGAGCGAGCTCCGACCGTGAGCCGACCGCCTCGCCGACACGGAGTCGCACCTGCACGCGGTCCAGGCTGGCGCTGCCTTCGGAGACGAGCCGGGCTCGCAGCGTGAATGGCTCTCCGGGGGTCAGGTACGCCGGCATCTCCTGGACCGCCACCCGCACCGAGAGCGCGGCGGGGTCGGTCTGGGCGAGTGCCGGCCGCAGGTCGCCGGCGGCGAGAGCCCCGGCGGCCGCGGACGCCGCGGTCAGGACGATGACGCGTCGAGCGGGGCGCCGGCGGGTCACGCCGTGTCCGCGAGCAGGGCCGGGATCCGCGCGAGGAGCGCTCTCTCGTCGGCGTACGCGAGCCGACCGCCGATCTCAGCCAGCGGCACCCACGCCACTTCCGCGACCTCGATGTCCGCGTCGCTCAGCTCGCCACCTTCCGCGGCGAGCAGGAAGTGGTGGACCGTCTTGTGGATCCGCCGGCCGTCCGCGACGAACCAGAAGTCGATGGTGCCCAGCTCGCCGACGACATGACCGAGGATCCCGGTCTCCTCCGCCACTTCTCGTACGGCCGTGTCGCGCGGCTGCTCGCCGGGCTCGACGTGCCCCTTCGGCAGCGACCACAGCAGCCGGCCCCGCCGGTCGAGACGCCCGATCAGCGCCCCTGACGCGTCCGCCGCGAGCCGATCGAGGACGAGCCCGCCGGCCGATGTCTCCTCGACCCGCTGGAGACGGGGGCGCCGGCTGGGACGCCGGGCGGGACCGGGCACATCGTCGATCGTAGTGGGCCCGCCACGGCTCTCCTCGGTGCCGCCGCTCGTGATCTGGAGGTCGAAACCGCGCTACGGCGAGGTCAGCGCCGTAGGCTTGCCTCCCGTGTCCCGTCTCACTGCGGCTCAGCAGCACGCCGTCGCCGAGCTGCTCCGCATATCGCCCGTCGCCGACGAGCTCGGCCGGCTCTTCCGTGCGGCCGGGCATGAGCTGCACCTCGTCGGCGGCTCGGTGCGGGACGCCCTGCTCGGGCGCCTGGGCACCGACCTCGACTTCGCGACCGACGCCACCCCGCACCAGGTGCTCGCGATCACCGACGGCTGGGCCGAGGCGAGCTGGACGACGGGGATCGAGTTCGGAACGGTCGGGGTAGCGCGCCGAGGGCTCCAGTGCGAGGTGACGACGTACCGCCAGGACGCCTACGACCGCCTCACGCGCAACCCGCAGGTTCGCTTCGGGTCCTCCCTCGAGGAGGACCTGGCGCGCCGCGACTTCACCGTGAACGCCATGGCGGTGTCGCTGCCGGAGCACAGCTTCGTCGACCCCTACGGCGGCCTGCGAGACATCGCCGCGCGCGTGATCCGCACTCCCGGGACGCCGGAGACCTCCTTCGGCGACGACCCGCTCCGGATGATGCGGGCGGCGCGATTCACCTCGCAGCTCGGGTTCGCCGCCCGCGACGACGTCGCGGCCGCGATGACCGCGATGGCCGAGCGCATCGCGATCGTGTCTGTGGAGCGGGTGCGCGACGAGATCTCGAAGCTGCTCCTCGGCACCGACCCCGTGCGCGGGCTCCGCCTGCTGGTCGACACGGGTCTGGCGGACCACGTGCTGCCTGAGCTGCCCGGCCTCCGGCTGGAGATCGACCCGATCCACCACCACAAGGACGTGTACCTGCATTCCCTCGCTGTCCTCGAGCGGGCGATCGCGCTGGAGGACGACGGGCCCGACCTCACGCTGCGGATGGCTGCTCTGCTGCATGACGTCGGCAAGCCGGCGACTCGCGAGCTCGGCCCGCGCGGCCAGGTGACGTTCCACCACCACGAGGTCAAGGGCGCGAAGATGGCGCGCGCCCGGCTGCGTGCTCTGCGGTTCCCGAAGGGGTTCGTCGACGACGTGGCCAGGCTCGTGGAGCTGCACCTGCGCTTCCACGGCTTCACCAACGGCGAGTGGACCGACTCCGCGGTGCGCCGGTACGTCACGGACGCGGGTTCGCTGCTCCCGCGACTGAACAAGCTCGTCCGCAGCGACTGCACCACCCGCAACCCCCGGAAGGCGGCGGCACTGGCGACGGCGTACGGGGAGCTCGAGCGGCGCATCGCGGAGCTCTCCGCCGAGGAGGAGCTGGCCGCGATCCGGCCGGACCTCGACGGCGAGGAGATCATGGCCGCGCTCGGCGTGCCCCCCGGACCGGTCGTGGGCCGCGCGTACCAGCACCTGCTGGCCCTGCGGATGGAGCACGGCCCCCTGTCGAAGGACGTGGCCCGCGCACACCTGATGCGGTGGGCGGCGGACACCGGAGTGCTGCCCGCCCCCTCGGGTACCGCGGAATAGTCACTTCTGGCCATGTCGCATTCGTCCCGGACGGCCGATGATCGGGGTGTGTCCGGACAAATCGGCGAACTCACGCGGGCGTTGACGCGCGGACGACCGCGTGCGGCGCTGGGGCTCTTCGTCGCGCTCAGCCTGCTGGCCGGTGGCTGGCGGGTCCTCTCCGCGCGCGGCGACCTGCGGGACGCCGAGGTGGTGCTGCGCGACGCCGTCGACGTCACCGTGTCCTCGGGCACGACGCGCCGGGCGGGCGTGCCCGGCGAGTCCTTGCCGCCCGGAGCAACCGTCTCGACCGGAGCCGCCGGCAGCGCGACGCTCGACGTGCGGGACCGGCTCGTCCGGCTGGCCGCCGCGACGGCGGTGGGCGTCCCGGACGGCGCGACTGTGCAGCTCACCCGTGGGTCGATCCTCGTGGACCGGCGCAACGGGCCCGAGGTCACCGTGCGCGCCGGGCTGCTCGTCATCGACGAGGTCGACAGCGGCGGGCTGCGCGTCGACCGTGGGTTCTCGACCCGGGTGTCGGTGTACTCGGGTGGCGCGCGCGCGCGGACCAGCGACCGCCGTATCGACGTGCCGCGGCTGCACGGCGTCGGGGTGGCGGGACGAGCGCTGCCGGACCGCCCCGCGCCGCTCCGGCTGACCGGTGACCTCTGGGAGCGCGAGATCATCCCGCAGGTCGTCGCTGCCGACGTCACGCTGACTCGACTGGCGAAGGGCCTGGACACCGCGCGGACCGTGCCGGCCGGCGCCGTCGAGGTGCTGCCTGCTGTGTACCGGGACGCGCTGGCGTCGCTGCCGTCGAACGCGGGACGCAGCGAGGCCCTGCTGCCGGTCGCGATCGGGGAGGCCGCCGGCGGCGCCGAGGAGGTCGTCCGGTCGCTCGACCTCCGCGCCGCGGGAGCGTCCTGGGGGGTCGTCGCCGCGCTCGTCGGGGCGCGCAGCGCCGATGTGGCCGCCGAGCTGTCCCGGCTGATCCGACGCGCGGACCCTTCGGCGGGACCCGGCACGGTTGCTGCGGGCGACCCGACCGAGGCGCCCGACTTCGGACCGGAGCCGGGCCCGACGGCTACTCCCAACCGCAGCGGCCGCCCCGGTCAGAGCCCGCGCCCGACCCCGAGCCGCAGCTCGGGTCCGTCGCCGTCCAGCTCGCCGTCACCGTCCGAGGGCGTGGTGGAGACGATCCGCCGGCTGCTGCCGTCCGGCTCGCCGACGCCGACTCCCCCCGCCCTGGTCCCGAGCCCGGTCGGCGTCGGCCCGCTCGTGCTCACGCGCGTCGTGCCGGCCTAGGCTCTGCTGGCCCCGAGGCAGAGTCGAGCGCAGCCGAACTGCGTCGGGTCGCCAACGCGTAGAGAACTGCGGTCGCGGCGTACCCGAGCGCGATCAGGGCGAGCACCGGATAGCTCTTGCCGTCGCGCGGCAGCGTCAGCGCGGCGACGGCGGCCGCCGACACGAACGAGATGTTGAACAGGATGTCGTAGAAAGAGAAGACGCGACCGCGGAAGTCGTCCTCGATCGTGCTCTGGACGATGGAGTCGACGCAGATCTTCGACCCCTGCGCGACCACTCCGAGCGCGAACGCCGCCGCCAGGAACGTCGGCTGGGTGTACGGCGTGCCGAACAGCACCTCGGCGAGGGCCGCGGCGCCGAACAGCACGGCGATCCAGCGCTCGACGCCCAGGCGACGCGCCATCCTCGGGGTGACGACCGCGGCGATGAGGTAGCCGAGCCCGGACGCGGCGAACACCCGCCCCAGACCGAGCAGCCCCGCCTCCCGGAAGAGCCCGAAGTCCTCGTTGTAGAGCAGCAGCGTCGCGATGAAGCTCAGCCCGTAGAAGAAGCGGTGCGCGCCGATCGCCAGGAGCGCGTGGCCGGCGCGCCGGCGGCTCCACACGTGAGCGGCCCCCTGCGCCACGCCGCGGAGGACGTGGTGGAACGCCTCGGTCACGGGCCGCGGCTCCACCGCGACGTCGGGCCCGAGCAGCGCCCGGTCCATCGGGGCCGCGACCGCTGCCGACACGACGTACCCGGCGGCGGCCACCGCCATGATCGCCGCGATCCCTGCGTCGTCGGAGCCGAACGCCGCCCGCAGCGCGTAGCCGACGCCGCCGCCGACGATCGCCACCAACGTGCCGGACGTCGTGGACAGCGCGTTCGCCAGGACGAGCCGGGGCCGCTGTACGACGTGCGGCAGCGCGGCGGACAGCGCCGACAGGAGGAAGCGGTTGACGCTGAGGACGAGCAGCGCGCTGGCGTAGAACACCGGCGTCGCCACGTCGCTGACGACGATCGCGATGACGCCGAGGACGAGGAGGGCGCGCACGAGGTTGGCGACGACCAGGATGCGCTGCCGGCTCCAGCGGTCGATCAGGACGCCGGCGAACGGCCCGACGACGGAGTACGGCAGCAGCAGCGCGGCGAACGCGCCGGCGACCTCCCCGGGTGACGTCTGCCGCTCCGGCGAGAAGAGCGCGAAGCCGGCCAGTGCCACGTTGAACACGCCGTCGGCCGTCTGTGCGGTGAGCCGCGTCGCGAACAGCCGCGCGAAGTTCGGTTCGGCGAGCACCTCGCGGGCGCTGGTCAGCTCTCGGGGGGCGAGCTTCATCCGGCCGGCCGGCCGCACGGGACGAGCGTCACGCGGCGGGCTGCGGACCTGCGGCCAGCCGGCCCTCGGCGATGCGCTCGGCTGCGGTCTCGGTGCTGATCCCGTGCGCGTCGGCAGCACGGAAGACCTCCTCGAGGGTGGACCCGATCCCGCGCAAGGCCGCCTCGACCTGCTCCCGCGTCCAGCTGAGGCTCTCGTAGCCGGCCAGGTGGATCGCTCCGCCGCCGTTGATCACGAAGTCGGGCGCGTAGAGGATGCCCGCCTCCTGGAGGCGCTCGCCGTCCTCGTCGGCGACCAGGACGTTGTTCGCGGCTCCGGCGACGATCCGGCATCGGAGCTGCGGGACCGTCTCGGCGCTGACCACCTGGCCCAGCGCGCACGGCGCGTACACGTCGCACTCGACGCCGACGACGTCCGGCGCGACGGAGGTGACGCCGTACTTGGCCTCGAGGGCCGCGACGCGCTCCGGCACGACGTCGCTGACGACGACGGTGGCGCCCGACTCGACGAGCATGCCGACGAGCGGCTCACCGACGGCGCCGCAGCCTTGCACGTAGACGCGCGTACCCGCCAGGTCTGGCGACCCCGTGACGTGGCCCACGGCCGCGCCGATGCCGTGGAACACCCCGACCGCGGTGTCCGGGGCGCTGCTGCCGGAGCCGCCCCGCTCCGGGCTGCGGCCGAAGGCGTAGGAGGTGAACTCGCGCAGCACGTCCATGTCCGCGGCGGTGGTGCCGACGTCCGGACCGGTGCGGTACGAGCCGCCCAAGGTCTCGACGTTGTGCGCATGGCGGGCCAGCAGGTGGCGCCGGTCGTCGGAGGTCAGCTCGCCCGGCACCGCGAGCACCGACTTCCCACCGCCCATCGGCAGGCCGGCGATCGCCATCTTGTAGGTCATCGCCCGGGCGAGCAGCGTCGCGTCCCGGAGCGCGTCCGCAGGCGCCGGGTAGGTCTTGAGGCGGGTGCCGCCTGCCGCCGGGCCCAGCCGTCGCGAGTGGATGGCGATGAACAGGTGGCTGCCGGTGCGTGCGTCGTAGCTGATGAGGGCGTTCTCGCCGTCCCAGTCGTGGAGGACCTCGTGCACGTCGCCGCCTTCTCGGACCGGCCGTCCCGTCGCGGCCATGCAGGTCGAGGTTACCGGCCGACGAATGTTGTGTGTGGCTCAGGTCCGATTCGGGCACGGTCGATGTATGAGCAGGGGGAGGTGACACCGTGGCCGCTGAGCCGCTTCCACTCGAGAGCCTGATCGACCTGGGCGAGCCCGACTTCGGCCCGGCACCGGTGTCCCCCGGCCGCCGAGTCGAGCGCATGTGGCGTTTCGAGGGCCACGGTCACCGCCCGGCGTGGCACGGCGAGTGCGTCGGCTGCCGTGGCCGGCACGTACCCGACCGCGCGACCCTCGACGAGATCCTGCGCCGGGTCCAGCGAGGCAAGTCGACGCCGCCTCCCTGCACCTGCGACTGCTGTGCGCTGAACCTGCTCGCCTGAACCCCGGCGTCCTGCACGGCGAGAGCCCGGTCACTTCCTCGATGACCGGGCCCTCGTCGTACGCAGTGCTGCTCCGGCTCAGCGCCCCGCGATGAAGTCGTCGGTGAGCTGGCGGCAGATGTCGTCGCGGTACTGCTCCGGCGGGCTCTTCATGAAGTAGCTGGACGGTCCGAGGAGGGGGCCGCCGACGCCGCGGTCCTTGGCGATCTTGCAGCAGCGCAGCGCGTCGATGACCACGCCGGCGGAGTTCGGGCTGTCCCAGACCTCGAGCTTGTACTCGAGGTTGAGCGGCACATCGCCGAACGCGCGGCCCTCGAGCCGGACGTAGGCCCACTTGCGGTCGTCGAGCCAGCCGACGTAGTCGGACGGGCCGATGTGCACGTTCTTCTTGCCGATGTCGTGCGACAGCTGGCTGGTGACAGCCTGCGTCTTCGAGATCTTCTTGGACTCGAGCCGCTCGCGCTCGAGCATGTTCATGAAGTCCATGTTGCCGCCGACGTTGAGCTGCATCGTCCGGTCCAGGATCACGCCCCGGTCCTCGAACAGCTTCGCGAGCACCCGGTGCGTGATGGTCGCGCCCACCTGGCTCTTGATGTCGTCGCCGACGATCGGGACGCCCGCGGCGCGGAACTTCTCGGCCCACTCCGGCGTACCGGCGATGAACACCGGCAGGCAGTTGACGAAGCCGACGCCCGCGTCGATCGCGCACTGCGCGTAGAACCGCGCGGCGTCCTCCGACCCGACGGGGAGGTAGCAGACGAGGACGTCGGCCTGCGACTCGCGCAGCGCCGCCACGACGTCGACCGGGGACTCGTCGGACTCGTCGACCATCTCCCGGTAGTACTTGCCGAGACCGTCGAGGGTGTGGCCCCGCTGGACCGTGATGCCCAGCGGCGGGACGTCGGCGAGGTGGATCGTGTTGTTCTCGCTGGCGACGATCGCCTCGGAGAGGTCGCGGCCGACCTTCTTCGCGTCCACGTCGAAGGCGGCGACGAACTCGATGTCGCTGACGTGGTAGCCGCCCATCGTGACGTTCATCAGCCCGGGGACCTGCTGGCTGGGGTCGGCATCGCGGTAGTACTCCACGCCCTGGACGAGCGAGGACGCGCAGTTGCCGACACCGACGATGGCGACGCGCACCTGACGGGTACGGTCCGAGCCCATGTGATCTCCCTGCTGAAATGTGGTCTAGCGGACGGTGTGGGGGTTGTTCTTCGCGCCGGCGCCGGGGAGGCCGCCGGTTCGCTCCACGGCGATGAGCTCGTTGAGCCAGCGGACCTCGCGGTCGACCGACTCGAGGCCGTGGTTCTGCAGTGCGAGCGTGTAGGCGTCGAGCGCCTCGCGCGCCCGGGTCAGTCGGGCCCGCAGGCCCTCGCGCTGCTCCTCGAGGCGCGAGCGGCGCCCCTCGAGGATGCGCATCCGGGTCTCCGCGTCGGTGTGCGCGAAGAACGCGAAGTGGACGCCGAAGGCGTCCTCCTCCCACTGCGAGGGCCCGGCCTCGTTCGCGAGCTCCTGGAAGTGCTCCTTGCCCTCGGCCGTCAGCTTGTAGACGACCTTGCTCCGGCGCCCGGTGCCGCCCGTGGCGTCCCGGGTGATGTAGCCGGCCTGCTCGAGCTTGGTGAGGCACGGGTAGAGCGAGCCGTAGGAGAACGCCCGCATCCGCCCGAGCACCGCGTCGAGTCGCTTCTTGAGCTCGTAGCCGTGCAGCGGGGACTCGTGGAGGAGGCCGAGGATGGCGAACTCGAGGACCATCGTCGTGCTCACCTCCCGGCGACTTGGCGATTCGATACATCGGCCTGATGTATCGGCGCGATACATCGGGACGATAGGCACCAAGGTGAACGCCCGTCAACCGGAGCGCGTCCCGCGCGTGTCGGCCCCCTCCAAAACTCGCGATCTTGCTGTCCCCATCCCCAGCCCCGCAGGGACGTTCGACGCCCCGCCCGCCAAACCCGCGATCTTGCTGTCGTCGTCCCCAGATCGCGGCGCCCGGCGCTCATCGGTCCTGGCTGCCGCGACGCTCGACCGATGTCACTCGACGGCACAACAGCAACGCGGGACGCGATCGATCGCGTTCTGGCCGCCGTGCTGGCGGTCGGCCATCCGTGCGCGGTCTCCGGCGTGACCGCGGCGGCACTCCGCTCATGGGGTGGCTTCGTCGTACCCGATCGCCCGAACCTGGTCGTGCCCGCGACCCGGCCGAACGTGTACGAGGGTGTTGCGGCCATCCGCCGGATCGCCCGATGGGGCGAGCTCGAGATCGTCGAGGGTCCATTCGGCATCCCGGCGCTCGGCGTGATCGACGGCCTCTTCACTCTTGCGCCGAGCTGTGCCGACCAGAGGCTTCACGCGATCGTGCAGGAGCTGTCGTACGGCGGCGAGCTGGACGTGCGGCAGCTGATGCGCCGGCGACGGACGGGCCTACCGGGCTCCGCGCGCATCACCCGCGTCGGGCAGCGCTACCTCGTCGGTCTGGACTCGCCCCGGGAGGTCGAGGTGTTCAACGTGCTGCGCAGCCGCGGACTGCCCCCTGACCACCTCAACGTGAAGGTGGCAGCCCCCGACGGTCGCGTCGTCGGTCCGTTCGACGGTTACGACGAACTCGGCGCCGCGTACGAGGTGGACTCGATTTTCCACACGACCGACGAACAGCGCGCGGCGGATAGCTGGAAGAGCGGCGCGGCCGCGGGCATTGGTGTGGCAGTGGTCCGGTTCATCGGCGATGACATCACCTCGCGAACGCCGATGCTCGAGGGCTGGGTCGCAGCGCGGGCGTCGGCGCTCGCGCGGAGCGCCGGCGCGGGTCTCGAGGTGATCCACCAGCCCGGTCGAGGCTGCATCTGCGGGCATGTCGCCGCGTAGCGTTGGGGACGGCGACAGCAAGATCACGCATTGGATGTGGACGGCGACAGCAAGATCACGCGTTGGGGGGAGAAGGGGGGAGGGGGTCAGCGGGCGGTGCTGGTCCGGCGGGCAGTACGGCGAGCAGCGGGGAGGCCGGCGCGGCCGAGCAGGAAGCTCGTGTCGAGGTGGTTCCAGCCGCACCGCGCGCAGATCTCGACGACATAGACCGTGAACTCGTCGTACTCCGCGGACATCTCCACGAGCTCCGCCGCGGAGCGCACCCGCCCGGATCCCTCGCGCAGCTCGTCGCCGTACACGTAGGTCACGTGCCGCATCGGCTCCGCCCCCCGGCACACCGGGCACGGCTTCTCGGTCGGCTCCCCGTGGTACTTCGCGGCGCGGAGCAGGTAGGGGTGCGCGTCGCACACATCCGCAGGCGCGACGCGACCGGCGAAGAGGTCGGCCAGCGCCGCGCGCTTCGCGAGGGCGTAGTCGATCACCGACCGCTGCGTCCGCACCGGACGAGGGTACGTCGGCGGGCGATAACAGGCACCTCGTCCCGAGATGCTGAGCGGGGACGCATCACGGGTGGAGCACAGC
This sequence comes from Mycobacteriales bacterium, assembly GCA_035536955.1. GTDB lineage: Bacteria > Actinomycetota > Actinomycetes > BP-191 > BP-191 > DATLNF01. Next base: position 10,779 of record DATLNF010000082.1, on the reverse strand, counting down.
GCGCGTCGGTGCGGTTGGCCTGCGCGCGGCTAGGGCACCATGAGCGCACCATGGCTACCTCCCCGCCCAGATCCGGCGCCGCGGGCGCGCGCCCACCGCGACGTCCGGCGGGGGGTGGGGCGGCCACGGCGCCGAGGCGACGGGGCTGGGCCCGGCGGCAGTGGAGTCAGCTGACCCCGCGCGGTCGCCGCGTCGTCCTCTGGACGCCGGTCGGGGTCCTCGCCCTGCTGCTGTTCTTCTTCGGTGCGCTGTACGCGACGACGAGCGTGCCGGAGGCGCTCCCCGACGAGCAGTCGGTGCTCGTCCTCTACAACGAGGGCTCCGAGCTCGGCCGGATCCAGGGGGAGGAGAACCGCACCGACGTACCCCTCGAGAGCCTGCCCGAGCCCGTGCGCCAGGCGGTGCTGGCGGCGGAGGACGAGGGTTTCTACGGCCACAGCGGCGTGTCGCCGCGCGGGATCTTCCGCGCGCTGTTCCGCAACGTGAAGGCCGGCGGCGTGGCGCAGGGCGGGTCGACGATCACCCAGCAGTACGCGAAGACGAAGTTCAAGCTCAGCCCGAAGCGCTCGCTGTCGCGCAAGCTCCGGGAGGTCATGGTCGCGGTCAAGCTCGAGCGGAAGTACTCCAAGGACGAGATCCTCGAGCGCTACCTCAACACGATCTACTTCGGCCGCGGCGCCTACGGCATCGAGGCCGCCGCGAAGACCTTCTTCGGCGTCCCTGCGCGCGCCCTGAAAGTCGAGCAGGCGGCGGTGCTGGCGACCCTCATCCGCTCACCGGAGGGCGGCGATCCCGCCCGCCGCCCCGAGCTCGCGAAACGGCGCTGGCGCGCCGTGCTCGCCAACATGGCGGAAGAGGGGTGGCTCGACGACGCCGACGTCGAGCGGCTGCAGTACCCGCGCCTGCGCAACCCGGGTGAGGGCGGCCGTTCGGCCGGCCGGCTCAGCGGGCCGCGTGGTCACATCCTCAAGGCGGTCGAGCAGGAGCTCGCCGCCATCGGACTGTCCCCGGACGAGGTGAGCTACGCCGGTCTGCGGGTGACCACCACCATCGACCGTCGGGCGCAGGACGCCGCGGTCAAGGCGATGGAGGAGATCCTGCCGCGCGGGAAGGTGCCCGCTGACCTGCTGTCGGCGCTGGTCTCCGTGGAGCCGGGCACCGGCGCCGTCAAGGCGATGTACGGCGGACGCGACTACACGAAGCGGTTCATCAACGACGCGACCGACAATGCCCGGCAGCCGGGGTCGAGCTTCAAGCCGGTCGTGCTCGCCGCGGCGATCGAAGAGGGGATCGGGCTGCGCAGCAGGTACGACGGCAAGTCGCCGCAGGAGTTCCCGGGCCGGGAGAAACCGGTGAGCAACTACGGCGACACGAACGACTCCTTCGGCCGGATCGACCTCATCGAGGCGACCGCCAAGTCGGTGAACACGGTGTACTTCCGCCTCGCCCTCGACGCCGGCCCGCGCAGGGTGATCGACATGGCGCACCGGCTCGGCGTACCGCCGGACGACCAGCCGGACGTCGGCCTGCAGCAGCCGGTCCGCCTGCGCCCCGAGGGCGGGCTCGGCCTCGGCGAGAGCGAGGTCCACGTGCTCGACCAGGCGGTGGCCTTCTCCGCCTTCGCCGCCGAGGGCAAGGCGGCCCGCCCCTACCTGATCCAGCGGGTCGTCGACGGGGAGGGCGAGGTGGTCTTCAACGCCGAGAAGGACGTGACCGACGCTCTCGACGCCGACATCGCCGCCGACGTGACGTTCGCGATGCAGCAGGTCGTGCAGCAGGGCACTGGGCAGGCGGCCCGGCTCGACGGTCGCCCGGCCGCGGGGAAGACCGGAACCACGCAGGACAACGCCGACGCGTGGTTCGTCGGCTTCACCCCGCAGCTGTCGACCGCGGTCTGGATGGGCTACGACAAGCCGAACGAGAAGAAGCTCAAGAACATCCTCGGCCGCCCGGAGGTCACCGGCGGCAGCTTCCCGGCCCAGATCTTCAAGCGGTTCATGGACGAGGCGCTCCAGGGGAAGCCGGTGGAGCAGTTCCCACCGCCGAAGTACGTCGGCAAGGACCGCGACGCCTCGTCCTCGCCGAGCCCCACGCCGTCGGCCTCCCCGACGCCGACGCTCTCCGTGACGCCGCTGCCGGCGCTGACGGGGGAGCCGACCCCGAGCGAGATCGTCATCCCGCCGTCGCCGACCGAGCAGCCCTCCTCCGAGCCGAGCCCGACGCCGGCTGAGTCGCCGCCGCCCAGTGACCCGCCGCCCAGTGACCCGCCGCCCAGCGCGTCACCGAGCGGACCGCCGGGACAGCGCGACTCGTCACCCACGCCGGCTCCGTAGCGCTCGCGTCGCCGCCCGAGTTCGGCCACCATGCTCGCCATGCCCGCGACCGCTGCCCCCCCGGTGATCCCCTCGCACGTCGACCCGGTCGCGCGCGGCGCGAGCACGATCATCGGCGGGCCCGTCGGCCGCCATGCGCGCGTCGGCGCGAACTCGCTCTGGACGCCGCTGCGGGTGCTGCTGCTGCTGACGATCGTGACGTTCGGGCTCGGCTGGGCGCAGAAGCTGCCCTGCCACGGCGGCAACTACGGCGAGAACAACTTCCACGCCTACACGCGGCTCTGCTACACCGACGTGCACGCGCTGTGGTTCGCCGAAGGGCTGGCCGAGGGGAAGACGCCGTACGTCGATCACCCGGTGGAGTACCCGGTGGTCATCGGCGGGATCATGCAGGCCGCCACCTTCACCGCCGACAACGCCACCGAGTTCTACGACCGCACCTCGATCATCCTGCTGGTGTCGGCGCTGGTGATGACCGGGACCAGCGTCGCGCTGGCGGGGCGACGGCGGAGGTGGGATGCCGCGCTGGTCGCCCTCGCTCCTGGGCTGGCCCTCCACGGGACGACCAACTGGGACCTGCCGGCCGCAGCCCTCGCCGGCCTGGGGCTGTGGCAGTGGGCGCGCGGGCGCCCGGTCTGGTCCGGTGTGCTGCTCGGGCTGGCGGTCGCGACCAAGCTCTATCCGGCGATCTTCTTCGTCCCGCTGTTCGTCCTGTGCCTCCGGGCGGGCAAGCTCGGGGCGTGGGTGAAGTCGGTCGGGACCGCGCTCGGCGTCTACCTCGGCCTCAACGTGATCGGCTACGCGATCGCCGGCAAGTTCGTGTACGGCGACCCCGGCAAGTCCCTGCTGCTGTTCGGCGACAGCGACGAGCCGCGCAACTCGATCGGCCGGTTCTTCGTCCTCAACCAGGAGCGCGGCGCCGACTGGGACTCGTTGTGGTTCTTCGCCCAGGAGGTCATGAAGCGGCTGACCGACAACCCCAACTGGGCGTTCACGATGAGCAGCGAGGAGAGCGCCTTCACCCTGAACCGCCTGGTCGCAGTCACGTTCCTGCTGTCGCTGGTCGCCATCGGGGTGCTCATCTGGCGGGCGCCGCGCCGACCGCGGGTCGGTCAGGTCCTGTTCCTCACCCTCGCCGCGTTCCTGCTCACCAACAAGGTGAACTCGCCGCAGTACACGATCTGGCTCATCCCGCTCGCCGTCATGGCCCGGCCGCGATGGGGGGCCTTCCTCACCTGGCAGGTGCTCGAGCTCGCGGTGATGTTCACCCGCTTCTACATGTTCGTGCAGTTCAGCAAGCCCGACCGCGGACTGCCGGTCGAGGCGTTCCTCACCGCGATCGCCGCGCGCGACATCGCGCTCATCGTGCTGATGGGTCTGGTCGTTCGGGAGATCCTGCGCCCCGACCGCGACGTCGTCCGTGCCGACGGTGACGACGACCCGGCGGGCGGCGTGCTCGACCGCGCGCCGGACAGGTCGCCGCGACCGGTCGCCGAGCGGGGGAAGCGGGCGGAGCCGGCCCGGCGCCGGTCCCGGCCGGCTACGGCGTGAGCCGGTAGACCACGAGGTCGCCGAGCTGCTCCCGAGTCAGCCCGAGCCCGTCGATCGGGCGGAGCGCCGTCTCCGCCCACTGAGTACCCGGCGCGCGGTCCAGGTGCAGCACCACCGCGCGCAGCCCGAGCTCTCGCAGGCTCGCCACCGAGGCAGCGTCCGGGAACGTCGCCAGGTCCTGCCGGAGCCGCTCGAGACGCGGCGGCACGAACGACGTGCTGCCGTTGGATATCGCCGTGAAGTCGGCCACCGAGAAGTACATGTACGCCGGGTCGTGGGCGAAGTCGGTCGGCAGGTGCACCCTCGGCACGGTGACCGCGTCCAGCGCCGCCGGCCGGGCGGGCACGTCCGGCTGCGGCAGCCGCGGCATCCCCTCGGCGAACACCACGCAGGACAGCGCAGTCGCCAGCAGCGCCATCGGCATCGCCGTACGCCGCCGGCCCGGCTCGGCGAGGTGTCGGCCGCGCCGGTCCAGCACCGCGTCCTGCAGCGCGTGCGCGCCGGCCGCGGCCAGCAGCGCCAGCGCGAGGGAGGCGAACGCCATGATCCGGCCGGGCGTGCGTACGGCGTTCCACCCGGGCGCGTGGTCGAAGAGGAAGACGTAGAGCGGCCGAGTCGTGCCCAGCCGGGTGCCCAGTGACAGGACGGCGGTCACCAGCAGCCCGACCGCGAGCCCGATCCGCCAGCGCACCGACAGCACGCGGGCACCGAGCCCGGCGGCGGCCAGCACCACGACGAGGACGCCGGGGAACAGCGCCTGCTCCGGCGCGAAGGGAAGTGCCTCGCGGGTCGTGCGGGTGCGCTCACCCCACACGCGGCTCTCACCCGCCGCCGCGAGCAGCGACCGCGTCGGGGGGGAGAAGAAGTCGACCGACTCGATCGTCCGCTCCGCCTCCGGGTAGCGCTCCGTGATCCGCAGGTACGGCCGGGCGAGCAGCACGGTGGCCGCCAGGAACAGCAACGTCCCGAGCGCGGTTCCGACGACGACGCCGCGGCACAGACGCGGTCCACGCCGCAGCAGCAGGGCGACGACGGTCAGCGCGCCGAGCAGCATCAGCAGGTAGGCGAAGAACAGCCCCATCGCGAAGCCCAGGCTGAGCTGCCACGCCGCGGTGAGCCAACCGGCCACGATGAGCGGAGCGCTCTCCCGGCGGTAGCCCCGGAGCAGCAGGAACAGCGTCAGGGCGACCCCGCCCACCGAGAGGATGTTGAGGTGGCCGTTGTGGGTCATCCGCCACGGCGCGAAGGCGAACGCGACGCCGGCGACCGCCGCGGCCGACGCGCGCAGGCCGAGCTCGCGGGCGAGCAGCGCGGCACCGGCGAAGCACATCGCGTACGCCGCGATGAAGGCGAGGTTGTAGGCCCGCAGGGCACCGGCGGTGCCGCGCGCGAACACGACGCTGATCGGCGCGTACCCGAGCAGGCTGTCGCTGAACGCGAGGCTGTCCTCGACGGGGAAGAACGCGTTGCCCTGCCACAGGTCCGCCGGAGACGTCCGCAGTGCGTGCCCGCCCCAGGCCAGCTGCCAGGTCTGGTTCAGCGGGTCCACGACGTCCTGCGGGATGCGCTCGCCGAGGTGGAGAGCGAGCGGCCAGCTCATGAGCAGCGCGAGCAGGACGCCCCCGAGGACGTACGCGAGGACCTCGCGGCGGCTGATCTCCGGGGACCGGGCGTGCATCAGCGAAGCGCCTTTCCGTCTCATGTCAGCGGGTCGGCGGCAGTGCGACGACGCGGTCGTCGTACCGGCCGCGGAGGACGCCCCACTTCAGCGTGGCCATGTTGGCGAGGATCTTGAGCGAGTCCCGGACGAGGGACACGCTGGTCCGCGCAGTGTGCTGCAAGTCGACCGGCAGCTCGCGGATCTCGACCGCGTTGTGCTGGAGGACGACGAGCAGCTCGAGGTCGAAGCCGAAGCCGGCGACCTCGAGGGCGGGGAAGACGCGCCGGGCGAGGTCGCCGTCGAAAGCCTTGAGCCCGCACTGGGTGTCGCTCACCCGCAGCCCCAGCAGCAGCCGCATCAGCACCTTCAGCGACCAGGAGAACGCGCGCCGCGCGAGCGGGTACTCCGCTGCGTGCGCGCCGGCGACCCGCCGCGAGCCCACGACCGCGCGAGCACCCGACTCCACGAGGAGCACGGCGTCGCGCTGGTTGGCCAGCGAGTAGGGCAGGTCGGCGTCGATGAAGTACACGACGTCGCCGCTCGTGGCGGCCACGCCCGCCCGCACGGCCGCGCCCTTCCCCCGGTTCGGCTGCTGCAGCAGCCGGACGCCGGGCAGGGCGAGCTCGCGCACCCGGTCCGCGGTGCGGTCGGCGCTGCCGTCGTCGACGACGACGATCTCGACGTCGTGGGTCTCGGGCTCGGCCGCCCAGAACGCATGGAGCGCGGAGACCGCCTCGGCGATGACGGCCTCCTCGTCGTACGCCGGGATGACGACGGAGACCCTCACCGGAAGACCCAGAACCGGTAGGCGATGAAGTTCCAGAAGACGGTGAGCCCGGTCGCGAAGGCCTTCGCCACGATGAGCGCGGCACCGAGTCGCGTGCCGACCTCGACGATCGCGACCGTGCCGACGTAGTTGAAGCCGACCAGCGTGAGGTACCGCACGAGCGAGACCTTCACGTCCTCGTGCCCGCCGAACGCCCACAGCCGGTTCAGCGTGAAGTTCATGAGCAGCGCGCTCCAGAACCCGACCGACGTGGCGACGATCCGCGGCCAGCCGGCGCCCTCGTGCAGCGCCAGGAGGAGGCCCGCGTCCACCGCGAAGCTCGCCCCGCCGACGGCGAGGTAGCGGACGAAGCTCGACCGCAGGACGGAGCGGATCCGGCGACGTCTGCGCGTGGGCACCGCTGGCGGCCGCGTCGTCTTCTCGTCGATCCGCACCGCGTGAGCCTACGTGCTGGGTTGCTCGGTCCTTGACCTGGCGAGGGGCGCGGTCACGAGCACGGTGCCGGAGACCGGGTCGGACGGGCCGTGCCGGCCGTCGTCGGCGGTCGCGGTCCAGGTGTACTCGCCGGGCACGACCGGCAGCCCGCCGACTCTCCCGTCCCACTCCAGCTGCGGGTCGACCCCCTCGCCCTGGCTCGTCGTGACGACCGCTCCGCCGTACGGCGACGTCACGGTGATCGTCCATGCCGCGCGGGAGGTGAGCCGCGCCCGGATCCGCAGCGGCTCGGGGCTGCGCACCGGCGCGCCCTCGACCACCACATCGGTGATCACCGGCGCGAGCAGCCGCCAGGCCCGGTCGCGCCATGAGCCCAGCAGCGGGTAGCCGTAGCGGCCAGGGCAGGCGGTCGTGCTCAGGTCTCGGTGGCCCAGGACCCGCGGCACCGGCACGGTGCGCCCGCGTGGGTGACGACTGGACCCGCGCGAGGTCAACGCCGTCGTCGTCCGCGGGTCGAACCGCCACCGGTCCGCCGCCCACGCCGCCACCCGGGCGACGCCTTCGACCATCAGCGCGTCCGGGGCGGCCTCGTCGTGGTTGCCGATCATCGCGACGCCCACCGTGCGCTCGTTGAACCCACCGGTGTGCGAGCCCTTGATGGTGCGGGTGCGGAACCCGCCGGCGCGGCCCTCGTAGATCCGCCCGAACCGGTCGACGAGCAGGTTGTAGGCGATGTCGTCGAAGCCGCGCCCGCGGACGTGGTACGCGTAGATCGAGCGGACGATCGCGGGCCCCTCGGCAGGTGCGTAGTCATTGGCGTTGACCGTGTGGTGGACGACGACCGCGTCGACGCGACTCTGGTACGTCGGCCGCTTCCGCAGCGCCTCGTCAGCACCCCACTCGGCCCGAGTCACGACGCGGCCGAGGCGCTCCTCCCCCGTCGTGCTGGGTGCGGCGTCCGCCCGCAGTCCACCGACCTGCCACCGCCGCGCCCGGCGCTCGCCGACGACGACCACCTGCGGGCGGCCGGCGGCGGGTGCCGAGACGCGCACCGCGACCGCTCCGGCGCCCGCGGGACGCCAGAGCGGCTCGGTGCCGGGCCGCACCGCCGGGTCACCGCTGTCACCGGGTCGCGAGCCCGGCTCGGCCCCTTCCTCGACCCACGGGGTCCACCCCGCTGCCGTCCGCCAGCGGACCGCGACGGCCGCCGCACCGCTGCTCCAGGTCACGCCGACCAGGCGATCGCCGCGCTGGAGCGGCACGACGGATACGACACCGTCCGCCAGGTCGTGGCGCGCGACGGTGGAGATCGTGGTCGGCGCCGACGCGATCCCGGGCAGGACCGGTCCGGCGAGCCCCGCGAGCAGGGCCGCGCTGGTCAGCACACGGGCAGGGTGCAGGACGACCTCGGGGGTGTGGCTGGGCGAAGGGTGCATCCTGAAGGACTGCGCGAGGGGGTGCAAGGTTCGCGCGACGCACCATCCGTCCGGGGTGAAGCAGAGGAGTCGGCGGAGGCTAGGCGAGCCCGCTCGAAGTGCCGTCCTCGCCCGCCGGACGAACGACGAGCAGCACGATGCCGACGACGACCGCCCACAACGGCAGGAGCATGAAGCCCAGCCACGCCGTGAAGATGGTCCCCGCACCCGCGATCCCCACGAGGACGGAGAGCGCGATCGTCCACTGAGGCAGGACCCGGGCCCGGCGGTTGGAGATGCTCGTCGCCAGGACCATCACGCCGGCGAGCAGCATCGCCGCAGTGACCGTGTAGTAGCCGATCGACTCGGTCAGCATCGCGGCGTCCCCGTCCGGCGTGTAGCCGCCCTCCGCGCCCGCAAGGCCCACGCCGTTGATGAGCATGCCACCGGCAGCGAACAGGGCGGCGCTCGCGGAGCCGGCGGCCGCGACGAGCGTCGGCAGGGGACCGTCGTCGCCCGTCTGACGGAGGAGGTGGCGCAGGCCCGCGGCGAGGCAGACCTGCAGCGCGAACGCGTACATGAGCAGCAGCGCTCCGCGCGACGCGTTGTCCTGGTGCGCGCCGTCCTGCCAGTACTCGGCGTACTTCTGTGCGGCGTCGCTCGCGTCGCGATCAGGCGTGCTCCCGCTGATCACGATCCCGACGAACATCAGGATCCCGAATGCGATCGCCGCGGCTCCTACCCAACGCCGACGTGACATGCCTGCTCCCTGGGACTCGACTGGCGCGATCGTGGGCGGCTCGTAGAGCGCGGTCAACGACCTGCGCGGCGTGTCAGACCCGGTCGCGGAGAAAGGCGATGTCGGCGGACTGTCCCTCGACGCCGCCCGGCGTCTCGCACACCACCGGCGCGCCAGCCGTCCGCACCACCTCGACGAGCAGGTCCGGGTCGATCCGACCGCTCCCGAAGTTCTCGTGGCGGTCCCGACCCGAGTCGGCCGGGTCCTTCGAGTCGTTCGCGTGCACAAGGTCGATCCGCCCGGTGATGCCCCGCACCCGCTCGACGATCCCCACCAGGTCCTCGCCGCCGGCGTGCGCGTGGCAGGTGTCGAGGCAGAAGCCGACGTCGTACTCGCCGAGGGCGTCCCACAGGCGGCCGAGCATGTCGAACCGCCGAGCCATGGCGCAGGTTCCCCCGGCGGTGTTCTCGATGAGCACGGGTACGTCGGACTCCAGCCGTTCGCACGTCTTGCGCCAGTTGTCGATCCCGGTGTCGACCTCGCTCTCGTCGCCGACGTGCCCGCCGTGCACGATCACCCCGGCTGCTCCGATCGAAGCCGCGGCAGCGCAGTGCTGGTCGAGGATCTTCCGGCTCGGGATGCGGATCTTGTTGTTGGTGGTCGCGACGTTGACGATGTACGGCGCATGCACGTAGATCGTCACGCCGCTGGCGCGCAGCTCGTCCGCGTCGGCGCGGGGGTCGGGTTTGCGCCAGCCCTGCGGGTCCGCGAGGAAGATCTGCACCAGGTCGGCCTGACGCGCGGCGGCCTCGCCGAGCGGGTCCTGGGGGTCCACGTGGGCACCGATCAGCATGCGCGCAAGCGTATGCCGCGTGAGTCGGCGCGCGGAGCCTACGTCGTTCGGCCCGGCCGACCGGGCAGACTGCCCGCATGCGGCTCGATCGGGTGATGCGGCGCTCCCGCGCCAGCTCCGTGGCCCTGTCGGACCTCGGGCTGGCCGTCCTCGCCGGCGCGACCGTGCTCCTCGTCTCGGCAGTGCTGCTCGGCGACCCCGCCACGTCGACGCTCACGACGGCGGATCCGGCGCCGTCCGCACCGCCGACGCTCCTGCGGTCCGCGCCCGATCACCGGTCGGCGAGCCCGACGGCGACGGCGACAGTGACAGCGACAGCGGCGTCGGCGGTCGCCGTCGTGGCGCCGACCCCCCAGCCGCTGCGCAGCCCACGGCCGATGACCGGCCCGCTGCCGCCCGGGCTGCGCGTCGTCCTGCGCGGGAGCGCGTCCGGTCCGCTCTCGGCCCGGGTCTCGATCCGCGTCCTCGACACCGACGGCACGTGGATCGACGGCTCGGTGAGCTTCGGCGACGGCTCCTCGGCGCCGCTGTCCGGGTCCGGCGGATGTCCACCGGGCCCGGCGCCGTACGACGCAACCCGGGTGCTCACGCACACCTATCGACACCCCGGCTCGTACGTCGTCGTGGTGACCGTGCGCACCGGCCGACCCTGCTCCGGCGGGCGGACCGAGGTCGCGACCCGGCGAGTGGCGATCGAGATCGCCGGCTCGTCGCCGCGACCGCCGCCGAGTGCCAGCTCGTCTGCCACGCCGCGGCCGACGCCGGCCCGGACCGGATCCCCGTCGGCCGCGCCGACGCCCGCGGAGCCGAGCGCATCGGCCTCACCCGAGCCCACCGGGTCGCCGCACTCCGGGCGGTGACCGGGTCCGCACTGCGTCGGGTGACCTCACCGGGGCAGAATGTCCACCGACCCGCATCCCGCCGAGACGATGGGGACCCAGATGTCGTACACCGGTGACGAGGAGTACGTGACCGGGGTCATGCGACCGCCGCGGCGCTGGCCGTT
>DATLNF010000081.1:0-24504 GCA_035536955.1 Mycobacteriales bacterium | reverse complement strand
TCCGGACGCGCGAGGGCCAGCGCGAACTCCGACGTCGTCGACGAGCAGAACCACTTCTCGCCCGTGACCCGCCACCCGCCGTCGCCGCGATGCGCGCGCGTCGTCGAGCGGCCGACGTCGCTGCCGCCCTCGGTCTCAGTCATCCACTGCCCGGAGGTCCAGGCGACGTCGGGATCGCGAGCCAGCAACCGGGGGAGCAGGTGGTCTCGCAGCGCCGGGTCGACGCCGGGCGCGGCGAGGACGACCGCCGCTCCGTCGCTCATGGCGACCGGGCAGGAGAAGGTCGCCGAAGACGGCGCGTAGAGGTGCACCATGGCGTGCTGGACGAGGCGTGCGCCGGAGCCCCATGTCGCGCGCGCGTCGGGCTCGTAGGGGAGGGCGACGAGACCGTGCGTCGCGGCGGCCTTCCGCAGCGTCTCCCAGCCGGTGGAGGTGTGGATCCGGTCCACCCGGGCGCCCCAGCCGTCGTACTGCTCGAGTGCCGGCGGGTGCCGCTCCGCATCTCGGGCGGCCGCCGCCAGCGGGCCGGCCGCGTCCGTCGCGAGGCGCTCGAGCAGCGGCTGCGCCGCCTTGTGCCCGACGTCGCCGAGCAGCCGGTCGAGAGTGCGGCGCAGCGTGAGATCACCCTGGTAGAGGTCGGGCAGCGGGGCGCGTTCCTGCACGAAGCGCGGCACGTGGTCTCCCGGGATCGCGGGCTGAGGACCAGTATCCCGCCCGGCGGAACCCGGGTTCAGCGCGCGGCAGGGCGGGCGGGGCCCGACCCGGCGCCGGTCCGCCGTACCGCGGCGGCGAGCTCGTCGAGGTCGCCGTCGGTGAGGGTCAGGGCGCTGCCGGGGAGCCAGCCGTCGACCTGGTCAGGGCGCCGCGCGCCGACGATGGCACCGGTGACGCCGGGCCAGGAGAGCGTCCAGGCCACGGCAACCGCCGCCGGGGAGACGCCATGGCGCTCGGCGATCGGCCCGAGCGCCGCGGCCAGCTCGAGGTTGCGCCGGCCGCCCTTGCCAGTGAAGTCGTCGTGCGACGAGCGCCAGTCGTCCTCGGGCAGCGACGCGACCCGCTCGGGCGTCATCGTGCCGGTGAGCAGCCCGGATTGCATCGGGCTGTAGACGATCACGCCGGTGCCGTTGTCGGCGCACCACGGAATCAGCTCGGCAGCCGCCTCGCGGGAGATCAGCGAGAACGGCGGCTGCAGCGAGTCGACGTGGGCGACCTGCTCGGCCGTGGATAGCGCCTTGGTGTCGTGGTTTGACATGCCGATCGCGCGCACCTTGCCGGCGTCGCGCAGCTCGGCCATCACCGCCCAGTACTCCTCCAACGGGGTGCCGTCGGTCGGCGGCCAGTGCACCTGGTAGAGGTCGATGCGCTCCACGCCGAGCCGGCGCAGCGAGTCGTCGACCTCGCGGCGAACGCTGGCCGGCGCCATCACGTTGCTAGGCCCTGCCCCGGTGTCGTCCGGGTCCCACACCAGCCCGCACTTGGTGAAGACCAGCGGGCGGTCAGCGTCCGGGATCTCGCCCAGCGCCCGGCCGACGACCTCCTCGGAGCGGCCGAAGCCGTAGATCGGCGCGGTGTCGACCCAGTTGACGCCCTGCTCCACGGCGTGGCGGATCGCCCCGACCGAGTCGGCGTCGTCCTGGTCGCCCCAGCCGCCGCCCCAGCCGCCGCCGCCGACGGCCCACGCGCCGAACCCGACAGTCGTGATCTGCATGCCGGTGCGGCCCAGCTCGCGCGTGGGCAGGGTCATCGAAGGCTCCTTCTCGTCGTGCGGGTGTCGCTACCTCCTGCCCAGAAGGGCGCGGGCTACGCGAGCTCGAGCACGTCCGGGCGCGCGCGGCCGCCGACCTCGATCGCCGGCCACCGCGGATCGACGGTCAGCACCTGCGCGCCGTCCGCCCGGGCCAGCACGGTGTCCTCGACCTTCAGGGACGGCACGCTCGGGTTCCACGCGAACGCCTGCGCCGTCTCGATCACCGCCGCCGCCTCGCCCGTCGCGACGTAGTCGCGCGTCGCGTAGCCGGTCGGGCCGCCCTGGTGGTGCCGGGTCGCCTCGTCCGCCGCGAAGCCGGCCCGGCGGTACGCCCGCTCGCCCGCCCGGAACACCTCGCCGACGATCACCCCCGGCCGAGTCCCGTCCAGGAACGCCGCCTCGACCTGGAGCAGCTTCGGGTACGCCGACCGCAGCGCGTCGGGCAGGGGGCCGAAGGACACGAAGCGGGTCAGGTTGGCGATCAGCCCGTGTCGCCGACCGCAGGCGACCAGCATCACCAGGGGCCCGACCGGGCCTGTGGTGGGCAGCGGGTGCCGGTGCGCGGCGAGCCGCTCACCACCTGCGACGAGCAGAACCAGGGGGTCGGCGCCGCGCTCGATCAGCGCCGCGGAGAGCGCCGCCGCCGCGGCGTGCTCGGTGGTGTCCGGCCGCAGCGTCATCGCGACGTCGGTGAACGCCGCCGCGGCGTCGTGGCCCAGCTCGCGGAAGCGCTCCTGCTCGACCTCGGTCAGCGACCGGCGGGCGAACTCGATGTCCGCCGCGACGTGCACCGTCCCCGGCAGCGGCGCGTCGCAGCCGAGTCGGCCGGACGGCAGTGATGCGGCCCGGTCCTCCGCCCAGCCGACGACGGTCAGCTCCGGTGCCAGCGTCGCGAACTCCTCCGCCATCAGCCGGTCGGCCTCGTTGACATGGGTGATGACCCGCTCGCCGTCGCGGGTGACGACCAGGTCGGCCACGCCGACATCGCTCGAGGGCAGGATGTGCGTCCGCGCGCCGTCGGCGTACCAGGCGATGTTGGCGGGGGAGCGCAGGACGACCGCGTCGAGGCCCCACGAGTCGAGCAGCGCGTGCACCCGGCGGCGCTTCTCCGCGATGTCGTCCGTCACGCGACCCTCCTCGCTCCGGCGCGCGGCGCCACCGGGAAGACCTCGGGCGCGCTGAGCCCGGCGCCACTGAATGCCTTGCGTACGGCGCCCGCCACCTCGTCGGCGGCTGCAACGGGCACCAGCGCGATCGCCGACCCGCCGAAACCACCGCCGGTCATCCGGGCGCCGAGCGCTCCGGCCCCGCGCGCCGACTCGACCGCGAGGTCGAGCGCGCGCGCCGATACGTCGAAGTCGTCGCGCAGCGACGCGTGAGATGCGAGCAGGTGCGGCCCGATGTCCGCCACCGCACCGCCACGGAGGAGGTCCGCAACCGCGATCACCCGCTCATTCTCCGTGACGACGTGCCGAGCCCGGGCCGCGGTCCGCTCGCCCAGCTCGGCGACACGGGCGTGGATGTCGTCGAGCGTTGCGTCACGCAGCGCGCGGATGCCCAGGATGTGCGCCGCCTGCTCGCACTCCACGCGCCGGGTCGCGTAACCGCCGTCGCGCAGCTCGTGCTCGACCCGGGTGTCGATGACCAGCAGGGTCAAGGCGGCTGCCCGCAGGTCGAGCGGGAGGTGCTCGACGGCCAGGCTGCGGGTGTCGAGCAGCAGCGCGTGGCCCTCACGGGCGCTGACCGACACCGTCTGGTCCATGATCCCGCACGGAGTGCCCGCGACCTCCCACTCGGCTCGCTGGCCGACGGCGGCCAGCTCCGCATCGCTGAGGTCGGCCCCGGCCAGCTCCGCGAGCGCGAGCGCGGTCGCGCACTCGAGAGCCGCGCTGGACGAGAGCCCCGCACCGAGCGGGACATCCGAGTCGACGACGAGGTCGGCACCGGGCACATCGACGCCCAGCTGCGCCAGCGCCCAGGCGACGCCGTGCATGTACGCCCACCAGCCGTCGACCCGGCCGGCAGTGAGATCGGCGATGACGACCCGCGGAGCCGCACCACGCTGCACGGACCAGCAGCCGAGAGTCCGGTCGTCGCGGCGGACGGCGGCCACGACCGTGGAGCGGTCGATCGCGATGGGCAGGACGAACCCGTCGTTGTAGTCGGTGTGCTCGCCGATCAGGTTGACCCGGCCCGGCGCCGCCCAGACGCCCTCGGCGGGTCCGATCGCGACCTCGGCCAGCAGCCGCACCGCGGCGTCGGGCGCGACGCTCACCCGGGTTCGACCGCTCGATGCAAGGCCGCCCGCAGCAGCGCCGAGGTGTCCTCGGGAGTCGTGTCGTTGATGAACGCGCCAGCGCCGAGCTCGCTGCCGGCGAGGTACTTGAGCTTCACCGCGGTGCGGTGCGGCGGAGTGAGCTCGATGTGGAAGTGGCTCACGGCCTGCCACTCGCCGTCGTCGGTCGGCGCCTGGTGCATGGACATGACGTACGGCAGCGAGAACCCGAACAGCGCGTCGTACCCCTTCAGCACCCGGTCGAGCAGGTCGGCCAGCAGCCGGCGCTCCGGTGCGGTGAGGTCGAGCAGGCTGGCGGCGTGCCGCTGGGAGAGCACGTGCACCTCGAACGGGAAGCGCGCGGCGAAGGGCACGATCGCGATGAAGCTCGTGTTCTGCGCGATGACCCGGACGCCGTCCGCCCGCTCGCGCGCCACGACCTCGCAGAACACGCATCGGCCGTGCTCCGCGAGGTGCCGGGCAGCTGTCTCCAGCTCGAGCCGCGGCCGCGGCGGGATCTCCGGGTACGCGTAGATCTGGCCGTGCGGGTGGTGCAACGTGACGCCGATCGCCTCGCCCTTGTTCTCGAAGATGAAGACGTACTGCACCTCGGGGCGCGCGCCGAGCTCGGCGTAGCGGTCGGCCCAGACGTCGACGAGGCGCGTCAGCCGGTCGACGCCCACGTCGGCCAGCGTGGCGTCGTGGTCCTGCGTGTAGAGCACGACCTCCGTCGCGCCGAGTCCCGGCATGACCTCATAGAGCTCCGACGCGGCCACGGTCGGCTCCGGCGGATTCGGCACGAGCGAGGGGAACCGGTTGTCGAACACGACGATGTCGTACGACGACTCCGCCACCTCGGTCGGCGACCCGGGGTCCCGCGTCGGGCAGAGCGGGCACTCGTCCGCGGCCGGCAGGAAGGTGCGGTCCTGCCGGTGCGTCGCGAAGGTGACCCACTGCCCGGTCGTCGGGTCACGCCGGCGCTCGGTCACGGGGCACCGCCGTAGTACGTGACGGCGCGCCCGTCCGGGCGAACGACCCGCCGACGGGTCAGTGGCCGGTGTGACTGCGTCGCCCAGGACAGGAGGTCCGCGAGCAGCGCGACCGCCGCCGGGTCACCCTCGGCGGCGCGTGTCGCGATCCGGTACTGGCAGAAGTAGAGCCGGCCGCTGGAGAGGTCCTGTGCCCCGACCACCGTGCCCGTCACCGCACCCGGCTCGGGCTTGTAGGCGAGCACCGCCGGGTCGCTGGGGAACGGCGTCGGGCCCATCCGGGTCACGATGCTGGTCGCCTGGATCGTCGAGTCCTCGGCGACGAGGACGCTGCGTCGCGGCAGGCTCGGCAGCTGCCCGCTGTCAGTGGTGAAGTGGAAGACCGACGAGCCCCACTCCGTCGCGATCGGCTCGATCCGGGTGTCGAGCGGGTAGTGCACCGCCGCGTCCGGGTGCTGCGCGAGGACGATCACCGGATCGCCGGCCGAGAGCGCCGTCGCGATCTCCACCGCTGCCGAGTCGTTCAGAGCGCCCTCGTCCACGACGAGCGGACCGGCCCCACCGGGACGGACGCCGAGCCGGGCGAGGGCGTCGGTCGCACGTCCGGACCCGACGACGCGGACCTCGGCGAGCGCCACCTCGGGTCGCGGGACGACATGGATGGGGTAGGTGTTCGTGGCCACGACCTGGCCCCCCGCGCGCAGCGTCAGGAGGAGGTCATGGCTGCCCGGAACCTCGGGAGCGAGCAGCGAGGCCTCGCCGAGCGGCACCGCGCGGTACGCGGCGACCTCGCCGGCCCGCAGTGCGGCGACCGACTCGTCGAACCGCGCCAGCACCTCGTCCTCGGTCAGCCGCGACGAGTCCGGGCCGAGGAGATGCGCTCCGCTCCGCGCGCCCGCCGCCCCGCCGAACCGGACCTCCACCTCGACGTCGGCGAGCGCCGGCCCGTCGTTCGCGACATGCGCGGGCGCGCTCACGACCTGCCCCGCGGCCACGACCAAGGACTCGAGGTGGAGCATCGGCAGCACGGGCTGGTTCGCCCGGGCGATCTCTGCCACGGCGATCCGCTTCGGCTGGCGATGCAGGTCGAGCAGCCCGTTGAGCTCGTGCGGGACGTCGGTGAGCTCGGTCACGACGTACCCGCCGATGTGGTCGTGCCGGCGGAACACCTCAATCTGCAGCCGGTCGGACAGCCCCTGGTAGCGCTGCGTCTCGATCACGAACCGGCCCACTGTCGCCGGCCAGAGCGTCGCCGTCAGGCCGGCGGCGTACAGCTCGCGGGTGTCCCAGAACGGCGGCTCGGGGAGCGCCGGCATGTCGGGCAGTCCCCAGTCGCCGAACTCGCTGACGAGCAGCGGCCGTCCCTGGCCGCGCCACTGCACGCAGGCGCGCTCGATCTTGTCGAGGTAGTCGGCGTGGAGTCGGCCGTACCAGTGCGCCGTGAGGATGGGCGAGACGAACACCCGGTCCGGGTCGGGCTCCACCCACTCGTTCTCGATGGCCGGGCGGGTCGGGTCGCTCTCGGTCGCGGCCGCCATGAGCGTGCGGGCGAACTGCTCGTAGACGTCCCACCCGCGCACGCCCTCGCGGTCGAGTCCGAGCTCGTTCATCACGGCCCACAGGATGATGCTGGGGTGGTTGCGATCGCGGCGGATCTGCTGCCGCACGGCCTCCGCGGACCGCCGGCTGACCAGCGTGCCGTCGCCGAGCTCTTCGTGCGCGATCGGCTCGGCAACCGGGATGTCGCACTCCAGCAGCATGCCGAGCTCGTCGCACACGTCGAGGTAGACCGGGTCGAAGGCCTTGATGTGCAGACGCAGCGTGTTGAACCCCATGTCGAGCGCGGCCTGGACCTCCTTGACGATCTCCGCGCGTGGTCCCTCGGCGTAGAGCTCCTCGGCCCGGAAGCCCTGCACGAGCGCACTTCTCATCCGGTAGGGCGTGCCGTTGAGCAGGATGCGGTCCCCGTCGATGCGAACGGTTCGCAGCCCGAACCGGACGGTGCGCGAGTCGCTCAGCGTGCCGTCGATGACCGCGTCCACGCTGGCGAGGTGCAGGGCCGGGTGCTCGGGGCTCCACCGCGCCGCGGTGGTCCGGCCGAGCGGGATCACCACCGTCGTCGGCTCCGCGCCGGGAGCGACGTCGACCGCGATGCGCCGCACCTCGCGCACGGCGCGGATCGCGAGGTCGACGTGCACCGGTCCGTCGACCCGCGAAGCCAGCTCGACGGTGAGCGTGAGGTCGTCCGGGTCGCCGTTCACGAAGACGTCGTGGACCGTGACCGGCCCGTGCCGGCGGATCCGCACCGGCTGCCAGATCCCGCCGTAGGTCATGTACAGGCTGGGCCGGCTCGGGAAGACGTGGTTCGCCCACCCCTGCTTGCCGTGCGCGCTGCGGATGTGGTCGGGGTCGGCGAGCGGCGGGTCGACGACGCGCACGTCGAGCGCGTTCTCCCCGGGCCGCAGGGCCTCCCCGGGGTCGAGCTCGAAGGGGGTGAACGGCTGGTCGTGGTGGCCGAGGTGCGTGCCGTTGAGGTGGACGTCGCAGAAGTCCATGACCGCGTCGAAGCGCAGCGTCCACCAGCCGTCGACATCGGGCACGGCGAACCGGCGCCGGTACCAGACGACCCCGTCCAGCTCCAGGTGGCCCTGGGCCTCCCACAGCGCCGGGACCGTGATGGGCGAAGCGTCGAGGCCGTCGAGCTCCGTCACCGAGTGATCACCCGGGATGAAGTCCCAGATCCCGTCCAGTCGAGCGGTGCGATGCTCGTCGAAGGTCAGGTCGACAGCGTCCTGCACGTACCTGCCCGCCTCCGATGTCCCCGCGACCCCGACACGTTCTACCAGGTCACTCACCGAGGACGAGGCACACCTTTCCGGTCTCGCCGGTGTCGGCCACGGAGTAGGCCTCGGCCGCGTCGTCGAGGGCGAACCGGTGGCTGACGACGACGTCGGGGTGCAGCTCCCAGCGGACCAGTCGCTCGAGCAGCTCGGCCGTGCGTCCGACGCTGGTCACCCACGACCCGAGGACCGTGAGCTGCGGGTGGATCAGCACCTGGCTGACGTCGATGTCGAGCCGGCCGCCCTCGCCGACGAAGACACACCGCCCCCATCGCCGGGTGCCCGCCAGCGCCAGCGCCCGCGCGGATGCGCTGCCGGAGCAGTCGACTGCGACCTCGCACCCGTGCCCGCCGGTCGCCTCCCGGATGGCGTCCAGCGCGGAGTCGTCCGCGCGGACTGCGTCGTCGACAGCGCCGAGGTCCAGGGCGGCCGCGATCCGGGCCGGGACCACGTCGACGCCGACGACCCGCGTCGCGCCAAGGCGCTTGGCCATCAGCCCGGCGGCGAGACCGACCGGCCCGAGGCCGGTGACGAGGACCGCGTCGCGCCCCGACACCCGCGCCCGGCACAGCGCCTCGTAGGCGGTGCCGAATCCGCACGCCACGCACGCGCCGTCGACGAAGCTGAGCTCGTCCGGCAACGGCACGCAGGTCCGCTCCTCGGCGAGGAGGAAGTCCGCGTGACCGCCGTCGCGCTGCCACCCGTACGCGGCGCGCAGTGGCGAGGTGCAGCTGATGAAGTAGCCGGCACGGCAGTCGTCGCACAGCCCGCAGCCGGCGATGTGGTACAGGACGACGCGGTCGCCGACGTGGGTACGACGGCAGTCCCGGCCGACCTCGACGACCTCGCCGCACGGCTCGTGGCCGCCGATGACGCCCTGGTAGGCCTCGGGTCCGTGGCCCAGGTGCTCGCGGTAGATCGCGCGCAGGTCGCTGCCGCAGATCGACGACGCGCGCATCCGCACCAGCACCTGGCCGGGGCCGGGGGAGGGGACCGGCACCTCGCGCAGCTCGACCTGTCGTCCGCCGGGCAGGAACGCCCCGCGCATCAAGCCGGTCATGCCATCCCGGTCATCCGGTCAGCTTCATCCAGTGCTTGGCAGGTACGGCGGGCGCACTGGCGATCCGGTAGCGCCAGTGCCAGTCCTCGGCGGTGCGCTCCTGGAAGAGGAGGTGGAGCCGCCCGCGGTCGACGACCACCGCTCCGTGGCCGTTCTCGCCGCGGTGAGCACCGCCGGCCGGTTCGATCGCCGTGCCGAGCACGTCGTACGGTCCGCCGACCCGGTCGGCCACCGCGAAGAAGACGCGCTGGCGCGTGCCGGTCTCCGCGCCGCGCAGGAAGCACACCGCGTTGAGGAGCACGGTGCCGTCCGGCAGTCGCACCAGCTGGCCGCCCTCGAGGCCCCACTCGTACTCGGGGTCGTCGTGCTGGTTGTGGCAGTCGATCTCGGCGTGGCGCAGGATGCAGCCGCGCCGCGCCCACGGCCCGTCGAACGTGCCGGACTCGCTGCGCGCGAGGAACACGTCAGGCCGGCCGACGGTGTTCATCCCCGAGTAGACGAGGTACGGCGCGCCGTCGATCAGGCACGGGTCGGGGTCGTAGATGCCGGCCTCGCGGCTGCGCCGGCCGAGCGACCTCAGCGCGGTGTCCCGCCAGGTGAAGTGCTCCCCGTCGGTCGAGGTGAAGTGCTCGACGCTGCCGCCCAGCCGTGACCACAGCGTCTGCACGAACATGTGCACGACGCCGTCGACGACGATCACGCCGGGCGCGGCGGCCTCGCAGCCCAGGTCCCGGTCCAGCTGCACCTCGGCGAGCTGGCGCCACGGTCCGCGGAGCCGCGGTGCCGTGGCATGCAGGATCTCCAGCGGACCGCCCTCGCCGCGAGCGTTGCAGCCGGTGCCGTAGAGGTGCCAGCCGCCGTCGTACCGGACGAGCGCGGGGTCCTTGACGTCGGGGTAGACCCCCATGTCGAAGGCCAGGTCGTGCCGCGTGAACGGGAAGACCGGGTCGCTCGTCTGGTGACGGATCATCGGATGCCGGCTCCCGCCTCGCCCTCGCCGCGAGGGATCCACACTGTCTCGGGATCGCCGTGGAGCACGTGGTTGACCCACTCGACGCCCTGCATGCAGGAGTGGTCCATGTTGCCGATCTCGTAGAGCCACGCGCCGAAGCGGCCCCTCGACCAGATGTCCTGGCTGCGCAGCCACGGCTGCACGGTGCCCAGCGCCTCGTCGCGCTTCACAGTAGGGACCGGATAGGACATGGCGGGGGAGCAGTGCCAGCGTGTCGCGACCTTCTCGCGGTCGTCCTCCTGCATGAGCCCGGTCAGCACCAGGCCGTCGACGACGCGGTCGACGATCGTCTCGGGATCCTCCTGCTTGTACGACGAGTGCGACGTCTCCGTCAGCAGGCTGAACTGGTCCGGGCCGGCAGTGAGGTGGGGGCTGTAGTTCGACAGGTAGGTGACCCGGTAGAACGGCACGTCGGGCTCGGGGAAGTAGATCCAGTTCTTCTCGCTGTCAACGGGGCGGTCGACGCCGATGCCGACGATGTGGCTGCCGCTCCACTCCAGGTCGCCGACCGCGCGCGTCACGGCGTCCGGAACGGCCTCCGTCTGCGCGATGAGCTTGTTGAGCGGCATGGTCGACAGGAGCACGTCGTAGGGCCACACGCGGCCGTCCGCCGTGCGCACCTCCTTGGCCACCGGGTCGATCGACGCAACCGGCGTCTCGAGGTGGAGCTTGTGGTCGACGTACTGCCGCATGCCGTCGTAGAGGAAGCCCGTGCCACCGCGGAGCGGGTAGCGGAAGGTGCTGTTGGGCCCCCATTGCGTCTCGGGCTTGTCGAAGAGCACGTTGCGCAGCAGGTCCTCGACGTCGACGACTGAGACCCGCTCGCCGATCCAGTTGAAGCTCATCCGGTCGCCCGGTGTCGCCCAGACCTTGAAGTTGTACGGGATCATGAAGTGGTCGGCGATGCCCTGGCCCATGGACGCCAGCACCCACTCGCGGAAGTTGGCCGGCGGCGTGCCGACCGGCTCGTACCGCGCCTTGATGGCGCCGGTGAGGCACTCGAAGACGGTCTGCGGCTCGAGCCCGCCGATGTTGTTCTGGAAGGGGTAGGGGATGAACCGGTCCTCCATCCACACCCACGCCTCGCGGTGCAGGGTGGAGTACTGGTCGCCCATCAGCCGATCGACGAGCTCGTCGTAGTACGGGTAGTGGCTGAACATCACATGGCCGCCGATGTCCCACGTGAACCCGGCGTCGTCGGTGAACGAGGTCGCGAGACCGCCGACGTAGTCGTTGGCCTCGAGGATCACCCAGTCGTCGTAGCCGAGCTCGTTGAGGCGGTACCCGGCGCCGAGGCCGGTGGGCCCGGCGCCGATGATGACGATCCGGGGATCAGCCTTCACGCAGACTCCTCGGGACGCGCCACGCTGCTCGCGGGGTCGATGCAGGCCCGCATGATCTCCGCCATCTCCGCGGCGATCGTGTCCCACTCGTGGCGCTGCCGGATCGGCGCGATCTTGAGGTCACGTGAGTCCCGGCAGTGCGTGACGACCTCCAGGCAGGCGTCGGCGAACTCGGTCCCCGTGTCGGCCAGGTGGACCACCTCGCCGAAGTCGGCCACGACGTCCGGGACTCGTGTCGACACGACGGGCAGGCCAGCGGCCAGGTACTCGAGCGTCTTGGTCGGGCTGATCGACCGCGTCGCGTCGTTGATCGCGAAGGGCATCAGCGCGACGTCGAAGCCGGCCATCACCGTGGGCAGGTCCTCGTAGCGCTGCATCCCGAGGTAGCTGATGTTGCTGCGCCGGGGGAGGGACGCCTCGTCGATCTTGGTGACCGGTCCCGCCATGCGGAGCTCCCAGTCGGGCAGCCCGGCGGCGAGCTTGTCCAGCAGGTCGAGGTCCATCCGCTCGTCGATCACGCCGACGTACCCGGCGACCAGCTGCTCGTGCGACACCCGACGCTCGCGGGAGGTCGCGTAGTGCGCGGTCTCGACACCGCTCGGGAACAGGTACGTCCCCTGGGGGCGGTGCTCGAGCACTCCGCGGTGCAGGGAGCGGCCGCCGGTGAAGACCACGTCGGCCTGGGCGAGCAGCCGACGCTGCAGCAGCTGGAGGCCCGGGGGGGCGTCGGCGAACGACGACAGGTCGTCCATGACGTCGTAGACCACGGCCCGCGGCTGGAGCGCCTCGGCCAGGTCCAGTGCCATCGGGGTGTAGAGCCACGCGTCCTTCGCGGCCGCGCGCTCGTCGAGCCAGGCCGCGAGCAGGGTGGCGTAGGCCGCCGCGCGAGGGTCGCCGTACTGCACGTGGCCCGCGCCCGGCACCTCGAGCCAGACCCGCTCCACCGGGCCGGCAGGCGCCGAGGCGATGCGGGGGGAGTCGAGGTCGGGGACCCCCACCGGCTCCTCGACGTAGAAGACCCGCCGGTGCCGGGCCAGGCGGCTCACGAGGTGCTGGGGGCGCTGCCAGACCCAGTCCCAGCGCAGGTGGGAGAGCACGACAAGGGGGGTGGCTGTGCTCTGCGCCATGCCCATGGTGCGGGATTCGTGCCGGTGCATTGGGTGGGATCCCTTCCGAGGTGCCGGCCTGCCCGCGCACCCCCGGGACCCGTTGCCCGTGACCGAAGGGGTCAAACGGGCTAACCGACCGGTGCTTCCAGCCTACTCCACGATGACGAGGCTCAAGGAAACGGACACCTGTCCCGATAGTCCCTTTGGACCAATCGAGCCCCGCCATCCTCGGAGGCCCCGTGCCCTCGCTCCGCCCTGCCCGCCTCGCGGGCGTCGGCCTCGTGCTGGCCGGCGTCGCGGCGTCGGGACTGGTGGCGACCGGGGGCGCCGCGGCCGGCCCGCCGGACCAGGCTGCGGCCGCCGTCATCGAGGCCGCGCGTGAGCAGCTCGGCGACGGGTACGCCTGGGGCGGCAACGGGCCGGACACCTGGGACTGCTCGGGCCTCACCAGCGTGCTGTGGCGTGGCGTCGGGGGAGTGAGCGGCATCCCGCGGACGTCTCGCGACCAGCAGGCCTGGGCCACCCCGGTCTACGCCGAGGACGCCCTGCCCGGCGACCTGGTGTTCTTCGGCCAGCCGGTGTCCCACGTGAGCATCTACCTCGGCGGCGACCGGATCATCGACGCGTCGAGCTCCCGCAAGGGCGTCGTGGAGCGCACCATCTGGACCTCCGACGTCATCCGGTACGGCCGGGTGCCGCGCCCTACTGCGCCGAAGTCCCGGCCGGTCGCGTCGTCGACCGCGTCGGCGAGCGCACAGCCTGCCGCCGACCGCTCCGGACCGCCGGGCGCGCACCCGTCGACGAGCCCCTCGGCCACGGTGACCCCGAAGCCCTCCGGGACGCCGAAGCCCGCCGGGAAGGCGTCGGCGAGCCCGGCGAAGCCGTCGCCGCGGCCTACCGGCAAGCCCTCGGCGAAGCCGTCCGCGAGCCCAGCCAAGCCGTCCGCGAGCCCGGCCAGGCCGTCCGCGAAGCCGAGCCCCTCGGCGCACAGCCGGACCGGCGCCTCGCCGAGCCCGACCGCGTCGGCCAGTCACCGACCGGTGCCCCCGCCCGGACACAAGCCGCGCACAGCGACCACCCGTGAGGCCGCCGCCTTCGTCTCGGCGGCCCGCGCGGTGGTCGGCGCGAAGTACGAGCCCGGCCGCAGCGGCCCGACGTACGACGCCCCCGGCCTGGTCCGCATGGCGTGGTGGAAGGTCACCAAGAAGGCCCTGCCCGCTGACGTCGTCGCGCTGGAGAAGCGGACGAGGCCCGTCGCGCTGGCGGACCTCGCTGTCGGCGACCTCGTCTTCTACGGCGCACCGGCCGTCCACGTGGGCATCTACGTCGGCGACGGGAACATGGTCGACGCGTCCAAGGTCCTGAAGAAGGTCTCCGAGCGTCGGGTCTTCTCCAGCGAGAGTGTGCGTTTCGCCCGTATCACGCCCTGACGGGGCAGCCGTCCGGACGTCGCCTTTCGCTCGTCGCGACGGAACGGATTGCCGGCCGGGGGAGAGATGTGCCTTCCGGCCGGTGAGGGACCTGTCTCGGAACGCTCCGGCATTCCGGCGAACGGCGAGACGTTGTCATCAGCACGACGTCCGCTCGCCGCTTCGAGCCCGGAGACCCCTATGCGCACCCGTGCCACCCTCGCCTTCGCGGCGGTCCTGCTCGCCTCGGGCGGTACCGCGCATGCCGCGCTGCTCCCGGCCCCGCAGGCCCTGCACCGCACCTACCTGGTCACCCTCACCGGCCCGACCGCGCTGCCCGCGGCGCTGCGCGCGGCCGGCCGACTCGGCCAGGTCGAGCACGTCTACAGCCATGCGATCGACGGCTTCGCCGTCCGGATCCCCACCTCGGTCGCTCCCGCGCTCGCGCTGGTGCCCGGCGTCGCCGCGGTGGAGCCGGACCGGGTGCTGCGCAGCTCCGTCGCCCAGCCGAACGCCTCGTGGGGGCTGGACCGGATCGACCAGCGGCGGCAGCCGCTGGACGGCTCGTACCGCTACTCGGCCACGGGCGCGGGTGTGACCGCCTACGTCGTCGACACCGGCATCCGGGTCACCCACCGGGAGTTCGCCGGTCGTGCGCGCAACGGCATCGACACCGTCGACGGCGACCGGATCGCACAGGACTGCCAGGGCCACGGCACCCACGTCGCCGGCAGCATCGGGGGGCGCACCGCCGGCGTGGCGAAGACCGTCACCCTGGTCGCCGTGCGAGTTCTCGACTGCGAGGGCAGCGGCCTGACCAGCGACATCGTCGCCGGCATCGACTGGGTCACCGGACACCACCAGCCCGGCCGGCCCGCGGTCGCCAACCTCAGCCTCGGCGGCGGCGCGTCGACCGCCCTCGACGCCGCGGTGCGCCGCTCGGTCGCCGACGGCATCAGCTACGTCGTCGCCGCGGGCAACGGCGACCAGCTCGGCCGGCCGCAGGACGCATGCACGGTCTCCCCGGCCCGGGTGGGCGAAGTGCTCACCGTCGGCGCGAGCGACCGCGCCGACCGGACTGCGTCGTTCTCGAACTACGGCGGCTGCGTCGACCTCGTCGCCCCCGGTGTCGACATCGTCTCCGCCGGACACCCCCGCGACACCGCGGTCGCGACGATGAGCGGCACCTCGATGGCTGCCCCGCACGTCGCCGGCGTCGCCGCCCTGGTCCTGCAGCGCAGCCCCCGAGCCACCCCGGCGCAGGTGCACGCTGCGGTCACGAAACGGTCCACCCGCGACGCGGTCGCCGGCGGCCGGGGTGGGCTGCTCGGTCTGGGGGCCGCCGAGCCGGCCGACCTGCTCTACGCCGCGCTCTGACCAGGGTTCCGCCAATCCAGGCGTACCGCCGATAATCGACACTATGTCATTCTGAAGCGGCGCCCAGTGGGACCCGCGGCCCCGCCTACCCCGACCGACGGCATCGTCAGGGGCGGTAGACGTCGCGGCGGTGGGCGATGTCGAGGATGCGCACCAGGTGCCGGTCGCTGTCGTTCTCGTAGCGGACGCGGTACTCGCCTCGCCGGGCGCGCCACTGGTCGGCGAAGGGGGGCTGCAGTCGGGTGCCGACGGTGGCGGGCGATGCCGCCAGCGGTCCGGAGATGAACTCCCACGCGGCAGCGGCGACCGGTTCCGGCAACATGTCGGTCAGCGCGCGCCGCGCCGCCGGGGCGATGACGAGGGCATAAGGCTCCCCCGTCACCGGGCTGCGGGTCCGAGCCGCTTCTGCAGGAGCGCCGCCATCTCCTCACCGGTGACGAAGTCGCCGGCCGCGATGTCGCGCTGTGCCTCTCGTACTCGCTCGATCGCTTCCAGGTCGCTGAGCAGCTCGACGGTGGCCTCCAGCGACTCGAGGTCCTCGGCAGACATCAGGACGACGTATGAGCGGCCGTTCTTGGTGATCTGCACCCGCCGATGTGTTCGGTCGACCTCGTCCGCGATCTCCGAGAGCCGCGCCTTGACCTCCGAGAGCGGAAACGTGTCCATGGCCCAGAATTCTAGTCTACGGCCCTGCCTCCGCTCAAGGCGCCCGGCGTGATCGATCGTCCCGCGGCTAGCCCAGCCGTACGGCGTGAGGCCGCCGCCGGGACGAAACGCCGGGGCGCCGCGTTGGTCCGGGCATGAGACGGAGTACGGCGGTCGTCCTCGGCGTGATCGGTTCGGGTGTCCTGCTGGCCGTGACGTGGGCCGTTGAGCCGAACCTGATCATCGGCTTGCGCAGCCCGCGGGCGCTCGCCTGGGTCAGCGCGCTCGGGGTGCTCTGCGCCGCTACGGGTCTCGTCGTCTACCGCGTCCGGCGGACACTCCCGCTGGCCGTCGTTGCGGCGCTGGTCCCGGGGCTCGCGGCGACCGGGTTCTTCGTCGTCCGGCCGATCGTGAGCCCCCGCGAGGTCGACGAGGCCCTGCCGTCCGCGGCACCCGACCCGGCGGCGACCGAACCCGCCACCTCCGCGCCCTCCGGCGGCCACTCCCCTGCCGGCGCCACGACCCGCGTCGCGACCGGCGAGCTCCGGGGGCTGGCGGGCCATGACGCCCGTGGCCGCGTGTCGACGTACCGCCTCGGGAACGGCTCGCACGTCGTCCGGTTCGAGAACGTGAACATCGGCGGCACGCCGTCCCCCTACGTGTACGTCGTGCCCGGTGCCGACCAGCGCCGCAAGGCCGGTGTCCGGCTCGGTGCGCTCAAGGCGGAGAAGGGCTCGTTCAACTACGTCCTGCCGCCTGAGCTGGCCACTCGCGGCTTCACGGTGCTCGTGTGGTGCGAGCAGTTCGCCGTGGAGATCGCGAACGCCACCCAGGCCTGAACGGCCTCCGCTGGCACTAGGCCGTTCGGCGCAACCTACATCGGGCCGGACGCATCGGTTGCGCGAGGCGCACCGGTGGCAAACCCACCGCATGGCCAGCTCATGGACTGAGGCGCCCCGCCGGGACCCCGGCCTCGACGACGCCGCGCTGGTCGACGAGATCGCGGCTTGGCTGCGCGCGCAGAGCGTGCTGCCCAGGATGCTGACCCGACGGTCAGCAAGCCGTAGCGGACCCGCCACTCCTCACTCAGATTGCCGGAAGTCGCTGCGCCGCTGGGTATAGCGGCCGGCATGAGAACTCGACTCGCCATCGCCGCATGCGCGGCCACGGTCGCCGGCCTGCTCGCGCTCCCCTCGGCCGCAGCCGAGCCCCAGACGACCCACGGGTGCCTGGACAGCGTCCCGGAGCCGGGGTCCACAGCGCCGGTGCCCATCTGCTACTCGATCTTCCGGCCCGCCGGCGCCACCGCACGACGTCCGGTGCCCCTGGTCTTCCACAGCCACGGCTGGGGCGGCAGTCGCACGAAGGACGCGACGTCCTTCACCGGGTGGCTCGACCGCGGCCTCGGCGTGCTGAGCTTCGACCAGCGCGGCTTCGGTGACAGCGGCGGCAAGGCGCACGTCGAGCACCCGGACTTCGAGGGCCAGGACGTCAAGCGGCTCGTCGACCTCGTGGCCGCCCTTCCCTGGGTCGTCAAGGACGGCCCCCGCGACCCGCGGATCGGGGCCATTGGCGGCTCGTACGGCGGCGGCTACCAGTTCGTCGGGGCCTTCACCGAGCTCAGAGACCGCGGCCGGACGCGATTCGATGCGCTGGCCCCCGAGATCACCTGGTTCGACCTCAAGGAGTCGCTGGCGCCCAAGGACGTCGTCCGCACGGCGTGGGTGTCCGCTCTCTACGCGGCCGGCAACGCCTCCGACGCCCACACGGACACCGTCCACCGCGGGTTCGCGTACGGCGCGGCCACCGGGACCTGGCCCAAGGGCGAGGCGGGCATCGACCTCGACGAGTTCTTCGCGAAGAACGGGCCGAAGTGGCACGTGAGCCAGGGCCGCCGGCTCGACATCCCGGTGCTGTTCGGCCAGGGCGCCACGGACAACCTCTTCCCGCTGGAGCAGGGCCTGCAGAACTTCGACAAGGCGCTGACGCCGCGTGCCCGCGCGAAGAGCATCTTCGTGGGCTACAACGGCGGCCACGCGCTGCCGACCGCGCTGCCCGCCGGTATCGGCGGCGCCGGCGACCCCTGCAGCACCGCACTCGGCGGCGGCAGCTTCGGAGACCTCTCCCGGCTGTTCATGGCTCGACACCTGCGCGGCGACTCGGTCCGCCTCCGCGGCCTCGGCCAGTACCACCTGGCGACCGCCGAGGGCCGGTGCGTGAGCGTGCGCTCCGTCCGCGCTGACACCGCGGCCTCCCTCGGCACGCTGGTCTCCCCCACCGGCGCGGGCGCTCCGGTGTCGTGGAAGATCGCCGACGGCCCGATCACGATCGCCGGCACGCCGTACCTCGACGCGCTCGTCACGGCGCCGGGAGTGCTGAACCGGGTCTTCCTCGGCCTGTCGATCGGCACGACGCCGGCCGACGCGCGGGTCGTCCAGCACAACATGCTCCCGCACCACGAGCCGGTGCCGGTGACCGCCGCTCAGCGCAGGGTCGAGCTGCCGTCCGTCGCGGTGGACGTCCCCGCCGGCCAGTCCCTGTTCCTGACCGTCTCCCCGCTGTCGGACATGTACGTCGCGCACGGCAGCCGGATCCCCGGCGCGATGGTGCTCGACAAGGCGACGGTTCGGCTCCCGGTGGTCGAGCCGAAGTCGTGACGGTGCCCGACGGTCACGGGCGAACGGCGACGCCCTCGTATCGGTAGCCGAACGGCTTCGGGTCGCCCTTCGCGTAGTAGTTGCGCAGGTCGGTCACCTCGAAGCCGCCCGCCTGGAGCAGCTCGACGATCGGCCGCTCCAGATGGCAGCCGCCCGCGATCCGGCCGTTGATCGGCTGCAGCCGGTCCTGCCACCGCCGCACCCCGGGATCGGGGGACGCGCCGTGCTCGACGAAGTGCAGCCGCGCGCCGGGGCGCAGGACGCGGCGCAGCTCGCGCAGTGCTGCCGTCGCGTCCGGGATGGTGCACAGCGTCCACGTCGACAGCGCCGAGTCGAAGCGCTCGTCGGGCAGGTCGAGCCGCTGCCCGTCCAGTCCGGCCCACGTCACCGGGAGGCCGGCGTCGGCGACCCGCGGCTCGGCAAGTCGTCGGGCCACCTCGGACGGCTCGACCGCCCAGACGCCGCCCACCTCGGTCGGGTAGTGCGCGAGGTTGCGGCCGGACCCGAAGCCGACCTCGACGACGTCCCCGGACAGTCCGGCGCAGACCCGCGCGCGGGTCTCCTCGGCCTCGGCCGTGCCGAGGAACCGGTCGACCAGTCGCGGCAGCACGTGCTTTCCGTAGCACCCCATACGCGCATCATGCCGATAGCGTGTCGCCCGTGCGCCCACTAGCAGTCGTCGACATCGACGGGGTCGTGGCCGACGTCACCCATCGGCTCCACCACCTGTCCGCACGGCCGAAGAACTGGGGCGAGTTCTTCGCGGCCGCCGTCGACGACCCGCCGCTCGAGGAGGGCGTCCGCCGGGTTCGCGTGCTGCAGGTCGACCACGACGTCGTCTACCTCACCGGTCGCCCGGAGTGGCTGCGGGCGGACACCGAGCGCTGGCTCGAGGCCAACGGGATCCTCGGCTCCGCCCTGCACATGCGCCGCCGCGGCGACCGCCGCCCGGCCCGGCAGACCAAGGCCGAGCTGCTGCGCCGACTCGCGGCGGGCCGGACTGTCGCCGTTGTGCTCGACGACGACCCGGAGGTCGTGTCCGCGCTGGAGGCGGACGGCTGGCCGGTCGAGCTCGCCACCTGGCTGCCGCACAGCCGGACGCTGCGCCAGGCCCAGGAGTCGGAGGGCCGGACCTAGCCCGCGAGGGCGGCGAGGATCGGCGCCGCCTTGGCCGCCGCCTCGGCCACCTCGGCCGCCGGGTCGCTCGACCAGGTGATGCCCCCGCCGGTCCAGACGTGCGCGCGGTCCGCCGCCACCGCCACCGTGCGGATCGTCAGCCCGAGCGCGATCCGGCCGTCGGCGCCGACCCAGCCCAGCGCGCCCATGGCCGGTCCCCGGCCGACCGGCTCGTGTCGCGCGATCTCCGCGAGGGCGGCCAGCTTCGGCGCCCCGGTGACCGACCCGCCCGGGAACGTCGCGGCGAGGAGGTCAGCGAGACCCGTCCCGGGCCGCAGGGTCGCCGTGACGGTCGACTCGGCGTGCCACAGCCCGGCGAGCGGACGGACGGCGTACAGCTCCGGCACGTCGACTCCCCCCACCGTGGCGACCCGGCCGAGGTCGTTGCGCTCGAGGTCGACGATCATGACGTGCTCGGCCCGGTCCTTGGGCGATGTGCGCAGCGCCGACCGCGCATCCTGGTCGGCGGAGCCGACCCGGCGAGGCTCGGTCCCCTTGATCGGCCGGGTCGTCGCGCGCCCGCCAACCACCTCGAGGAACAGCTCGGGCGACGCCGAGTGGACCGCCCATCCCGCGCCCTCCACCGAGCCGGCCCACGGCGCGTCCGGCACGGCACGCAGCCGACTCGCCAGTGCGGCCGGGTCGCCGGTCAGCTCGGCGGCGCGGTGCCCGACGACGTTGGCCTGGTAGAGGTCGCCACGGGCGATCGCGGCGCGCACCGCGTCGACCGCGGCCCGGTGCGCGCCGTCGGACCAGCTCGGGCGCCACTCCCCGACTCGGCACTGCCCAGGCTCCGGCCCGCCGTCCCCGCCGGGCGCGCAGACCACCACGGCGACGTCGGGCACGGCCGGACACGGGCTCGACGTGGGGCTCGACGCCTGCTCGGAGATCGGCCAGCCACCGCCGATGAGGAGAACTGCGCCGGCGGTCGCGCCTGCTGATGGCGACCCGGCGGGACCCCGCGGGGCGAGGTCGCGGACCGGGAGGCCGGCGTCGGCGAGCAGGTCCTCGACGGCGCGGTACGGCGGCTGCGCGCCCGGCGTCCATCGCCACTCCCAGCGGTCCACCGCACGCAGCGGACCGAGCGCCGCGGGCCGGCCAGGCGGGTTCAGCACGTCGCCGACGGTAACGCGGAGGTCACAACGTGAGCCTTCTTCACCAGTTCTTCACGTTCTGCCCCAGGGAGGCTGTCGCCGGGTGTCGAATGGCACCCGAAAGAGTTCTCATCATCCGGCGTGGACCTGCCGACGAAGAGAACGAGAAGGAACCGCTCGACGAGGAGCGCTCAGCATGTGCTCGCACAACCCGCCCTGCCCCCCAGCGGAAGCTGTGGACCACGACGCCGCCCGCGTCGTGGCCGGCCACCCGGAACAGGGCTGGAGCCTGCTCTGCAACGGCGTCGTCGTGTTCGAGGACACCGGCGAGATCCTGCCCGACGGCCGCATCGAGGGCCCACACCGGTCGGTCCCCCGCCGCGCCGCCTGACCTCCCGTCAGGCCTGGTAGTCGCTGACCGGCGGGCAGCTGCAGACGAGGTGGCGGTCGCCGTACGCGCCGTCGATCCGGCGCACGGGAGGCCAGTACTTCCCGCGCGGAGAAACCCCTGAGGGGTACGCCGCGTCGGCCCGCGAGTACGGGTGGTCCCAGTCGCCGGCGAGCATCCGGGCGGTGTGCGGAGCCTGGCGGAGCGGGTTGTCCTCGACCGGCCACTCCCCCGAGGCCACCCGGCCGATCTCCGCGCGGATCGCGATCATCGCGTCGCAGAACCGGTCGAGCTCGGCGAGCGACTCGCTCTCCGTCGGCTCGATCATCAGGGTCCCCGCGACGGGGAAGGACATCGTCGGCGCGTGGAACCCGTAGTCGATGAGCCGCTTCGCGACGTCGTCGACGGTGACGCCGGTCTCCTTCGTGATCCGCCGCAGGTCGACGATGCACTCGTGCGCGACGAGCCCGCCCCGGCCGGTGTAGAGCACCGGGAAGTGCGGGGCGAGCTGCTTGGCGACGTAGTTGGCGTTGAGGATCGCGACCTGGGTGGCGAGGCGCAGCCCCGGGCCGCCCATCATCCGGACGTACGCCCACGAGATCGGCAGGATGCCCGCGCTCCCCCACGGTGCCGCCGAGATCGGCCCGCAGCCGGACTCCGGCCCGGCCGCCGGCTGCAGCGGGTGGTTCGGCAGGTACGGCGCCAGGTGCGCGCGGACCGCTACCGGGCCCACACCGGGGCCGCCGCCGCCGTGCGGGATGCAGAACGTCTTGTGCAGGTTCAGGTGCGAGACGTCCGCGCCGAACCGTCCCGGGCGGGCCAGACCGACCAGCGCGTTGAGGTTGGCGCCGTCGACGTACACCTGACCGCCCGCGTCGTGGACAGTGGCGCAGACCTCGGCGATCTCCTCCTCGAACACCCCGTGGGTGCTCGGGTAGGTCACCATCAGCGCGGCGAGCCGGTCGCGGTGCGCGTCGACGCGGGCATGCAGGTCGGCGAGGTCGACATTGCCGTCGTCGTCGCAGGCCACGACGACCACGCGCATGCCGGCCATCACCGCGCTCGCCGCGTTGGTGCCGTGGGCACTCGACGGGATCAGGCAGACGTCCCGGTCGCCCTCGCCGCGGCTGCGGTGCCACAGCCGGATCGCGAGCAACCCGGCCAGCTCGCCCTGCGAACCGGCGTTGGGCTGCAGGCTCACGGCGTCGTACCCGGTGACCTCGCACAGCCAGCGCTCCAGGTCGTGGATGAGCTCCACGTAGCCGGCGGCCTGGTCGATCGGCGCGAACGGGTGGATGCCGCCGAGCTCCGGCCACGTCACGGGCTCCATCTCCGCGGCGGCGTTGAGCTTCATGGTGCATGAGCCGAGCGGGATCATCGTGCGGTCCAGCGCCAGGTCGTCGTCGGCCAGCCGCCGCAGGTAGCGCAGCAGCTCGGTCTCGCTGCGGTGCTCGGAGAACACCGGGTGGGTGAGGTACGCCGACTCCCGCAGCAGGGCCGGGGGGATCGCGTCGGGAGTGGCCGCGTCGAGGGTGTCGATGTCGGGCCACGGGACGCCGAACGCGGCCCAGACCGCGGCCACGTCACCGCGGATCGTCGTCTCGTCGCAGCTGATCCCGACGGTGTCCTCGTCGACGAGGCGCAGGTTGATCCCGTCCTCGCGCGCGGTGTCGACCACCGCTGACGCCCGCCCGGGCACGCGGGCCTGGACCGTGTCGAAGAACGCCTCGTGCACGACCTCCACGCCACCGGAACGCAGCCCCGCCGCCAGCAGCGCGGCCAGGCGGTGGGTGCGCCGCGCGATCGTGCGGAGGCCGTCCGGGCCGTGGTGGACGGCGTACATCCCGGCCATCACCGCGAGCAGGACCTGTGCGGTGCAGATGTTGCTGGTCGCCTTCTCGCGGCGGATGTGCTGCTCGCGGGTCTGCAACGCCAGGCGGTACGCCGGAGCGCCGTCGGCGTCGACACTCACCCCGACGAGGCGGCCCGGGATCGACCGCTGCAGCCGGTCGCTCACCGCGAGGTAGCCGGCGTGCGGTCCGCCGAAGCCGAGCGGGACGCCGAAGCGCTGCGTCGTGCCGACCACCGCGTCGACGCCGATCTCCCCCGGCGGGCGCAGCAGGGTGAGAGCGAGGAGGTCAGCGGCCACCGCCACCACCGCCCCGCGCTCGTGCGCCGCGGCCACGAGGCTCGCGTGGTCGACGACCTGACCGCTCGCGCCGGGGTACTGGACGAGGACGCCGAAGACGTCTCCGTCGGGCAGCCCGTCCCGGGCGAGGTCGACCACGTGGACGGTGAGGCCGAGCGGCTCAGCCCGCGTCCGGACGACCGCGATGGTCTGCGGGAGACAGTCGGCGTCGACGACGTACGACGCGTCCGCGGGCGCCCGACTGGCTCGGCGGCAGAGCGTCATCGCCTCGGCGGCCGCGGTCGCCTCGTCGAGCAGGCTGGCATTCGCGACCGGGAGGCCGGTGAGGTCGGCGACCATCGTCTGGAAGTTGAGCAGCGCCTCGAGCCGCCCCTGGCTGATCTCCGGCTGGTAGGGCGTGTACGCCGTGTACCAGGCCGGGTTCTCGAGGACGTTGCGGCGGATCACGGGCGGGGTGTGCGTGCCGTAGTAGCCCAGGCCGATCATCGGGGTCAGCACCTGGTTGCGCTCGGCGAGCGCCCGCAGCTCGCCGAGCATCTCCGCCTCGCCGGCGGCCGGCGGCAGGTCCAGCTGCTCGGTCATCCGGATGGCGTCGGGGACGGCCTCGTCGCTGAGCTCGTCCAGCGACCCGTAGCCGATGACCGCGAGCATCTTGGCCCGCTCGTCGGGGTCAGGGCCGATGTGCCGGATGGCGAACGGTGCCGCCGCCTCGAGCTCGCCGAGGGTCGGTCGGGGCGGAGTGCTGGCCACGGGGCCTCCAGGCTCGGCGCCGGCGCGCGCCGGCGGTCGCCTCCCCCTCTGTCATGGGACCTGAGAGCTTCGTCGACGGCCGGCGCCGCGACTTGCACCGTCGGTGGGCGCACGTGGAGCGCGCCGCTTTCCAGAGTGGCCTGTTCCGTGCGGTCTGGCGGCCTGAGAGATTCCGGGGAGGGTTGCTCCTTCGGCGCCCGTCGCTGGCCTGCGACGGGACTCTTCCGCACGGGGTCGACAGCCGACGGCGACGCTACCAGCCCACCCGACCGCCGTCAGGTCGAGGGAATCGTCCTACGCCGTGTCGCGGCGCGACCGGCGACGGGACAGCTCGTCGGTCCCGGCCGGCGGCGCCGGCGCCGGTACGACGACGTCGTCGGCGCGCTCGCCCGGGAGCTCGGCAAGGGACCCCTCGACCTCGCGGACCACCTTGCCGACCGCGATGCCGAACACGCCCTGGCCGCCTTGCAGCAGGTCGATGACC
>DATLNF010000080.1:0-5070 GCA_035536955.1 Mycobacteriales bacterium | reverse complement strand
TGCTTACCGGGGAGGCGGGCAGCGGCAAGACCTGGCTGCTCGCTGAGCTCGGGAGCCGGGTTGCGCACACCGATGCGCTCGTGATGCGAGGGCACGCGCTGCGCGGCGGTGGCCCGTTCCGCGCGCTCGCCGAGGCGCTGGTCCGGGTCGCGTCTCCCGCGTTGGGCGAGGACGGGCGGCTGGCTGCATTCCGGTCGGTGCTCGCCCGGATCCTGCCGACGTGGCGGCCCGGGCCCCCGGCAGGCGCGCACCTCGTGGACCGGTCGTGGTGCTCGGTGAGGCGGTACTGGAGCTGCTGCGGACACTGTCCGCCGGGCACCGCGCCGTCCTGCTGCTCGACGACCTGCACTGGGCCGACCGGGACACGCTCGGGCTGCTGGAGTACCTGGTGGACGGGCTGCGCGAGCTGCCGGTGCGGGTGGTCGGGAGCGCGCGCGACGATGAGGCCGCCCCGGATGGGCTCGTGGCGCTGGGCCGTCATCCGCGGGTGCAGTCGCTGCCGCTGCTGGTCGAGGAGCTGCTGGCCGGGCTGGTGGAGAGCGGGTCGGTGCGTCGGGTCGACGGCCGCGTCGAGCCGGTGGGTGCACTGCAGGCGCGGGTTCCGCGGGCCTTCGCCGGCATCGTCGACCGGCGCGTCGCCGCGCTCGCCCCGGCCGAGCGCGAGGTGCTGCGGACCGCGGCCGTGCTCGGCCAGGACGTCGACTGGCGGCTGGTCGCCGCAGCCACCGGCGCGGACGTCGGCTCCGCGCTGCGGGCCGCCGTCGACATGGGCCTGATGCTCGCCGGTCCGGACGGGTCGCCGCGCTGGCGGCACGCCCTAACCTGTGACGCCGTGCTCGCCGCCCTCACCGCGCCCGAGCGGGCGGCGCTGGCGGCGCGGGCCGCCCGGCGGCTCGACACCGGCTCGCCGGTGGCGCGGCCGGGGCTCGTCGCCGACCTGCACGCCCGCGGCGGGCGCCCGGACCGGGCCGCCGAGGTAATGCTGGAACAGGCCCGGGAGAGCACGGCGGCGGGCGCCCTCGCCGACGCGAGCAGCGTGCTGGAGCGGGCGGTCGTGCTCGCGGTGGGCCGGCCCGGGCTGCTCGCCGCGATCGCCGTCGAGCGGGTGCGGGTCCTGGCGCTCGGGGCGCGGACCGACGACGCCGTCGACGTCGCCGACGCGGTGCTGCCGGCGCTGCGTGGCCCGCAACGCACGGCGCTCACCGTGGCCGCCGCTCGGGCGTGTGTGGCCGCTGATCGGTTCGCCGAGGCGCGGCGGTTCCTCGATGCCGCCGACCCGGGCGACCCCGGGGTACTCGCCCTCGCGGCACACGTCGCGCTCGGTGCCGGGAACGTCGACCGGGCGCTCGAGATCGCGGGCGCCGCGGTAGGTGCGGCCGAGAACGCCGGGCTGCCTGAGGTTGAGTGCGAGGCGCTGGAGGTCGTGGGGCGCGGCCTGCGCCGCCGCGACCCGCCCGCGTCGAGGGGGGCCTTCCGCCGGGCCGAGGAGGTCGCCGCCCTGCATGCGCTCGTGCC
Organism: Mycobacteriales bacterium; assembly: GCA_035536955.1. GTDB lineage: Bacteria > Actinomycetota > Actinomycetes > BP-191 > BP-191 > DATLNF01. Next base: position 3,555 of record DATLNF010000080.1, on the reverse strand, counting down.
CTGGCGGATCCGGGCGCTGGCCGAACTCGGCGCGAACGCGATGCTCGACTCCGGCGCGACGAACCTGCTGGCGCAGGCGGCGGCGCTGGCTGTCGATGCCGGGATGCTCGGCACCGCCACCATGCTCGACCTGCAGATCACCATTGGGACGGTCGCCGTCGACGGCTACGTGGCCACCATGCCGATGGCCGAGCGCTGCGCCGAGCGGGCCGGGCGGCTGCGGCTGGCCGGGACGAGGGCCGTCGCGCTCATCTTCGCTGCGCGCGGGCGCGTGTTCGCCGGACGGATGAGCGAGGCCGAGGCACTGCTGGACGATGCCACCCGGGTCGCCCCCGACGAGCTGCACGTCCGGGTGGCCCGGTTCGATCTTCGCGGCCGCGACGTGTGGCTGGCCGGCGACGACGAGCGGGCCGTCCGGGAGCTCGGCGACGGCGTCGCCGTCCTGCGCCGCGGCGCGGGCACCAACGCCGCCCCGATGTGGGGGGAATGGGCGCTGCTGCGCACGGTGCTCGACCCGGCCGACGACGGGCCCCGCACCGAGCTGCGCCACTCCGACGTGCTCGTCACCGGCATTAACCGCGCGGCGCTGCGCTACGCCGACGCGGTGGCCGCGGCCGTTGCCGGCCGGGATGAGGCCGCCGCAGAACTCTTGGTGGCCGGCGACGACCTGCTCGCCGGTCAGCCGTACTTCCGATATCTGTTGCGCACGATGCTGCTGCCGCTCGCCGGGACGCCCGGCCTCGGCGACCCCGCCGCGTTTCTGCGCGAGGTGCTCGCGTGGCTAGCCGGCCGGGGCGAGGTCCAGATGGTCCGGCTGTGCCAGGCCCACCTGCGCCGGCTCGGGCTGCCGGTGCCCCGGCCGGACCGCGACGTCGAGGCGGTACCGCCCCGGTTGCGCGGGCTCGGTGTGACCGGCCGGGAGCTGGCGGTGCTGCGCCTCGTCGCTGCCGGACTGGGAAACCCGGAGATCGCCGCGCGCCTGCACCTGTCCCGCCGTACCGTGGAGACCCACGTCGGCAACCTGCTCGCCAAGACCGGTGCGACCGGCCGCGACGCCCTGGCAGACGCGCTAGCTCCATGAGCCGAGCGGGCTGGCTGCGTGCGGTGCATGGATCCGCCGGCCCGAGTCGCCCGGCACCGTTGCGGGCATGACCAACACCAAGACCAACACTGACCTCCGGGCCCGGCGCGCCGACGTCGGCGACGTCGAGCTGGAGTACTGGGAGCGCGGCGAAGGGGAGACGATCCTCCTCGCCCACGCCGGCGTGTTCGGCGAGTGGTTCGCCCCGCTGTTCGACGAGCCCGCGCTCGACGGCTTCCACGTCGTGCGCGTGCACCGAGCCGGCTACCGCGGCAGCACGCGACCCGACCGACAGGTCACGCTCGCCGACCACGCCCGCCATTGCTGCCAGCTCCTGCGCGGGCTGGGGGTGCAGAGGGCGCACTGGGTCGGCCACTCCTCCAGCGGCTGCATCGGCATCCAGGCCGCGCTGGACGACCCCGGCCTCATCGCGAGCCTTGTGCTGCTGGAGCCGGCACCCCACCCGAGCGGCCCATCAAGCGCGGAGCTCACCGAGCGCGTCGTCGGGCCGGCGATGGCGGCGGTCGGGGCCGGGGACTTCACCCTTGCGGCCGACATCCTCCTGCGCGGTGTAGACGGCCCCGACTACCGAGACGTGGTCATGGCCCGGCTCGGGAACGGCGCCCTGGACCGGCTCGTCAGCGACGCGATGTTCTTCTTCACCAACGAAATTCGTGCCGCCGTCGAGTGGCAGCTCGACGCCGAGCGCGCCGCCCGGGTCACGGCGCCGACCCTGCTCGCCGTCGGCGCCGAGACCTGGCGGCAGACGCGCATGTACGAGGAGACGGCCGCGATCCTCGCGGAGTGGCTACCCGCCGCGCGGGCCGTCACGGTCCCCGGGGTGAGCCACGGGATGCCGTTGCAGGACCCGGCCTCCGTGGCCTGGCTCGTGGCCGAGTTCGTCGGGAGCAACCGAAGCTGAGCAGCGCGTGCGGTCCGACGCCAGTCGGCGCTCGTGCTGCAGATGGATCCCTCAGCGGGACGGCTACCGCTGCTGGGTTGCGTCGAAAGCAGTAGCGGAGGCGACTGTTGGCTGTTGTACATCCGGCCGGGACGAGTCGGCCTGACCGGGATGCGCGTCAGGGCGCTGTCGAGGTTGTCTCGGTGTGGGTGGTTGCGGCCAAGCTGCCGAGCAGGCCGAGCGCCTCGGCAGATCGGGTGCCGGGGTCGGCGGTGTAGGTGAAGATCGTTAGCCCGCTGTCGAAGACGACTTCGAGGCGCTCGTAGTTGAGCTCAAGGTCACCCACCTGGTCGTGGTGGAAGTGCTTGACGCCGCTGATGTGGAAGCGCACGTCGTGGCGTGCCCAGTGCTGACGGCACTCCTCGCTGCGAGTCGAGAGCTCGCCGACGAGGTCGGTAAGGTCGCGGTCGAAGGGGTTGCGACCGGCGGCCGAGCGCAGGGTGGCGACGACGTCGCGGGCGATGCGGTCCCAGTCGAGGTAGAACTCGCGGGCGCGCGGGTCGAGGAAGACGAAGCGCGCGGCATTCGGGCGCTGCTGGCCGTCGAACATCTCCAGAAACAGGGTGCGACCGAGCCCGTTGGCGCCGAGGATGTCGAGCCGGTCATTGCCGATATGCGCGCCGGCGCCGGTCATCGCGTCGAGCACTTGCTGCACCGAGGGGCGGATGCGGTACTTGGCCGGTCGGCGCCGCGGTGGCTGACCCACGGGCTGCGCGGCACGCGCGAGGTCGAAGAGGTGAGCGCGCTCAGCGTCGTCGAGTTGCAGCGCGCGCGCCAGCGCCTCGAGCACGCTGTCGGATGCTCCGGCGAGGTCGCCGCGCTCCAAGCGTGTGTAATAGGGGACGCTCACGCCGGCGAGGACGGCGACCTCTTCGCGTCGCAGTCCGGGCACGCGGCGGGTGCCGTAATCGGGCAGGCCGACGTCGGCGGCTTTGAGCTTGGCTCGGCGGGAGGTCAGGAAATCGCGGATCTCGTTGCGCGTGTCCACCCTGGCCAGGCTAAGCCGCGCACCGTGCCCTGGGGGACCCTGGGAGGGTCACCTTCACAGGGTTGCCCAGACCGCGCGGACCGGTGCTTGGCTGGAGTGCATGAGAGCAACCATCATGTACGCCGCCGGCGATGTCCGCGTCCAGGACGTCGCTGACCCGGCGATCGTCGAACCGACCGATGCGATCATGCGCGTTACGCGCGCCTGTATCTGCGGCAGCGACCTGTGGCCGTACGCGTCGATGGAGCACTCGGAGGCCGGGCAGTCGATGGGCCACGAGGCCATCGGCGTCGTCGAGGATGTCGGATCGCAGGTCACCAAGATTAAGAAGGGCGATGTCGTAGTGATGCCGTTCGCGTCCTCCGACGGCACCTGCACGTTCTGCCATGAGGGCCTGCCGACCGCCTGCGTGCACGTCGGCTTCTTCGGCAACAACGGCACGAACGGCGCCCAGGCCGAAGCGCTGCGCATCCCGTTCGCCGACGGCACCCTGTACCCGCTGCCGGTCGGCGAGGACGACGCGCT
>DATLNF010000079.1:0-18319 GCA_035536955.1 Mycobacteriales bacterium | reverse complement strand
GGGTGACCTCGCGACCGTGCATCGCGTCATCACCGAGGCGTTCCGCGGGCACTTCCGCAGCGTCGCACTGCCGTTCGAGGAGTGGGAGCAGCGGCACCTCGCGCGTGCCGATGACGGCGCGCCGATGCTGCTCGCGGAGCTCGACGGCGAGGTCGTGGGCGCACTCGTGTCGAGCATGACCACGCCGGGGGTCGGTTGGGTGCGCTCGCTCGGTGTGCTGCCGGTGGCGCGCGGCCGAGGCGTCGGCCGTGCGCTGCTCACGCACGCGTTCGCCGACTTCCGGCGCCTCGGCGCGGAGCGCGTCAGCCTCGGCGTCGACACCGAGAACGCGACAGGTGCGGTTGCGCTGTACGAGCGCGTGGGCATGACGGTCGAGCGCCGGATCGACGTCTACGCGAAGGACCTCACCGAGTGATACTCGCCGCATGAGCCTCGACCCGATCGGCGTACGCGCGCAGTTCCCGGCCATCACCGACGACGTCGCGCAGCTGGACGGACCGGGTGGGACGCAGACCGCTGAGCCGGTGGCCGTCGCGGTCGCTGACGCGCTCCGGGCGGCCGTCTCCAACCGGCACGGACCCTTCGCCGCGTCGGAGCGCGCGGAGCGGATCGTCGTGGACGCCCGCCAGGCGGCGGCGGACCTGCTGAACGTCGCTCCGTCCGGTGTGGTCCTCGGCCCCAACATGACGACCGTCACCCTCGGACTGGCGCGCGCGCTGCGGCGTACCTGGTCGCCGGGCGACGAGGTGGTCCTGTCCCGGCTCGACCACGACGCGAACATCCGCCCTTGGGTCATCGCGGCCCGCGACGCCGGCGCGACGGTGCGCTGGGCCGAGGTCGACGTAGCCACCGGCGACCTGCCGGTGGGGCAGTACGCCGACCTCGTCACGGCGCGCACCCGGCTGGTCGCCGTGACCTCGGCGAGCAACGCGATCGGGACCATGCCGGACGTTCGCGCGATCGCCGACATCGCGCATGCGGCCGGCGCGCTGGTCCACGTCGACGGCGTGCACGCCACGCCGCACCACAGCGTCGACGTCGCCGCTCTCGGGGCCGACTTCTACGCGTGCTCGTCGTACAAGTTCTACGGTCCGCACCTCGGGATGACGGCCGCCGACCCCGCGCTGTGGGCGGAGCTCACGCCGGACAAGCTCCTGCCGTCACCGGACTCGGTCCCGGACCGGTTCGAGACGGGCACGATGCAGTTCGAGCTGCTGGCCGGGCTCACTGCGTGCGTCGACTACATCGCTTCACTCGCGCCGGAAGGCGGGACCCGGCGGGACCGGCTGGTGGCCGCGATGACCGACGTCACGGCCTACGAGTCGGCGCTGTTCGCCGAGCTGCTGGCCGGGCTGCGGGTGATGGACGGCATCGAGCTGGTCGCCGCGCCGGCGCGGCGGTCGCCGACGGTGGCTTTCAACGTCGCCGGCTGGGCGCCCGCGGACGTGGCCAAGGCGCTCGGAGCCCAGGGGATCTGCGTGTGGGCCGGTCACTACTACGCGTTCGAGCTGATGGCGGCTCTCGGGCTCGGGGAGGGCGGCGCCGTCCGGGTGGGCATCGCGCACTACAACACCCGCGCCGAGATCGAGCGGCTGCTCGCCGCGCTACGCCGCCTGACCGGCTGAGGTCGTCGTACCGCGATCCGGCGAGCCCGGCCGCGCATGGCGGCGACCTCGCGCGGGAAGACCGACCGCATGACTGAGTCGAAGAGCTGCATCGTGGCCTGCACGGACGAGTCCGGACGCTACGCGGGGACGGTCGCTGCGGCGGTCGACCGCGCGAAGGAGTCGGGAGCGAGGGTGATCCTGTACGACGTCGCGGCGCCGTCGGCTTTCACCAGTCCCCGGCCGAACGTCTGGGCGGGCGAGGGCGAGCGGGACGTCTACGACCACCCGCTCGACCCGGTCGAGCTCGAGAAGCTCGGGCGACACGACTTCGCGCTGCAGGTGCAGCAGGCCAGGCAGGCGGGCATCGACGCCTACGGCTGGCTGCCCGAGAACGCCGGTGGGGCGGCGCTGGCCGAGTACGCCGCGCGTCAGCAGGCGGACCTCGTGCTGGTGCCCGCGGACATCGACGAGCCCGACTACCTCACCGGCGTCCAGGACTCCGGATCTCTGCACGTCGAGCTCGTCTGACCCTCCCCTGTCCGAGCGGTGCCGCTCAGTCCGGTCCTGACCGGACTGAGGGTCACCGCTCGCTGCATGCTCAGGCGAGCTGGTTCAGGTAGTGCGGCAGCATCGCCCGCCAGGTAGGCCAGTTGTGCTCGTACTCCGGCCCCCACCCGTCGACGCGATTGGGCACGCCCTTGCTGCCGAGGGCCTCCGCGACGCGCCACGACTCGCCGATGTTCTCCCAGGCTCCCTCCCCGGACGCCAGGATGACGTTGCGCTGCCGCAGCTGGTCGAGCGCCGACCCGTCGAGCCCGGGCAGGAAGTGCAGCGGGGAGGAGAAGAACAGGTCCTCGTCGTACGCCGCGATGAAGCGCGTCATGTCGTACGTCCCGCTCATGCAGATCGCGTCGGTGAAGACGTCCGGGAAGCGGCAGAGCACAGCCAGCGCGTTGAACGCGCCGATCGAGGCCCCGGCGGAGACCACACCGATCGAGTCGTTGTCGCAATCGGCTCGGATGGCCGGGACCATCTCGTGGTAGACGAACTGGTGGAACTGGTTCATCAGCCAGGTCCGGTAGCGCGGGGTGCCCTCCTCGTTCACCATGGCCCGCCCGGCGACGCTGTCGCACGAGTACACCTTGACCCGGCCGCCGGCCACGAGGTCGTCGAGGACGTCGAGGAGCCGCATCCGCTCGATCTCCTCCGCGTCACCACCGGCGGTCGGGAAGACCAGCACCGGCCGGCCGAAGTGCCCCCACCGGACGACCGAGATGTCGCGCTCGAGGCGCGGGGAGTACCAGCGGTTCACGCTCTTCATATACCGATCGCCTCTCGTTACGTGTCCTGCTTGGGACGTGCCATGTGATTGGTCAGGTGGTTCACGGCGTACCGCGGGCGACAGCGCCGGCGCAAATGATCCGACGACCTGTCGTGCGCCTTCCGTTGGCCCTATTCGTAGACCAGCTTGTGGGGTCCGGGGAACATCCAGGAGAGGCCGTCCCGGAGGCGGTCCCGCCAACTCTCCCAGTTGTGCCCGTCGCGCGACTCGACGTACCGGACCTCCATGCCCGTCGACTGGAGCAGCGGCACGAACGACCGGTTGCGGTAGATGAGCGGCTCGTACATCCCGCAGCTGAGGAAGACGCGGTCGGCGACCTTGCGGGGTCGGTCGCGGTAGCCGTTGACGAACTTCACGACCGGGTCGAACACCGGGCCACCGCCGTGCTCGTTGCCGATGTCGGTGAACGCGAACGACCCCGACTGCAGCATCAGCGACTGGTAGGCCTTCGGGTGCCGCACGGCCGTGGAGAGCGCAGCCACCGCGCCGAAGCTCGAGCCCATCAGCGCGCGGCCCTCGCGAGCGCCGACGAGCGGGTACGTCGTCTCGAGCTCGTGCACGAGCTCGTGCGTGACGAACTTCGCGTGCGCGGCATGGTTGGCGTACTCGACCAGCCGGTCGACCGGGTCGATCAGCGCGACGACCACGGGGGCCATGTCGGTTCGGTGAATCAGGTTGTCCAGCACCGTGCCGAGCGCCGCGTAACGCAGGTAGTCGCTGCCGTCGTGGACGACGAGCAAGGGGTACGACGCGGCGCGGCGGAAGCGGGCCGGCAGGTACATCGTCACGACGCAGTCGCGGCGCAGTGCACGACTGGGCACGACGACCTGCTCGAGGAGGCCGGGGCGCGAGTCCGGGTCGAACTCGGCCCACTCCGGAGGCTCGTAGCCCGCGGCGCGGCACACCGAGTTCGAGCCGATCGGGTTGCCCGAGCGCAGGGGGTTGAGGGGGTCGTCGATGAGCTCACCGTGGCCGCCGCGCACCACGTCGAGCTTGTACTCCATCCGCGAGCCCTCCGGCAGGTCGATGACCAGGTACCAGAGGTCGGTGCCGCGCAGGCGCCGGAGCTCCTGGTCGCCCGGGAGGCCGTAGACGCTGTGCTTGAGCCACACCGAGTCCGCCTCGCCGCGGTACAGGAACGTCACCCGGCTGCCCTCGACGATCGGCACGTCGCGGGCCGCGAGGAACTCGTCGACCGCCGCTGCGTCCAGGCCGGGGGTCTCCTTGAGCCGGTTGATCGCGAGCTTGGTGCTCCGTGCGCGGTTGCTCGTCGTCACGCGGCCGCGCCGGTGACTCGGCCGTGCTTGTCGATGACGGGTACGCCCGGCGGGCAGGACGCCGCTGCGCGCCCGACGACCACGCGACCCCCCTCGTCGAGCGGGACGCACGCGAGCGGCGCGAAGCGTCGGGCGAGCACGGCCATGCGGGCCGGGTCGTCGAGGCGAAGTCGCCGCCTGGCGTCGGGGAACGGCAGGATCCCGGGGCACAGCCCGATGCCGGCGTCGAAGACCTCGGCGTGCCCGGCGCCCTGGGGTGCGCGGTCGTGGAACAGCACGATCTTCGGGGAGATCGCCATCGCGCCGGCGGACCACGCGACCACTGCGCGGTCCCCGAGCACGGCGGCCACGTTGAACATGTGCAGGCACGCCTGGAGCACGCCGACGTGCCCGCCGGCGATCGCCACCGTCGCGGCCCGCTCGATCAGCGCGGCGACGTCGCTGCGATGCGCTTCCACCGCGGGCCGCTCGTGCGGCGGCCACCGATCGTAGAAGTCGTCGTACACCGCCCGCGTCGCGGTGAAATGGTGGGTGTCGAGCATCCGGACGGCCTCGATAGCGTCGGAGAGCTCGGCCTCGCGAACCGACCGGCTGCCGGGCCGGGACTGCACCGCGTACACCGCCTGCATCGCGTAGTCGAGGCGCAGGTTGTAGGTCTCCCGCATCTCGCGCAGGACCGAGTCGCGCTGCCGGATGGCCTCGTGGAACGGCGGGTCGAGGTCGAGCACCTCGACCCAGCGCCGGAAGAGCCCCAGGTTGATGGTCTGCCCGCCGACGTCCTGGTCGAGCTCGAGGTCGTCGGTCTCGCGCTCCTCCCAGCCGGCGGTGACGGTCGCGATCGGCCCGGCGATGTCGAGGGCGGCGAGCGTCTGCGGGAGGTTGGGACGAGGTCCTTGCGGGCCGAGCAGGATGACTGCGGTCATCCGGCGTGCACGCGCACCGTGCGGCCGACCGTGTCGAGCATGGTGCGCAGCTCGTCGTAGTCCGGGTGCTTCATGCGGATCCACGCGTTCGCCATGTATCCGGCCTCGACCGGCTGCGTGCCGGTGCCGGCCGGCGGCAGGTGCGCGTCGATGATCCACTCGCCGTACGCATGCTGGATCTGCTCGACCCCGCTGTAGCCGCGGATCGTGCCGTCCCGCTCCGGGCGGAGCGCGACGATGCCGGCCGAGAAGCGCCGCGACGGCCCGCTCGACAGCTGGCCGTGCACGATCGCCATCGCCCACTGCTTGTAGAGGTCGAAGTCGTTCGCGACCGAGTAGAGGTCCCACGCCCCGACGCCCGGCGGACGGCAGCCGATCTCGGAGAACTTCAGGCCCTTCGGGCCGTAGAACCACTCCATGTGCGTGGCCGAGGTGCCGATGCCGAGCGCCTCGACCGCGCGCCGGCCCATCTCCTTGACCTCGTCGTACGACGACGCACTGTCGATGCGGTTGGTCGCGAGGAACTGCGGCGACACGTCGCGGGTGCGCATCGCGTCGAGCACGTTCGGGAAGTAGTGCGAGACGAAGTCGACGGCAGGTGACCCGTTGATGCAGAGCGTGTCGTAGAAGCCCTCGTGTCCCTCGATGAACTCCTCGACGGCGATCGAGTCCGTGCCGCTGGCGCCGAGCTCGGCGAGCGCCCGAGCCAGACCGAGCTCGTCATCGACGCGCACCGTGCCGGACGCACCGGCGCCTGCACGGGGCTTGAGGATGAGCGGGTAGCCCACCTGCTGCGCGAACTGGTGCACCTCGGCGGCGCTCGATGCGGCGGTCGACTGCGCGCACGGCACGCCGGCCTGGCGCAGCGCCTCCTTCATCGACGGCTTGTCGCGGCACAGGTACGCCGTGCGCACGCTGGTGCCCGGGATGCCACACGCCTCGCGGACCTGGGCGGTCGTCATGATGTGCGCCTCGACGGTCGACTCGAGACGGTCGACCCACATCCGCCCCTGGATCCAGCGCACCGTGGCGCCGAGCCAGTCCTCGTGGGTGACGGAGCCGACGTGCTCGTAGTGGTCGAGCCAGCCCTTCAGCTCGTCGTCGAGCCACTCGACAGGTCGCTCACCGACGCCGATGACCGTCGCGCCGACCTCGGCCAGGGCGCGTACGAACTCCCGCTGCGTCGCGGGAAATGCGGGCTCGACGAAGATCACATTCACGGCGCCGCCGATCCTACCCAGCGGGGTTGCGGGGCACCGGACCGGTGTGCGCGACCGCGAGCGATGGGCCTACGCTCCCGCGCATGACCGTGGTCGTCTTCGTCGCGCCGTTCTTCCTCGACGCGACGCTGCGGTTCGTCTCGGCGATGGCCGAGCTGCCGAACGTCCGGCTCGGGCTGATCAGCCAGGACCCCGAGGAGAAGCTCCCGACCGCGTTGCGGGCGCGGCTCGCCGGGCACTACCGCGTCGCCGACGGACTCGACCCGCAGCAGATCGCCGACGCGACCCGCGCGCTCGCCCGGCGCATCGGCCCGCCCGATCAGCTCGTCGGCGCCCTCGAGCAGCTGCAGGTCCCCCTCGCTCAGGCGCGAGGCGCACTGGGCATCCCAGGCATGGATGAGTCGACCGCGCACAGCTTCCGCGACAAGGCGCGGATGAAGTCGGTCCTGCGCGCTGCCGGGCTGCCCTGCGCGCGGCACGCGATGGCCGGATCGGCTGACGACGCGCGCCGGTTCATCGCCGAGGTCGGGTTCCCCGTCGTCGTCAAGCCACCGGCGGGCGCCGGCGCGCGTGCGACGTACCGCCTCGACGACGTGGGCGCACTGGACGCGTGGCTCGGCGCGCAGCCGCCGTCGACCGGCGACCCGGTGCTGCTCGAGGAGTTCATGACCGGGGAGGAGCACTCGTTCGACAGCGTCTTCGTCCGCGGCGAGCCGGTCTGGCACTCGATCTCCCGCTACCACCCGGCCCCGCTCGAGGTGCTGCGCAACCCGTGGATGCAGTGGGTCGTGTTCCTTCCCCGGCAGATCACCGGGCCGGAGTACGACGACATCCGGGACGTCGCCGCGGCGTCGCTGCGGGCGCTCGGGCTGCAGACCGCGCTGACCCACATGGAGTGGTTCCGCCGACCCGACGGCAGCGTCGCCGTGTCCGAGGTGGCCGCGCGTCCCCCTGGCGCGCAGATCACGACGCTGCTGTCGTATGCGCACGACCTGGACTTCTACCGGGCCTGGGCCGCGCTCATGGCGTTCGAGCACTTCGACCCGCCCGAGCGGAAGTACGCCGTCGGCGCGGCGTACCTGCGCGGGCAGGGCCAGGGCCGGGTTCGCGCGATCCACGGGCTCGAACAGCTGCAACGCGAGCTCGGGCCGATCGTCGTCGAGGCGAAGCTGCCGCAGGCGGGCCAGGCGCCGACCGGCACGTACGAGGGGGAGGGCTACGTGATCGTGCGCCATCCCGACTCGGACGTCGTCGAGCGCGCGTTGCAGCGCATCGTCACCGTCGCGCATGTCGAGCTCGGCGAGGTGGCTGGTCGATGAACGTCCTGCTGATCGCGCCGGGCTTCCCCGCCGAGATGCCGTACTTCACCCGAGGCCTCGCCAGCACGGGCGCGCGGGTCATCGGCCTCGGTGACCAGCCGGCGGCCGGGCTGCCGGAGATGGCTCGCCGGCATCTCTCGGACTACTTGCAGGTCGGCTCGTTCGCCGACGAGCAGGGCATCGTCGCCGAGGTTCTCAGGCATGCCCAGCGGCTGCAGATCTCGCAGGTCGAGTGTCTCTGGGAGCCGATGATGGTTCTCGCGGCGCGAATTCGGGAAGCGCTCGGGCTCCCCGGGATGACGGTCGAGCAGACCGTGCCCTTCCGCGACAAGGAGGTCATGAAGCAGGTCCTCGACCGGGCCGGCATCCGCACTCCGCGGCACGTGAGCACCCGCAGCGCCGACGGGGTCCGCACCGCGGCCGAGCACATCGGCTACCCGCTGATCGTGAAGCCCATCGCCGGCGCCGGGTCGGCGAACACCTATCGGATCGCGGACCGCGCCGAGCTCGAGGCCGCGCTGCCGCGCCTGCGCAACGTCGCCGAGGTCAGCGTCGAGGAGTTCATCGACGCCGAGGAGTTCACCTTCGACACGATCTGCGCCGGCGGCCAGGTCCTGTACTACAACATCTGCTGGTACCGCCCGCGCCCGTTGATCACGCGGCAGCTGGAGTGGGTCAGCCCATGCACCGTCGCGCTGCGCGACCCCGACGTGCCCTATCTCGCCGGCGGCAAGGCGATGGGGTTCGACGTCCTGCGCGCCATGGACTTCCGCGACGGCTTCACGCACATGGAGTGGTACCTCAAGCCTGACGGCGAGGTCGTCTTCGGGGAGATCGGCGCGCGGCCGCCCGGTGCGCGCACGGTCGACGTCATGAACTTCTCCGTCGACTTGGACCTGTTCGCGGGCTGGGGGCACGCGGTCGTGCACGGGCGGCTCCCGCAGCCGGTCGAGCGGAAGTACAACGCCGCCAGCGTCTTCAAGCGCGCGCAGGGCAAGGGGCGCATCCAGCACATCGAGGGCCTCGGCCGGCTCATGGCCGAGTACGGCGAGCACGTCGTCGCGCTCGACCTGCTGCCGCTTGGCACGCCGCGTCGCGACTGGATGCAGACGCTCATCTCGGACGGGATGGTCATGATTCGCCACCCTGAGCTGAGCATGACACTCGAGATGGCGGATCGCTTCGCGACCGAGCTGCAGATGTACGCCGGCTGACATGAGGCTGAGACCCGCGGTGTCCCTGGTCGGCGCGACGCTTGCCGTCGTCGTACTCGCCGGACCCAGTGCAGTCGCGCAGACCGCGGCGACCGTCAGCGTGCAGGACAACTCCTACAGCCCGCCGTCGATCTCCGTCGCGATCGGCGGCACCGTGACCTGGCAGTGGACCGGCAGCAGCATCCACACGGTGACGGCGCGGGACGGCAGCTTCGACTCAAACGAGCGCACCAACGGCGCGCAGTTCTCGCACACGTTCGAGGCTGCCGGCACGATCGCGTACTACTGCCGGATCCACGGCGACTCGATGGCCGGTGTCGTTGACGTCCGGGCGGCGTCGCCGACGCCCCGGCCGACGACCGCGGCGCCGCGCCCCAAGTCGTCGCCGACGGCGAAGAGCCCGACGCCGGCCGCGTCGTCGCCCGCGCCCCTTCCGTCACCGACGTCGGCAGCGCCGTCGGCGACGCTGAGCCCGACGCCGACTCCCAGTCCGACTCCTGTTGTGGCCCCGGCGCCGTCAGCGGTCCCGGACCTGCCTGATATCAGCCCATCAGCCACCGTGAGCCGAAGCCCGTCTCGGAGCGCCGCGCCGCTCGTCACGCTCGACGAGCCGTTGCCCGAGGACCGCACCGGGCTCGCCATCGCCCTCGGTCTCGTCGTCGCGGCGGCCGGGTTCGGCGCGGCCGGATTCGTCCTGCTCCGCCACCGCACCCCACGACGGGACCCGCCCATCACCTAAGCCGTGATCTTGCTGCCTGTGTCCACGAGCTCACGGCTCAGGGGCCGGCGCTCAGTCGGCGGCTACGACGGCGGCGCGGGTACGCCGGCGCCGGACGACGACGGCGCCGGCGAACACCGCTGCGGCCAGCGCGGCGAACGGCAGGACCGCGCCGAGCACCGTCGCCGCGACCGCGAGGCTCGTCGTGAACGCGTCCCACCCGCCGCGCAGCCCGGCGAGGAACCCGCGGTCGTCGGTGTCGATCAGATCGGCCCGGTCGGCGCTGAGGTGCAGCGTGATCGTCGCCTCCTCCACCCGGCCTTCCAGACTGCGCAGCCGCGCGTCCATCGACTCCACGTCGGCCTCGCGCTTCGCGACCTCGCGCTCGAGCGCGACGATCTCGGCGATCGTCCCCGCGCGGCCGAGCAGCGCGCGCACCCGGTCCAGGCTGGCTCGGGCGGTGCGCAGCCGCGCCTCGAGGTCGACCAGCTGCTCGGTCACGTCCTCGGCGTTCACCGTCTGCCCCAGGGGCTCGCCGAGCTCGCCCAGCGAGGCGAGCAGTCGCTCGAACTGGCCCGGCGGAACCTTGAAGGTGAGTGACGCTCGCGCGCTGTCCGCCAGGCTCGTCTCCTGCCCGAACAGCGTCCCGCCGACCGCCCGCACCTGGGTGACCGCGCTCGCGGACGACGCCGGCACGTCGTCGACCTGCACCTGCAGCTCGCCGACGTACGCGATCGCCCGGTCTGTCGCGGCCGGCCGGCCGCGAGTGAGCGCGGCGGATCCGCCGCCGGCGCTGTCGGCCGGGCCGCCCTGCTTCCCGCCGAGCGCGGCGCTGTCGCCGTCCGCCACTTGCGCGATGGGCGCGGAGTCCCGTCCGGACGCGGTGCCCGAGTCGTCTCCGGCCGACCCGCCGCTGCATCCGGCGACGGCGACTGCGAGGACGAGCACGATCGGCGGCAGTGCGGTGCGGGTCAGCCTCATGGTGTGCCTCCGGGATTGGGGACCCAGTCAGCCCTTCGACGCACCTCGTCGCCCATGGGTTGCGCCGGAGCGTCGCGAATCCGTAACGCTGCGTGTCGAGCTCGGCACGTGGGGGTAGACGCCCGGCATGGCCCTCACGATCCTGCCGCCGCCGCCGGACGACATCCGCGTGACGATCGACGACTGGCTGGCGATCGTCGTCGCTTTCGTCGTGTGCGCGCTCGGCGGGTTCACGCTGATGGCGGTGCTGAGCCTGAGCATCTGGCCGGCGATCTTCCCCTACACCGACAACCTGCTCCAGGGCAGCGGCCTGACCGTCTCGCTGTTCATCGCGTTCGTGTGCGGCATCGCCGGAGTCATCATGGCGGCTGCGCGGCAGACCGCGCGCTGACTGCTGGATAGCCCGTCCGGGGCGGCGCGACGTGACGCGCTCGCGTCTCTATGCTCCGACGAATGACCTCGAGAGAGACCGCCGCGGTGGCGAAGTCGAAGCTGTCAGATACGTCGAAGGCAGGTACGTCGAAGGCAGGTACGTCGAAGGCGCCCGACGGGGATGCCAAGCCGATCGGTGAGCTGCCGCAGGTGCCGCTCACGATCATGCGGGCGGACGGGTCGAGCGACGTCTTCGAGGGCTACGAGTCGAAGTGGACGTGGAACATCCGGGTCGACGGCTGCCTCGAGATCGTCCGGTCGTGGTGGAACACGTCGTCGACCGGTGACTCCTTGCGGGTCCGGGAGGTCGTCCGCGTCTACAACCGCGACGCCTGGCAGCAGGTGCAGGGCGGTGACATCAGGCACTTCCCGGTCGAGGCGACCCGCGCCAGCGACCTCTAGCCGGCGGCTCCCGCCGACGGTCCGGTCATCGCGGCGGCCCGCGCCAGCAGCAGCTCCCGCTCCCGCGCGTTCCGGGTGAGCGTCGCGGCATGCTCGAGCTCCGCCCGGGCCTCGCGTGCGCGCCCCAGCTTCGCGAGCAGGTCAGCCCGCACCGCCGGCAGCAGGTGGTACGCCGTCAGCGCCGGCTCGTCCCTCAGCCGGTCGACGATCGCGAGCCCGGCCGCCGGACCGCTCGCCATCGCGACGGCCACGGCTCGATTGAGCTCCACGACCGGGGACGGCCGGACGCGTGCCAGCTCGTCGTACCCCACGACGATCGCGGCCCAGTCGGTCGCGGCGGCGCTGGCCGCGCGTGCGTGGCACGCCGCGATGCCGGCTTGGATCGTGTACGGGCCGCGGCTGTCGTCGAGCGACTCCGCCCGGGCGAGGGCCGCCAGACCGCGACCGATGAGCAGGCGGTCCCAACGCGTCCGGTCCTGGTCGAGCAGCAGCACCGGTGCGCCGTCCGCTGCCACCCGGGCGCGCAGCCGTGAAGCCTGCAGCTCCACGAGCGCGGCGAGGCCGTGCACCTCGGGCTCGTCGGGCAGCAGTCCGGCGAGCACCCGGGACAACCGGAGCGCGTCCTCGCACAGAGCGGGGCGCACCCAGTCGTCCCCCGCGGTCGCCGAGTAGCCCTCGTTGAAGATGAGGTAGACGACCTCGAGCACGGACCCGAGCCGAACCCTCAGCTCATGCCGTCCGGGGACCTCGAAGGGGACCTGCTTCTCGGTGAGCGTCTTCTTGGCCCGGACGATCCGCTGCGCGACGGTGGGGACCGGCGCGAGGAACGCCCGCGCGATCTCCTCGGTCGTGAGCCCCCCCAGCAGGCGCAGGGTGAGCGCGACCCGGGCCTCCGTGGCCAGCACCGGGTGGCAGCACATGAAGACCAGCCGGAGCAGGTCGTCGTCCACCGCGTTGTCGGCGATCTCGGCCAGGTCGGGGCTGTCGCGCGCCCGCAGCTCGAGGTCGCGGCCGAGCTCCTCGTGCTTGCGCTCGGCCATCGCCGTCCGGCGGAAGTGGTCGATCGCCCGACGGCTGGCGGTGGCCATGAGCCAGGCGCCCGGGTTGTCCGGGACGCCTGACTCCGGCCACGTCTCGAGTGCGGCGAGCAGTGCGTCCTGCGCCAGGTCCTCGGCGAGGGCCAGGTCGCGCACCATCCGAGCCAGGGCGGCGATCAGCCGGGCCGACTCGATGCGCCACACCGCGTCGATCGCGCCGTACGCCGAGGTCCCCACAGCTCAGCACTGAAGCACCTCGCCGTCCTCCGCGCACCGAGCGCACCGCCGCGCGCAGATCAGGACCGCTCGGCCACCACCGAGCGAAGCCGCTCCTCCTGCTCCCGCAGCTCGGGGGTGAACGCCTCGCCGAAGTCCTCGGCCTCGGCCACCTGCCGGATCTCCACCTCGGTGTCCTCGAACGGCGCTCGCTTGAGCCACTCGACGGCCTCGTCCATCGACTTCACCTGCCAGAGCCAGAACCCGGCGACCAGCTCCTTGGTCTCCGCGAACGGGCCGTCGATGACGCTCGTGCCGTCGGCGGCGAACCGCACGCGGACGCCCTTCGCGGACTCGCGCAGGCCTTCACCGGCGAGGATCACGCCGGCCTTGACCAGCTCCTCGTTGTAGCTGCCCATGTCGCGCAGCAGCTCCTCGGTGGGCAGCACGCCTGCTTCACTGTCCGCGCTCGCCTTCACCAGCACCATGACCCGCATGTGTCCTCCTCGGTCCGGGCGGGTCCTCTCGACCGCGCCGTCACTGTCACGACGAGTGAGGGGCGGCCGGATCGACACCCCCGCGAAAGAAATCTCTCAGCCGCCGTCCAGGGCCTGGGCAGCGACCGCGCGGCGGAGGTCGTCGCGCGCCTCGAGGACGACGCGGCGCAGGCCCTCCGGGAGGTCGCCGGCGAGGAAGTGATCGGTCCGCGCCAGGACGTCGTCGCGGACGAGGGTGCTCGGGTACAGGCGCCGAGCGAGGGTCGCGGCGACCTGTGGCGAGCGCTGCGCCCACAGCGCCTCGATCGTCGTGAAGTAGCTCTCGACCGAGCCCTCCAGCAGTGCGTCCTGCCCGGACTGCCAGTAGCCGAGACCGAGCGCCTCGGCCTTGTAGTTGGACAGCTGCGCCTCCGTCGTGAGCGCGCCCCACGCCGCCGCCTTCGCGGCGGCGTCCGGACGGGCCGCCCGCGCGTAGTCGGCGTGCCGCTCGCCCGCCGCGGTGCGGTCCCGCTCCAGCTCGGCGTCGATCAGCGCCTCGTCGGCCGCCCCGAGGACGGCGAGGCGCCGTACGACGAGCCACCGCAGCTCGGCGTCGACCGTGAGCCCGTCGGGTACGGCGGACCCGTCGAGCAGTCCGTGCAGCCGTGGCACGTCGGCGCTGCCGGCGGCGGCGATGGCCGCGGTGACGCACGCCTGCTGCCGGTCGGACCCAGGGTCGGCATCTCCGGCGGTCGACCACGCCATCGCGGCGACCTGCGAGCGGCGGCCGTCCTGGTTGACGGGCGCGCTGTACCGGGTCGCGGCGAGCGTCGCCTGCGCGAGCAGGGTCGCGATCACCCCAGGGTCGTCCTCGACGTGTGCCGCGGCAACGACCGCCGCGACGTAGTCACCGGGCGGCAGCTCGGCGTCGCGGGTCGCGTCCCACAGCGAGGCCCAGCACAGCGCACGTGCCAGCGGGTCGGCGAGTCCCGCGAGGGAGGACCGGGCCGTCGCCAGGGACCGCGGGTCGAAGCGGATCTTCGCGAACGTCAGGTCGCCGTCGTTGAGCAGCAGCAGGTCCGGCTCGGGGCCGAGGTCCGGCAGCGGCGCGGTCGCGCCGACGAGGTGCACGTCCGCGGTCTGCCGACGACGCAGGGTGCCGTCCTCGAGGTCGAACGCCGCGACCTTGATCCGGTGCTCGCGCATGACATGGCCGGGGGCCGGCGACTCCTGGACCAGCTGCCCGCCGACGGGGCGCAACGTGCTCGTGCCGGCGGTACGCAGCCAGGCGGTGGCCCAGTCGCCGAGATCGCGGCCACTGGCGCGCTCGAGCTCGGCGAGCAGGTCGGTGTAGGTCGTGTTGCCGAACGCGTGCCGGTCGAAGTACGCGCGGACGCCGGCGAAGAAGGCGTCCTCGCCGAGCACTGCCATCAGCTGGCGCAGCGTCGCCGCGCCCTTCGCGTAGCTGATCCCGTCGAAGTCGAGCAGCGCGGACCGGGTGTCCTCGGCCTGCCCGGCGACGGGGTGTGTCGTCGGCATCGCGTCGGCGCGGTAGCCCCACGCCTTGCGCGCCGTCACGAAGTCGGCCCAGACGCCGTCGTACAGCCCGGCCCGATCGACCGTGTGGTGGCCGAGGAGCTCGGCGAACGACTCGTTGAGCCAGAGGTCGTCCCACCAGCGCATGGTCACGAGGTTGCCGAACCACATGTGCGACATCTCGTGCGCCAGCACCATCGCGCGGGTACGCCGCTCACCCATCGTCACCCGCGACCGGAACAGGAAGTCCTCCGCCACGACGACCGCGCCGGGGTTCTCCATCGCGCCCTCGTTGAACTCCGGCGCGAAGACCTGGTCGTACGTCGTCCCGAACGGGTAGCGCCGGCCGAAGGTCGCGTGCTGGAGGTCGAAGCTGGCCTTGGTGATCGCGAAGACCTCGTCCGCCTCCAGGTGCGGGGCGAGCGACTGCCGGCACCACACGCCGAGATCGATCCCGTCGTGGTGGTCCGTCGCCCCGGCCCACGGCCCGGCCGCGACGGTGAACAGGTAGGTCGACATCCGTTCGGTGGACGCGAAGGTCCACGTGCCGTCGTCGTGCGCGGTGCCGCGCTCGTTGCCGATGACCGTCCACCCGGGCCGAGCGCGCACGGTCAGGTCGAACGTCGCTTTCAGGTCCGGCTGGTCGAAGCAGGCGAACATCCGCTGCGCGTCGTCGAGGAAGCTCTGCGCCCAGAGGTACGTCTCACCGTCGGCCGGGTCGACGAAGCGGTGCAGCCCCTCGCCGGTGTTGGTGTAGCTGCAGCGGGCGACGACACGGAGCACGTTGACGGCGGCCAGGTCGTCGAGCGGGATCCGGTTGCCGGTGCCCTCGGCCGGATCGATCCGGCGGCCGTTGAGCTCGACCTCGAAGGCCTCGCCGTCGAGCTCGACGAAGGTGCGCGCACCCGGGCGCGTGGCGGTGAACCGGGCGACGCAGGTCGAGTCGAAGCCGTCGTCGCCGGTGAGGTCGAGCGTCACGTCGTACGACGTCACCGCGATGGTGGCCGACCGCTCCGCGGCCTCCGCCCTGGTCAGGTTCTTCACCCGCCGAACCTAGCCGAGCACTTCCCGTCGCTGCGATCGGGTGAAACGTCGTACGGTTCGCCGCGTGACGGAGATCGAGCGCCTGGTCGCGAACGCTGCGACGTACCCGGACCGCTACGACGCCGGTCGCCCGGCGCGCCCACGCCTGGGGGTTGCGATCGTCGCGTGCATGGACGCCCGGATGGCGCTGTTCGGCATGCTCGGCCTGGGGATCGGTGACGCGCATGTCATCCGCAATGCCGGGGGTGCCGTGACCGCCGACGTGCTGCGGTCGCTCGTCGTCAGCCAGCGCCGGCTCGGCACCCGCGAGGTGATGCTCGTCCACCACGCCGGGTGCGGAATGCAAACGCTCGACGAGGACGCATTCAAGGCCGAGATCGAGGCAGACGTCGGGATCCGGCCGGACTGGGCGCTCGAGTCGTTCACCGACGTCGAGGCGCACATGCGTGAGTCGATCCAGCGCGTGCGCGGCTGCCCGTTCCTGCCCCACCGCGACGACGTCCGCGGGTTCGTCTTCGACGTCAACACCGGCCGGCTCGAGGAGGTCGTCGGGTGAGGGTCGCGGTCGTCGGCGTCGGCGCCATGGGCAGCCGAGTCGCGCTGCGGCTCCTGGGCGCCGGGCACGACGTCGTGGTGTGGAACCGGTCACCCGACCGTGCCGCGTCCCTTGCCGACGCCGGCGCGACGGTGGCACGGACGCCTTGCGAGGCGACTTCCGGTACGGCGTACGTCATCACCATGCTCGCCGACCCCGCAGCGCTGCTCGAGGTCGTGACCGCGGCGGACGGGCTGCGCGAGGGACTTGTCCAAGGGCAGACGGTGCTCGAGATGTCGACGGTCGGGCCGTCCGCGGTGCGCGCCGTCGGCGGGCTGCTGCCGGCCGGGGCGGAGCTGCTCGACACGCCGGTTCTCGGCAGTCTCAGCGAGGTCGACGCGGGCACGCTCACGGTGTTCGCCGGTGGGCCGCCGGACCTGGTTGCGGCGGCCCGACCGCTCCTCGACGACCTCGCATCGAGCGTGCTGCACGTGGGACCGCTGGGGGCGGGAGCGGCGGCGAAGCTCGTGGCCAACGCGACGCTGCTCGGCACACTCGGTGTGCTCGGCGAGGCGCTCGCCATCGGGACGGCGCTCGGGCTCGACCCGGACCGCATTTTCGACGTGCTGGCGACCACCCCGCTCGCCGCGCAGGCGGAGCGCCGCCGACCCATCCTGTCGGGTGAGGACGTCCCGGTGCGCTTCCGGCTCGCGCTCGCCGAGAAGGACGCCGCCCTCATCGCCGGCGAGGGCACGCTCGCCGGTGCGGACGTGCGACTGCTGGCTGAGGTCGAGGGCTGGTTCCACGACGCCGTGCGCGCCGGAGCCGGCGAGCGGGACTACTCCGCCGTCGTACGGCACATCGTCGACGCCGTGCAGCCCCCCGACGACTGATCCCCGTCCGCGAGCGGTGCCCCCCAGTCCGGTCAGGACCGGAGTGAGCGGCACCGCTTCGGCGGGGCCCCACACGCGGTGCCTCCCACTCCGGTCAGGACCGGAGTGAGCGGCACCGCTACGGAGGTGAGCCGTGCGATTTCGCGACCGCGCTGCCGCCGGGCGCCGACTCGCCGCGCTCGTCGTAGACCGAGGGCTCGCCGACCCGGTCGTCCTCGCACTTCCGCGCGGCGGGGTGCCGGTCGCGTTCGAGGTCGCGGCTGCGCTCGGGGTCCCCTTCAACGTCTTCGTCGCCCGCAAGGTCGGCTGCCCCGGCCGTCCCGAGCTCGGCATCGGCGCCGTCGCGGAAGGCGGCGGCGTGGTCGCGCGGGCGGACGCCCTCGACTCGCTCGGCATCTCGCGTCGCGACTTCGACCGCCTCGCCGAGGCGGAGCGGGAGGAGGTCGACCGACGGGTACGCCGGTACCGCGGCACGCGCGCGCTGCCGCCGGTCGCCGGTCGCGATGTCGTGCTCGTCGACGACGGGATCGCGACGGGCGGCACCGCCGAGGCCGCACTGCTCGCATTGCGCGCCCGGCATCCGCGAGCATTGGTCCTCGCCGCCCCGACCTGCGCGCCGGAGAGCGCGGCCCACCTCCGCGCGATCGCCGACGTCGTGCTCTGCGTCGTCGAGCCCGACGACTTCCGAGCCGTCGGTGCGTGGTACGACCGGTTCGACCAGACCTCCGACGCAGAGGTGCGTGACCTGCTCGAACGCTCTGCGGTCCGTCCCTAGGACTCGAGGCGGAACCGCACGCGCGGTGGCCGCGTCAGATCAGCGCAACCACCGGGAGGTTCCCATGTCCGCACTCCTCACCCGACGCGTCGGGGCAGCGGCCGTGGCGATCCTCGTCGTGGCGGGCGCCGGCATCGCAGCGGTCAGCACGCGCGAACGACGTGACCACTCCCAGCTGACCCTCACCATGCCTCCTGGCGCGGGCAGCGCGGACTGCAACACGTTCGACGAGAGAGTGCTCGCCGAGATGCCGGTCGCGTTCAGTGGCACCGTCACCTCGATGACCGCGGGCGGCGTGCAGATCGACGTCGACCGCCGCTTCCGCGGAGTCGACCCCGCGACGTCGACGGTGCGATTCACGACCGCGTCCGA
>DATLNF010000078.1:0-22919 GCA_035536955.1 Mycobacteriales bacterium | reverse complement strand
GGCTCCGGGATCCGCTCGGCGACCTGGTGGTCGGCGTCGTGCTCCTGACGGATGTGCGCGATGTCGGCCCAGTCCTCGTCGGTGCCGTACATGATCAGGTCGGCGAGCTGCTTCACCTGCCAGTCGGTGAGCTGGCCACCCTCGTCGCGGCCCCAGGCCGGCATCGAGTAGCGCGGCGGCGGGAAGTGCCGCCCGCGCTCGATCGTCTGCTCGATGAGCTTCCGGCGCGCGCCCAGCCCCGCAGGGTCGGCCTTCAGCGTCTCGTACTTGTTCCCCGAAATGTTGAGCGGCATGCCCGGCAGGATCTTGCCCTCGGGCGTGGTCCCGCCCTTGCCGTCGCGGCCGTGGCAGTCGTAGCAGAGGTTCGCGTAGGACTCCTTGCCCCGGCGCACGTCGAGGCGCAGCTGATGCTCGACCGCCGCAGCGCGGAGGCCGCCGGCGCGGAGCGGGCTTGCGTCCCCCTGGATGACGAAGTAGCCGCCGATCATCCCGAGGACCCCGAAGATCATGGCCGCGCCGACGAGGATCTTCTTGTCGAGGTTCCCGGCGATCTCGAGCGGGTCGGGAGAGGCGGGGATCGGAGACACGTAGTACGGGGTCGGCTGCTCGATCGTCGCGCCCGCGTCGTAGTGCTGACGGAGAAGCTCGACGCCGTAGACCTCCGTCTCGGGCTCGACCTGCTCCTGGTGGCGTATCAGGAACGCGAAGAGCCCGACGAGCCCGATGAAGAGGAGGGCGGAGAAGAGCGCGAGGAGCGTGTTGACGTCGAGCGCCATCAGGCGTCCCGGACCTCGATGTGCTTGGGGTCGAACTGGTTCGACGTCCGGTCGATGACGTTCAGCGGGTTCGTGTCGACGATGAGGCTGCCGCCGGCGTCCTCCGTGATGTGGAAGAGCTGCAGCGGCTTCGGGGCAGGGCCGCCCTGCACGATCGCGGTCTTCTTGTTGAACAGCGAGCCGTGGCACGGGCAGTGGAACTGGCCCTTCTCGCCGGTCGGGCTGTCCGCGCCGGCGTTGTAGGGGACGCTGCAGCCGAGGTGCGTGCACTTCCGGTAGGCCGCGATGATCCCGCCGGGGGGGTGCAGGAGGAAGAACTTGCCCTCGACGTAGAGCTGCGGCGTGTCGTCGGTGGACTGGAATTTCGCGAGGATGTCCGCCTTTTTGCCGGCGGGGATCTTCGCGCCGAGGCCGACGATCTTGTTCACGCGCAGGAAGGGGATCAGGATGCCGCTGATCTCGCCGAGCGCGAGGAGCGTGCCGCCCAGGAATGCGAGGCGGAAGAACTGCCGCCGTTTGATGCGGCTGAGCAGCCCGCCCGCCTGGATCGAGGTGTCGTCGTGCGGCCGGATCACTGCTTGTCGCGCTCGGCCTGCGGCCTCGCCGCCTCGCTCCGCTGCTTGCTGACTCGCTCCTCGCGGCAAAGCCGCTCGTCGCTCGTTCTCATGTCTATTCGATCGTCGCCGGGAGGTTCCACGGCGCGTAGAGGTCCATGCCGGGTCCGCGCATCGACGTGCCGACGAAAGTGAGCACGAGGAACGCGCAGACCCAGGCGGTCCAGATCCCGATCATCACCTCTCGCGTGGTCGCATTGAACACGCGCTTCAGGATGAGGACGAGCAGCGCGATCAGCACGATCATCGTGGCGATCGGCACGAGGTAGTCCGGGAAGAGGACCTTGCCGCCCGGCAGGTACTGGCTCGCGAACTCGACGTAGCCGATCTTCTTCAGCACGAAGTCGAGGCCGATGAGACCGAACATGAGGACGGTCGAATAGATGGCCGAGAAGATCGCGATG
The DNA here is from genome assembly GCA_035536955.1 of Mycobacteriales bacterium. Taxonomy (GTDB): domain Bacteria; phylum Actinomycetota; class Actinomycetes; order BP-191; family BP-191; genus DATLNF01. The sequence goes on along the minus strand of DATLNF010000078.1, from coordinate 21,125 downwards.
GTCCTGCCCTTCGGGCTGGTGAACCAGATCCCGACGCCCTCGCGGCTCCGGTCGAGGTATGGGATGGCCATCATGAAGACGATCCAGATGGTGGGCACGATGAGGCCCGCGAGCCCCTTGTCCATGTGGAGCAGGAGCTCCTGCAGGTTGAGCAGGTACCACGGCGCCTTCGACGGGTTCGGCGTGCGGTCCGGGTTCGAGTGGTCCTGCAGCGGCGCGTTGAACAGCGCCGCCAGCACGAACATCGCGATGAACCAGAGCATCGCGACGATGAACTCGATGACGAGCAGGTGCGGCCAGACCATGGCCGTGTCCTCGACGCGCTTGTCGACCCGGACGACGGAGTCCTGCCGCACGAATGCGAGCAGCCGGAGCGTCCGCAGGTGCCGCGGCTGCCGCCGCGGCCGGCGGGGCGACGCCGGCCGCCTTGCGGGCCTTCTTCACCGCCGCCGACTTCGCCTTCGCGCGCGCCACCCGGTCGGAGTCGCCCGCGGCGATGGCCGCGTCGTACGTCTCCTGGTCGGGAGTGATCTCCTCGGACATCGGGTCCTCGCTCTGGCTCGCGGGTGCCGTTCGGTGGGTGGGTGGTGGTTGCTACAGCGGCCCGGAGATGCCGCCGTCCTTGCGGATCCGCCAGAAGTGGACGGCCATGAAGATGACCGCCACGAACGGCAGGGCGAGCACGTGCAGGACGTACCAGCGGAGCAGCGTCGGCGGTCCGATCTCGACCCCGCCGAGGAGGACGAACCGGACCTCCTTCCCGAAGACCGGGGTGTAGCCCATCATCTGCGTGCCCACGGCCACGGCCCAGATCGCGAGCTGGTCCCACGGCAGCAGGTAGCCGGTGAAGGACAGCAGCAGGGTGAGCAGCAGGAGGATCACGCCGACGACCCAGTTGAACTCACGCGGGGCCTTGTACGCACCGTGGTAGAAGACCCGCGCCATATGCAGGAAGACCGTGAAGACCATCGCGTGGGCCGCCCACCGGTGCAGGTTGCGGACCAGCTGGCCGAACGTCACGCCGGACGACAGCGCGCGGATGTCGGCGTACGCGAGCTCCTGGCCGAAGCCGGCCGAGGGCCGGTAGAAGAACATCAGGTAGATGCCGGTGACGGTGAGCAGGATGAACAGGAAGAAGCTGAGCCCGCCCAGGCAGTAGGTGTAGGTGAGCTTCAGCCCGTGCCGCTTCAGCTTCACCGGGTGCAGGTGGTAGAGCACGTTGTTCATGGTCGCCAGCGCCCGGTCGCGCGACGTGTCGCGGTAGCCCGGTCGGTAGATCGAGCCGGGTCGGAAGATCGACTTCCAGACCTGCCCGTCCCGCGGGTCGCGAGGGGCCGCGAAGTCCTTGACCTGGTCCCGGACTTCCTTGATGCGGTCCTTCGAGCTCGGCCGGTCGGCCACGTGCGGCTCCTTCTGCGGGCGGTTGCTACTTCTTCTTTGCGGCTGCTTCGCCGATCTTCGAGTAGAACAGCGCGTACGGCGGGCAGCGGTCGACGCAGATCCCGCAGCGGGTGCACTCGTTGTCGTCGATGATGAAGATCGCGCCGGCGGTCTCGGCGAGGGTCTTCATCTCCGGGTTCTCGGCACCGGCCACGATGTCGGGGGACATCATGTAGATGCACTCCCACGGGCACACGTCCTCGCAGGCCCGGCACAGGATGCACAGCTCCGGGGCCAGCGCGATGTGCCGCTTCGGCTTGACCCGCTCCTGGAGCCAGTTCGGGTCGACCGTGCCCAGCGTGTAGTCGTCGTAGATCTCGACGCGCTTGTCGGTCATCGGCGGGTCATCGGTAGCCGCCGGGGTCGCGCTTCGCCTCGTCGGCGTCGGCGTTGACCGGGTTGAGCCGCTGGTAGAGCGAGAAGAGCAGGAAAGTCAGGTTCACGATCGCGCCGTGGTAGCCGATGACGCCGACGTCACGGATCCGCGGGGCGATGTCGGGGTTGTCCTCGAGGATCGTCCACTCGTCCGTCCACGCGATCAGCGCCGACGGGATCGCGCCGTAGAAGATGAAGAACGCGATGGTCAGGAGCAGCGACCCGACGGTCACTCGGAGCCAGGTGGACTGCGCGAGGCGTCCCGGCATCATCGCTCCTCGTCGTGCTCGGACCTGACGCGCGCTCGGGCTTCGGCGCGCTGCGATACTACGGCGGTGGGGATCACCCCGCGAATCCAACCAGGCGCACGCGTCGTACGCCGGACGTGCCCGTCGTACGCCGTTTACGTGGCGCCGAAGGACTGCTCCCGATGAGGCTGGTACGACGAGGGCGAGCGGTCGCGGCCGTCGCCGCCGCCGTCCTCGGCGGCGCCTCGCTCACCGGGTGCGGGGCGCCGAGCGCGGACGGGTCGTCGTGCGCTGTCGGCCCCGGGTCGCGCGTGGGCGACGGCACCGCGACGCTGGTGCCGGTGAGCGACCGCTGTCCGGCGCCGGTGCTGCGCGGCCAGACGCTCGACGGGGCGCCGCTCGACCTGTCGGACTTCCGCGGGTCCGTCGTCGTGCTCAACGTCTGGGGCTCGTGGTGCGCACCGTGCAAGAAGGAGCAGCCGGACCTGCAGCGGGCCGCCGAGGTGCTCGCCCGTGACGGCGTCCGGTTCGTGGGGATCAACGTCCGGGACAGCAGCAAGCCCAACGCGCGCGCGCACGTCCGCCGCTACGGCGTGACCTACCCGAGCCTGTTCGACCCGAGCGCCAGCCTGGTCGCCAGGTTCCGTGACCTGCCGCCGAGCGCGATCCCGAGCACGATCGTGATCGACGGCGAGGGCCGGGTCGCCGCGCGGATGCTGGGCGCGACGACCTACGACGAGCTGCTGCTGGTCGTCGGGCAGGTGACGTGAGCGCGGCGACCCTGGCCGGCGTCGCGGAGACGTTCCGGGACACCGTCTTCGACGGCCCGTTGCTGCTCGCGCTGCCGGTCGCCGCGATCGCCGGGCTGGTCTCATTCCTGTCGCCGTGCGTCCTCCCGCTGGTCCCCGGCTACCTGTCCTACATCACCGGGCTCTCCGCGGCGGACCTCGCCCAGGAGGCGCAGGGCGCCGACGGCGAGACGGCGGCCCGGCCGCGCGGAAGGGTGCTGATCGGCAGCGCGCTGTTCGTGCTGGGGTTCTCGGTCGTCTTCGTCAGCTACGGCGCGATCTTCGGCGCGGTCGGCGAGGCGCTGCGCGACCACGAGCAGCTGCTCATCCGCGTCTTCGGCGGCGTCACTATCGTGCTCGGTCTGGTGTTCGCCGGCGCGTTCAACCGGCTGTCGTTCCTGCAGCGCGACGTCCGGTTCCATCGGGTGCCGGTGACGGGCCTGCTGGGGGCCCCGCTGCTCGGGCTGGCCTTTGGGCTCGGCTGGGCCCCGTGCATCGGTCCGACGCTGGCGGCGGTCCTGACCCTCGCGCTCAACACCGACGGCGCGGTCCGCGGCGCCATCCTCTCCTTCGCGTACTGCGTCGGGCTCGGACTTCCGTTCGTCCTCACCGGGCTCGCCTTCCGGCGCTCGATGGACGCGTTCGCGGTCGTGAAGCGGCACTACACCGCGGTCATGCGCGTGGGCGGCGCGTTCCTCGTCGTCATCGGCGTCCTCCAGGTGACCGGCGTGTATTCCACGATCGTGACCGAGCTGCAGACCTGGTACTCCGGGTTCGACACCGCCGTATGACGTCGCCTCGCCTGTCGTTCCGCGCGAGCCTCCGCCAGGCGTGGCGCGGGCTCACCTCGATGCGCACCGCCCTCGTGCTGCTGTTCCTGGTCGCGGTGGCGGCGGTCCCCGGGTCGATCCTGCCGCAGCGGCCGCTCAACCCGTTCGCGGTCGACCGCTACCTCGCCGACCACCCGACGGCGGGACGGCTCTACGACCGGCTCGGCTTCTTCGACACCTTCGCCGCTCCCTGGTTCGTCGGGCTGTACGCGCTGCTGTGCGTGTCCCTCGTCGGGTGCCTGATCCCGCGCATCCGGCTGCATCTGCGCGCGCTGCGCGCGCAGCCCCCGGCGCCGCCCCACTCGTTCGCCCGGCTGCCCTGCCGGGTGAGCGCCGTGACCGCGCTCTCGCCGGACGAGGTGGCCGCCGCGGCGCAGCGACGGCTGCGGACCCGCCGGTGGCGCACTCGGTCGCGCGGCGGCGGGTCGACCGCCTCGGTCGCGGCGGAGAAGGGCTACGCGCGGGAGACCGGGAACCTGGTGTTCCACGTCTCCCTGCTCGGCGTCATCGCGGGGGTCGCCGTCGGCGCGCTCTTCGGCTACGAGGGCCGCGCGATCGTGGTCGAGGGGACGGGGTTCACCAACACCGCGATCGCGTACGACGAGCTCAAGCCGGGCCGGGCGCGTGGCGCCGCGGACCTGCCGCCGTTCACGCTCCGCCTGGACGAGTTCGAGGCGGTGTACGCCACGGACGGCCAGGCCCGCGACTTCCGGGCCGACGTGCGCTACTCCCCGGGCCTCACCGAGCCGGACCGCCGCGCGACGCTGCGCGTGAACCACCCGCTGTCGGTCGCCGGGTCGCGGGTCTACCTCCTGGCGCACGGCTACGCGCCGCACATCGTCGTGCGCGACAAGGACGGCGCCGTGCTCTACGACAGCGTGACGCCGTTCCTGCCGCAGGACGGCAGCTTCCTGTCCACCGGGGTCGTCAAGGTGCCCGACGTCCGGCCGGGCCTGCCACAGCTCGGCATCCGCGCGGCGTTCCTGCCGACCGTCGACGTGGCGCGTGACGGGCGGCTCCGCTCGACGTCCCCGACCCCGACGGCCCCGGCGCTGACCTACGAGGCGTTCGCCGGGGACCTCGGGCTCGACTCCGGCCGGCCGCAGAACGTGTACGAGCTCGACACCCGCGGCCTGACGAGCACCGGCGGGGGGCTGCTCCTGCCCGGCGAGACCAGCCGACCGCTCGCCGGCGGCGCGACGATGACCTTCGTCGGGTTCCGGGAGTGGGTGAACCTCCAGGTGGCCCGCGACCCGGGCCAGCGGGTCGTGCTCCTCGCGGCGGTGCTGGCCCTGGCCGGCGTCGTGACGAGCCTGCGGGTCCGCCGGCGCCGGGTGTGGGTCCGCGCGACCGCCGCGCCCGGCGGTACGGTTGTGGAGATCGGCGGGCGGTCGCGCCGGGACGCCGACGCGTTCGCCGTCGAGTTCGGGCGACTCGCCGCCGACCTGACGAAACTGCTGCCGGGACCCGTGGCGGTGCCGGCCGACGCGACCGAGGAGATGCACCCGTGACCGCGGACCCGGACCTCGCCGCAGCCAGCGACTGGCTGCTGTTCGGCGCGGTCCTGTGCTACGTCGTCGCGATGCTCGGGTACGCCGCCGAGCTGGCGTTCGGCCGCCGCGCGCCGGACGGGCCGGCGCCCATCGCCGGCGGGTCGACCGACACGCTGCCCGCCGAGTGGGTGTCCGAGCGCGCGGCTCGCCGGGTGGCCCGCCACGGGGGAGAGCGGGGCTGGCCGACCGCCGTCGGCAAGGCCGCGGTCGCGGTGACCGTGCTCGGCTGGCTCCTGCACAACGGGTCGCTGGTCACCCGCGGCCTGGCGGTCGAGCGGGTGCCCTGGGGCAACATGTACGAGTTCTCCTCCGCGGTGTGCCTCGCGGCGGTGACGGCGTACCTGTACCTGCTCACGCGGCAGCCCGTGCGCTACCTCGGCGCCTTCGTGATGCTGCCCGTCGTCGTCTACCTCGGCATCGCCGGCACCGTTCTCTACGCGCCGGCGGCGCCGCTCGTCCCGGCGCTGAACTCCTACTGGATCAAGATCCACGTCGTCGCGGCGATGACGTCGTCCGGGATCTTCATGCTCGGGTTCGCGGTGACGCTGCTCTACCTCGCGCGCGAGTCGTGGGAGCGCCGGCACCCGGAGGTCCCGGAGGTCGGGGCGGGCGCCGCGTCGCGCGTGCGGTTCCCGGCCGCGTCGACGCTCGACACGGTCGCGTTCCGCGTGAACGCGTTCGCGTTCCCGATCTGGACGTTCGCCGTGATCGCCGGCGCGGTCTGGGCCGAAGCCGCCTGGGGGCGCTACTGGGGCTGGGACCCGAAGGAGACGTGGTCGTTCATCACCTGGGTCGTGTACGCCGGGTACCTCCACGCCCGGGCCACCGCGGGCTGGCGCGGGCGGCGGGCAGCCCTGATCGGCGTCGCGGGCTTCACGGCGCTGATGATCTGCTACTACGCGGTGAACCTCTGGATCTCCGGCCTGCACTCCTACGCCGGCGTGTGAGGGTTTTCGCGCTGCACGCCCGTGGGTCGATAGTGTCTCGCCCGACCCGGTCCGGACCAGCGCGGAGGTGGCAGTGACCCTCGCCACGCCGACGGCTCCCACCGGGTCGACGCGATCCGCCGCGGACGGTCGGGCCGACTGGTCCGAGCCGTCGGGAGCCGCGCTTACGTGGGTCACCGTCGGCGCCACCTTCCTGCTGATCGGCCTGTCGGTGCATCTGCTCACCGCGATCCAGCAGGTGTCGCCCGGGTTCGCGACGCTCGGCGCCGCGACGTCGCTCGGCCGCCTGCGACCCGTCGCCACGACCCTCGTCACCTACGGCGGGCTCGGCATGCTCGGGACGGGCGTCGCGCTCGACATCGCGCGGCGGCTCAGCCGCGCCCCCGTGCAGCTCGAGCTGGTCGCGAAGGCGGCCGGCGCGCTCACGACGCTCTCGGTCGGCGGCGGGTGCGTCGCCCTGCTGCTGGGGCACACCACGGGCCGTCCGGGGCTGGAGCTGCCGCGGCCGTTCGCGGTGCCGCTCGCGGTCGGCCTGCTCCTCGCGGCCGCGGTGTTCTTCCGCACGCTGGCGGTACGGGCGGACGACGTCCTGCATCCGGCGCTGTGGCACCTCAGCGCCGCCCTCGGCGCCGCGCCGGTGCTGCTCTTCCTGGGCACGATGCCGCGCGTCGCCGGCGTCAACGACGAGATCGTGCGGGTGTTCGCCACCAACGGGCTCGCCCTGCTGTGGCTGGTCTCGCTCGGCATCGGCGTCGCGCTGTACGTCGTGCCGCAGGCTTGTCGGGCCGCGCTCTACAGCCGCCGGCTGGCCCACCTCGGGTTCTGGGGCTGGGTGGCGCTCGCTCCGTTCACCGGGCCGGCGAGACTCGTGTCCGGTCCGGCCCAGGAGTGGCTCGAGACGATCGGGATCGCCGCATCGATCGCCCTGGTCGTCCCGGCGCTCGCGGTGTGCGTGAACCTCGGGAAGACCTACACGCGACGAACCAGCCTGAGCCATCCCCCCGACCTCCGCTTCGCGCTGCTCGGCGCCGTCCTGCTCGCCGTCGCGGTGTCCGCGGCCGCGCTGGCCGGCTCGCGGACCGCCGGAGACGTGCTGCACCTGACGGTGTTCAGCGAGGGCGCGGCCGAGCTCATGACGATCGGCGTCGCCGGCGCGCTGCTCCTCGCCGGCGTCTGGCACGTCTTGCCGGGCCTCGCCGGGAGTCGCCAGGCCAACGCCGTGGTCGCGGGCCGCGCCGCCTGGTGGCTCGGCGCGGGGATCGGCCTGGTCGCCCTGTCACTGGCGACCGGCGGCTTCGTCCAGGGCGCGCTGTGGACCGCTGCGGTGCGCGACGGCGGCGAGGCCTTCGTCGGGTCGGGGTGGCGGGTGGTCGCCGACAGCCTCCGGCCGCTGCTGTGGGCGCGGGTCGTCGGCCAGGCCCTGGTGCTGGTCGCCGCCGTGCTGGTGTTCCAGCAGGTGCTCGCCACAACGGCGTACGGCGACCCGCTCGACCCCGACGACACTGAGGCGGGCCGATGACGAGCACTGAGGCGGGCCGATGACGGCCGGACGCACGACCCTGCTCCCGGTTCTGCTCGGCTCCGCCGTCCTGCTCGGCGCCGGGTTCGTGACGACCGTCGCGCTCCCGACCGCCGACGCGGTCACGACGACCGAGACCGACGCGACCCGCGGCTACACCGTCGGCGAGGCCCGCGGGCGCGAGATCTACGTCAACCAGGGCTGCGTCTACTGCCACACCCAGCAGGTGCGCGACACCTACACCGACGCCGGGCTCGGCGGCCGGCCGACCCGCCCCGGCGACACCCTCGCCGACCGCCCCGCGAGCCTCGGGGAGGTGCGGTTCGGCCCCGACCTGCGCTGTGTGGGCGACCGCGTGCCGGGCGCCTCGAGTGACGTCGAGGGGGATGACGAGGCAGGACGCGAGGAGCTCGTCGAGGCGATGGTCGACTACCTCCGCAACCCCGACGCTGTGCACGAGGACAGCGGGATGCCGTCCTACCGGCACCTTTCTCGCAACGACCTGCGCCGGCTCGCCGCATACCTCGTCGGGCTGCAGTGCGACTCGGGCGAGGAGGAGTCGCCGTGAGGGAGCGCCCGGTCTTCATCGACCCGGTCTCGTCGTTCGGCGACGACGTCGGGGACGGGCCGGTGCCCGGGTGGCTCAAGCTCGTCGTCGTGCTGCTCGTGCTGACCGCCGGCTTCTACGCCTTCTCCTACTACGAGGGCCCGAAGCTGACGTCCAACCACACGTTCCTCGAGGGGTCCGGCGGCGGCGCCGCGCCGGCCACCGGCTCCGAGGCCCCGGCGCACTGAGACCGCCGCGCTGATCTCGGCGCCGACCCACCTGCGGCGGGACGGGATACTGGCCGCATGGCCTACGCCGACCTGCCCGACTTCCTGCGTCGGCTCGAGCGGGAAGGCGAGCTCCGGCACGTCCGCGCGCGCGTCGACCCCCACCTGGAGATCACCGAGATCGTCACCCGGGTGGTCCGCGACGGCGGACCGGCGCTGGTGTTCGACAACGTCGTCGGCGCGTCGATGCCGCTGGCGATCAACGTGTTCGGCACCGAACGGCGGATGGCCATGGCGCTCGGGGTCCAGCGGCTCGACGAGATCGGCGACCGCATCGCGGCGCTCATCGCCCCGGAGCTGCCGCACGGCCTCGGCGGCATGCGGGAGGCCCTGGGCAAGGTCGCCTCGCTGCGCGGCGTCCCCCCGAAGAAGGTGCGCAGCGCCCCGTGCCAGGAAGTCGTGCTGCGTGGCGACGAGGTCGACCTGCGCGCGATACCCGCGCTGCACACGTGGCCCGGCGACGGGGGCGCGTTCTTCAACCTCGGCCTGACGCACACCCGGCACCCGGAGACCGGCGTGCGCAACCTCGGGCTCTACCGCCTCCAGCGGCACGACCGGAACACCGTGGGGATGCATTGGCAGATCCACAAGGACTCGAACGCGCACCACGCGGTCGCTGAGCGCCGCGGTGAGCGGCTCCCGGTCGCGATCGCGTTCGGCTGCGACCCCGTGGTCACCTACGCCGCCAGCGCGCCGCTGCCAGGTATCGACGAGTACCTGTTCGCCGGGTTCATCCGCGGCAAGCGGGTGGAGCTCGTCGACTGCAAGACCGTCCCGCTCCAGGTCCCGGCGACCGCGCAGGTCGTGTTCGAGGGCTGGCTCGAGCCGGGCGACCGCCGCCCCGAGGGGCCGTACGGCGACCACACCGGCTTCTACACGCCGGTGGAGCCCTTCCCCGCGCTGACCGTCGACTGCGTGACCATGCAGCGCAAGCCGGTCTTCCAGACCATCGTCGTCGGTCGCCCGCCGCAGGAGGACGGCCCGCTCGGGAAGGCGACGGAGCGCATCTTCCGGCCGCTCATCAAGATGACGGTGCCCGAGATCGTCGACTACGACCTCCCGGTCGCCGGGGTGTTCCACAACTGCGCGATCGTGTCGATCGAGAAGCGGTACCCGAAGCAGGCGCAGAAGGTTATGCACGCGATCTGGGGTGCCGGCCTGCTCTCGCTGTCCAAGCTGGTCGTGGTCGTCGACGCGGACTGCGACGTCCACGACTACGCGGAGGTCGCGTGGCGGGCGTTCGGCAACGTCGACTACGCGCACGACCTGCTCGTGACGAGCGGACCGGTGGACCACCTCGACCACGCGGCGTACCAGCAGTTCTGGGGGGGCAAGGCCGGCATCGACGCGACCCGGAAGCTCCCCACCGAGGGATACGCGCGCGCGGGTGGCTGGCCGGAGATGATCGAGCAGGACCCGGCAGTGGTGGCCCGCGTCAGCCAACGGTGGAAAGAGCTCGGCCTGTGACCCGTGCACTGCGGCCGCCGGGACCGACTGCGGCCGCGGGCGACGTCGTCGACCTCCCGGTCGGGCCGGCGCGGGTGGGCCCGGTCCGCGGGTTCCTGCGACTGGTCGTGATCGAGCACTCGGTGTTCGCGCTCCCCTTCGCGTACATCGCCGCGCTCACGGCGATGGCGACCGGCCCCGGACGCGTCGACGTCGTGACCCTCGTCCTGATCACCGCGGCGATGGTCGCCGCGCGGACGTTCGCGATGGGCGCCAACCGGGTCATCGACCGCGAGCTGGACTCCCGGAACCCGCGCACGGCCGGCCGGGAGCTGGTCACCGGCGCGGTGCCGGTCCGGGCCGCAGTGGCCGGGACCGCGGTGTCGCTCGCCGTGTTCCTCCTCGTCGCCGCCGCGCTCCCCCCGATCTGCCTGGCACTGGCGCCGGTGGCCGTCGTCCCGCTGGTCGGGTACCCGTACACCAAGCGGTTCACCTGGCTCTGCCACGCCGTGCTCGGCCTCGCGCAGGCGGTCGCGCCGGTGGGCGCCTGGCTCGCAGTGACCGGCACCTGGTCCTGGACCGCGGTGCTCCTCGGCCTGGCGCTGGGCACCTGGGTCGCCGGGTTCGACCTCATCTACGCGTGCCAGGACGTCGAGTCGGATCGGCGGGAGGGCGTCCGCTCGGTCCCGGCCCGATTCGGGGTCGCCGCCGCGCTGCGCGCCTCCGCGGTGGTGCATGTCGTCACGATGGCCCTGCTCGTCGCCTTCGGTCGCGCGGTCGGCATGGGGGCGTGGTGGTGGGTCGGGGTGGCCGGCAGTGCGGGCGCGCTCCTCTACGAGCACGTGATCGTCACGGCGGACGACCTGTCCCGGGTGGGCCGCGCGTTCTTCACGGTCAACGGCTACATCGGCGTGGGCCTGCTCGTCTTCGCCGTTGCCGCGCTGCTGCCGAGGCTCACGTGAGTCCGCGCCGGCCGTGGGTCGTCGGGGTCAGCGGCGCCAGCGGGACGCCGTATGCCCGGGCGGTGATCAACGCCCTGCTCGACTCGGGCGCCGCGGTCGACGTCGTCGTCTCCCGGGCCGCTCGGCTGACGATCCTCGACGAGACCGGGATCCGCTGGCGCGACGCGCACTGGGAGGCCGACCTCGGCGCCTGGCTCGATCGGGAGCTCACCGACGACGTCGTGCACTGGGCGCCCGGCGACCTGGCGGCCGGGCCGGCGAGCGGCTCGTACGCCGCGCACGGGATGGTCGTCGTCCCGGCGAGCACGGCAGCGGTAGCCGGGATCGCGCAGGGGTTGAGCAAGGACCTGCTGCAGCGGGCCGCCGACGTGACGCTCAAGGAGCGTCGCCCGCTCGTCGTGGTGCCGCGGGAGACGCCGCTCGGTCGCAGCCATCTGGTCCAGCTGCTCGCCCTGCACGATGCGGGTGCTGTCGTCCTGCCGGCGTCACCGGCGTTCTACCACGGGCCCACGGACGTCGCGGAGCTGGTGGACTTCATCGCGGGCCGGGTGCTCGACGTGCTCGGGGTTCGGCACGCGCTCTACCGCCCGTGGACCGGGGATATCGGCGCCGCCCGGCTGCCGGAGAGCTGACTCGGCAGCGGCGGCGTCCGAGCGGGCTCAGGCCGTGCGGGTGGCGAACCGAGGCGGGGCGACGACGGGGGCGACCCGGCGCGGCTCGCCGTGGAGGAGAGCGCGGACCTCGGACTCGCGGAACCGGCGGTGACCGCCCGGGGTCCGGACGCTGCCGATGCGACCGGCGACGGCCCACCGAGTGACGGTCTTCGGGTCGACGCGGAAGAGGGTCGCGACCTCACCCGGGGTCATGAGCCGGTCTCGCTGCTCCATCGCTGTCTCCTACGTCTACGGGCCGTAGCCGGCCACGGTGCTCTGACGGGGACAACGACCCACCACCCGGATGGTGACGGGCGGGCGGAAAGGTCGCGCCCGGCGCAGCGCGGGAGCAATCGGACAGGGCGGCGGTCAGCGGCCGACGCTGGACCGCACGCGCCGCACGGCTGCCCGCAGCGGGTGGTGCCGGGTCCGACCGGCGAGGGCCGCCTGGAGGCGGAGCTCTCGTACGCGCTCGGCCGCGTGCTCGTTCGTGGTAATCATGGATCTCACCCCCTGCTTGCTTTACTTTTAGTGAGCATACACGAGATAACCCCAACGAATCGAAGCCCATTCCCCCTCTGGATCGAGGTCGCCGATGCCCACCGAGCCCGCCGCTGCGAGCCCGTCCCGCCGGCCCGGCGCGACTGCTCGGCCGCTCGACCCCGTCGACCGGCTGCTGGTCGGGACGCTGCGCGCCAACGGCCGCTCGACGTACGCCGAGCTCGCTGCGCTGGTGGGGCTGAGCCCGCCTGCGGTGCGCGACCGCGTAGCGCGGCTCGAGCAGAGCGGCGTGGTGACCGGCTACCACGCCGCGATCGCCCCGGCCGCCCTCGGGCTCGGGGTGAGCGCACTGGTCGGCATCCATCAGGCCGACGGGGTCGAGCAGGACGACGTCGCCGCCCGGCTGCGCGAGGTCGACGAGATCGAGGACTGCTGGTTCGTCGCGGGGGACGAGGCGTTCGTCGTCAAGGTGCGCGTTCCCGACGTGGATGCGCTCGAGCACACGCTCGCGGTCCTGCGGCGGATACCCGGCGTCGCGCGGACGCGGACCACCGTCGTCCTGTCCACCCGGTGGGAGGGCCGGATCAGCATGCCGGCCGCAGCGGGCCATGCCGACCCGGCGGGACGGCTCATCTCCGAGTAGTCATCCGACGCACCAGAAACCGCTCCTTCGGGCCATGGGCCAAACCGGGCAATGCGACGACGCTTACCCAGACCGCCGGACACCGGCCCAACCCACTCGGGAGCGCACGATGCGTTCGATTCCACGACTCGCCGCCGCAGCCGTCGCGCTCGGCGCGGTCCTCCCCCTCGCGACGGCCGCCGACGCGGCGACCGCCCCCACCGCGACGGCTGGCATCGCCCAGTCCCGCGCCACCCTCGTCAAGCTGAGCGCCTTCGGCCAGAACGTCTCACTCGGTGAGCTCGGCGCGATCGCGTCGACGATCGATGGGCTCGGCGCGGCGGTGGAGTTCACCCCCGCGATCGTCAACGGCATGAAGACCGGCACGGTGACGGTCACACCCGCGTCGGGGCCGAAGGACGTCGCCTCGGTGAGCACGGGCGCCGTCTCGACGATCCCCTCGTCCCTTCTCTCCGCCTCCTCGCCGGCCGCTCGCCTCGCCGCGTCGATCACCGGCGGCGCGCCGACCGCCGGCCTCACCGGCAACCTGGGCAGCGCGAAGCTCCTCGGCACGGAGCTGCTCGGGCAGAGCCAGGCGACCGTCACGTCGGGCGTGTCCGCCGCCGGGTCCTCCGCCGGCAAGGTCGTGACGCTGCGCAACGTCGGGCTGCCGACGCTGATGGATCTGCTCAACGGCCTCGGGCTCGACCTCAGCGCCCTGCCCCTCGACGCGGTGCGCGACCTGCTGCGCTCCCTGCCCGGCACCCTCGCTCCCGCGATCGAGGCGCTCATGACCGCGGCCCAGACCGCCCAGGCGGCCGTCGACACGGCGCAGGCCGAGCTCGACGCGGTCAAGGCGGGGTCCGCCACTGCACAGTCCGCGGTCACGGCCGCAGCCGCCGGGGTCACGCAGGCAGATGCCGCCGTCGCCGTGGCCAACGCCGCCGTCAACACCGCCCTCTCCGCGGCCGGCCTGACGATGGCGGCCTACCAGGCCCTGCCCGCCGCGCTGCGCCCCGCAGCCGTCACGAACGCGATGACCGACCTGAGCAACGCTCAGACGGCGGCAGCGGCCGCGCAGGCCGCACTGGCTGCCGCCGACGCCGCGTACGCGTCGGCGCAGTCCGAGCTCGACTCGGCCCAGGCCGCGCTCGACGCCGCGCTGGCCGCCCTGCGCGTGGCCCTCGACGGGGTCCTCGCGGCCGCCGCCGGCGTCCTCGACCAGCCGCTGGTCTCCGTGGCCTCGGCGACCGTCGAGAGCTCGGCCAAGGCCGGCGCCACCGCAGCCAGCCGGGTCGCGACGGTGACCGGATCCATCAGCGGCGTGAAGGTGCTCGGTGCCGACGTCCTGGCGATCGCCGGCCTCGGCTCCACGGTCGACGTCCTCGGCACGGCGAGCTCGACCCTCGGTCAGCTCAACGCCCAGGTCGGCAGCATCCTGAGCCCGGTGTTCGCCGCGCTCAACGGCGCGGTCGCCGGTCTCACGGTGCCGACGCCGTCGGTGGAGTTCCTGACCAAGCAGACGTCCATCGGCACGGACGGTGCGTTCAACACCGCTCAGGCGGGCGTCAACGCGCTGACCATCAAGCTCGGCTCGATCTCCATCCCGACCCCCGTCGCCCTCCCCGGCCTGCCCGCCCTCCCCGGCGTCTCGCAGACCGCGACCGGGATCAGCACCGCTCCGATCGGGATCGTCATGGGCCAGCTGAGCGAGTCGGCGCGGTTCCGCCCGGCGTCCCTCCGCGGCGCGCCGATCACCCCGGGAGCCCCGGCTCCGCAGGGTGGCCCGAGCCTCCCCGCCACCGGCGCCCCCGCCGGGCTCGCGGCAGCGGCGCTGCTGATCGCCGGTCTGGCGATCGTCGCCCGCCGGCGCAGCGCGGACGTGGTCGGCTGACCGCCTCGCGTCGAACGGCCCGGAGCCGGCGTACCCCTCGAGGGGTACGCCGGCCCCGGCGTCTGTATCGTCGGACCACGTGGACACCGGAGTGCAGGCGGCGCTCGAGCGCAAGGTCCTCGCGGGTGATCGGCTCGACTTCGCCGACGGCGTCGCGCTCTACGGCTGCGACGACCTGGCGTGGCTCGGCGGTCTCGCCCATGAGGTGCGGACCCGCCTGAACGGCGACCGGGTCATGTTCAACGTCAACCGGCACCTGAACCTGACCAACGTGTGCACGGCGTCGTGCTCCTACTGCTCGTTCCAGCGCAAGCCCGGCGACGCCGACGCCTACACGATGCGCGTCGAGGAGGCGGTCCGGCTCGCGACCGCGATGCAGGCGGAGGGGCTCACCGAGCTGCACATCGTCAACGGGCTGCACCCGACGCTGCCCTGGAAGTACTACCCGCGGGTGCTGCGCGAGCTGCGGGCGGCCCTTCCCGACGTCGCGCTCAAGGCGTTCACCGCGACCGAGATCCACTTCTTCGAGAAGCTCTCGGGTCTGTCCGCGGACCAGATCCTCGACGAGCTCATCGAGGCGGGCCTCACCTCGCTCACCGGCGGTGGGGCCGAGATCTTCGACTGGGAGGTCCGTTCCCGGATCGTCGACCACGACACGCACTGGGCGGACTGGTCCCGTATCCACCGCCTGGCGCACCGCAAGGGGCTGCGGACGCCGTGCACGATGCTCTACGGCCACATCGAGGAACCGCGTCACCGCGTCGACCACGTGCTGCGCCTGCGTGAGCTGCAGGACGAGACCGGCGGGTTCGTGGTCTTCATCCCGCTGCGCTTCCACAACGACAACAACCCGTTGGGGGCCTCCACCCGGATGGCGACCGGCGCCGAGGTCCTCAAGACGTTCGCGGTGTCGCGCCTGCTCTTCGACAACGTCCCGCACGTCAAGAACTTCTGGGTGATGCACGGGCTGTCGACCGCACAGCTGTCGTTGTCCTTCGGCGCCGACGACCTCGACGGGTCGGTGGTCGAGTACAAGATCACCCACGACGCCGACGGCTTCGGCACCCCGGAGAAGATGTCGCGCGAGTCGCTGCTGGCCCTGATCCGTGACGCGGGCTACCGCCCCGTTGAACGCGGCACGACCTACGACGTGATCCGCGAGTACGACGGCCCGCCGTCTCTCGCCGAGCGGCGGTCCGTCCCGCAGGCGGTGTGGGCGTGACGCGTCGAGGCAGTGCCTGGCCCGGGCGAGAACCGAACCGGAGCTCCGGATGACGTGGACCGTGCCCGAGCCGACCCCACCGACCACGACGTACGTGTGCGGCGAGCGGGAGATGCTCGAGTCGTGGCTCGACTTCCACCGGACCACGTTGCTGCGCAAGTGCGCGGGGCTCGACGGCGACCAGCTCGTGCGGCGCAGCGTGGAGCCGTCTTCGCTGTCGCTCCTCGGCCTGGTCCGCCACCTGTCCGAGGTCGAGCGCTGGTGGTTCCGGCGCAACGTCGCCGGCGAAGACCTGGCCGAGCTCTACTGCACGCCGGAGAGCGAGGACGGGGACTTCGACGACCTCGACGCCGCACAGGCGCAGGCCGACGTCGAGCGGTTCCTCGCGGAGTGCGCGCTGGCCCGGACCGCCGTGCTGACCCGCTCGCTCGACGACACCTTCGTCCATCCCCGACGGGGGGTCGAGATGAGCCTGCGGTGGGTCTACGTCCACATGATCGAGGAGTACGCGCGGCACAACGGCCACGCCGATCTGCTCCGGGAGCGCATCGACGGCCGGGCCGGGGACTGAGCGAGGTACGGGGCTAGCCTCTCTCTCGTGGCGTTCAGCGAGCCTGACCCCCTCCGGCGGCCGAGGGTGGGGCACATCCAGTTCCTCAACTGCCTGCCGCTCTACTACGGCCTCGTCGAGAGTCGCGCCCTGCTCGAGGTCGACCTGCGCAAGGACACGCCCGATCGGCTGGGCGAGAGGCTGCTCGCCGGTGACCTCGACATCGGCCCCATCAGCGCCGCGGAGTACGTGCGGCACGCCGCCGACCTGCTGCTGCTGCCCGGTCTTGCCGTGGGCTCGGACGGCCCCGTGCTGTCGGTCTGCCTGGTGTCCAAGCGCCCGCCGGCCGAGCTGACCGGAGGGCAGGTCGCCCTCGGCTCGACGTCGCGTACGTCGGTCCTGCTCGCCCGGATGTGGCTCGAGGACTGCGTCGGCGTGCGCCCGGAGTACTTCGCGTGCCCGCCCGACCTCGGCGCGATGCTCCTCGAGGCCGACGCCGCCGTGCTGATCGGGGACGTGGCGCTGCGGGCCCGCCGGGACGCCGCCGCGATGGGGCTCCACCACGTCGACCTCGGCGCGGCGTGGCAGGAGTGGACGGGACTCCCCATGGTCTTCGCGGTGTGGGCCGTCCGCCGCGAGTTCGCGGAGGCGCACCCCGGTCTCGTCAAGGGGGTCCACGCCGCGTTCCGGCAGTCGCTCGACGCGTCCCTGGGGCGGCTTCCGGACATCGCGCAGCAGGCGGCCCGCTGGGAGCCGTTCACCGCGGCGGAGCTCACGACGTACTTCCGCGCGCTCGACTTCCGGCTCGGGGAGCGGCAGCTGCTCGGGCTGCGTGAGTTCGCGCGCCGCGCCGCCCAGCGTGGTGCGCTGCCGGCCGGCTTCCGCGAGTCGTTCGCGGAGGTCTGAGGCCGGGCAAACGAACCTGCGACGCCCTCGCCGGCTCGAGGAGGGCAGGTCCCGGCACGGCAGGAGCGAACTCACCAGCATGATCCGGCGCGCGATCGGCCTCGCCCTGCTGACGCTGCTGCCGGCGGCGCTGCCCTCGGACGCGGCCACGGCGACCGCCGTCACCGTCGCGTTGAGGTTCGTGCCGGAGCAGATCACGATCGCGCCCGGCGACTCGCTCAACCTCGTCAACGCCGACGTCGCTCCGCACAACCTCGTGTCCAAGCAGTCCCGCCGCGGCGTGCTGCTGTTCACGAGCGCGACGGCATCGACGGGCGGACAGGTCCCCGTCCGCGGTGTGGAGAAGCTCGCGCCCGGCGCCTACCCCTTCTTCTGCTCGATCCACCCGACGATGCTCGGGACCCTCATGGTCGCGCGCGGCGGGGCCGGCTCGGCGCTGGCCGGCGCACCCGTCGGGACGGTGCCGACTCCGACGTCGATCGCCCACCACGACGGCGCGCTGTACGCCGCGAGCTACGGCACGGGGACGATCGAGCGGCTCGGCGTGCTGCCCGGGGGGGCGCTGCTCCCTCCCGTCACATACGCATCGGGGTTCTCCAGTCCGCTCGGGGTGACGTTCGCCCCGGACGGGACGATGTTCGTCGCGGACTCGCACTCCGACGACGGAGGTGCGTTGCTCGGCCGCGTCAGCGCGGTGCCGCCGGGCGGGGGCCCGGCCGAGGTCGTCGTCGACGGCCTCCCCAACGGACGACATGCGACCAACGGCATGGCCGTGCACAGGGGCCGGCTGATCATCACCAACGGCAACAGCACCGACGACGGAGTGTCCGGTGGGCCACCGGAGCAGCCGCTCAGCGGGACGATCCTGTCCGTGCCGCTCAGGGCGCGCGGCATCGACGCGCGCCGCCCTGGGCGGGCGCTGGTCGTCGAGGCGCGCGGGCTGCGCAACCCCTACGACGTCGCCGTCCGACCGGGCACCGACGAGGTGTGGACGCCCTCCAACGGCCCGGACGCGCTGGACCCGTACGGCGAGGATCTCCTGCACCGGTTCGACCTGCGCCGCCCCGTGGTCGACTTCGGCTTCCCCGCCTGCGTCTACGCCGCCACCCCGGAGGGGCCGAAGGTCGCGCAGAACCCGGCGATCGAGCGGCCCTGCAGCCCCCGCCACGAGCGACCCGTGGCGTTGCTCGGCCTGCATGTGTCGGCCGACGGGATCGCATTCGCACCGGCCGACGGCGGATGGGACGGCGCCGCGTACATCGCCGAGTTCGGCAGCTTCAACGGCGCCACCGGTCACGCGGTCGTCAGGGTCCCGGTCGACAGCCGGGGGCTTGCCGGCGAACCTGAGACCGTGTGGCCCGGCCCCGCGCCCCTCGACCTCACCTTCGGTCCCCCCGGCACCGGCCTCTACGTCGCCGACTTCGCGACGGGGCACATCACGCTGCTCGTCCCGGCCGGGGCCGCCGCCGCGCGCCGGTAGGATTGACGGCCCGACGTCACCGAGAGGCCCGCGCGTGTCCGCCATGCAGCAGCTGCTCGACCACGCGGCCGCCGGTGGACGCATCACGCCGGAGCAGGCGCTCGACCTCTACGTCGGTGCGCCGCTGCACGCGCTGGGCCGGGCCGCGGACGCCGTGCGCCGTGTGCGCTACCCCGACGGGATCGCGACGTACCTCATCGACCGGAACATCAACTACACGAACGTCTGCGTCACTGCGTGCAAGTTCTGCGCGTTCTACCGCGCGCCCGGCCACGCCGACGGCTGGGTTCGCGACGCCGACGAGATCCGGCGCCGGTGCGCGGAGGCGGTCGAGCTCGGCGCGACGCAGATCATGTTCCAGGGCGGGCACCACCCGGACTTCGGCATCGAGTACTACGAGCGGCTCTTCGCCACCGTTCGCGCAGAGTTCCCCCAGCTCGCGCTGCACTCCCTCGGCGCCAGCGAGGTCATGCACATCACTCGCGTCTCGTCGATCTCGGTAGAGGAGGCGATCACCCGACTGCACGCGGCCGGTCTCGACTCGTTCGCCGGCGCCGGCGCGGAGATCCTGGTCGCGCGGCCACGTACGGCGATCGCGCCGCTCAAGGAGAGCGGCGAGGACTGGTTGAGCGTCATGGAGACGGCCCACCGGCTCGGCGTGGAGTCGACCGCGACGTTCATGATGGGCACCGGCGAGACCAACGCCGAGCGCATCGAGCACCTGCGGATGATCCGTGACGTCCAGGACCGGACCGGCGGCTTCCGGGCGTTCATCCCCTGGACCTACCAGCCCGAGAACAACCACCTCAAGGGGCACACCCAGGCGACCAGTCTCGAGTACCTGCGGATGATCGCGGTGGCTCGGCTGTTCTTCGACAACATCGCCCACGTGCAGGGGTCGTGGCTCACCGTCGGCAAGGACGTCGGCCAGCTGACGCTGCATTTCGGCGCGGACGACCTCGGCTCGATCATGCTCGAGGAGAACGTCGTGTCCGCCGCGGGCGCCCGGCACCGGTCCAACCGGCAGGAGATCATCGACCTGATCAGGGCGGCCGACCGGGTCCCCGCCCAGCGCGACACGCTGTACCGCCACCTCGTGGTGCATCGGGACCCGGCTGACGACCCGGTCGATCCTGTTCGGTCGCACCTGCCGCTGGTCGCCGCGCCGGCGTGACGGCGCCGGCGCCCAGCCGCGAGTCCAGAGCCGCGACGACGATCCACCTCGCACCCGTCGTGCTGCCGATGACCGGCGAGGAGATCCGCGACGGCGGAGTCGCGATCGCGGCGGGACACGTCACTGCTGTCGGCGTGCGCGCGGAGCTGCTTCGGGACAACCCCGCCGCACGAGTGCGGGAGTGGCCCGGCGTCATGACTCCCGGACTGGTCAACGCACACACGCACCTGGAGTACGGCCCGCCGTTCGCCGACCTCGCGGTGTCCGGCCTGCCGTTCGCATCCTGGATCGGCTCGTTGTCGGAGCGCCGCCGCGCGATGTCCCCGGCGGACTGGCTCGCGGCGGCACGAGGCAGCGTGGCGGCGCTGCTGCGCAGCGGCACGACGTGCATCGGTGACGTGGTCACCGTCGGCCCCGGCATCGCCGCAGCAGCGCGCGCCTCGCTCGCCGGCATCTCCTACGTCGAGGCCGTGGGCGCCGACGACGCCGGCGGCGCCGCCGAGCTGGCGCGTGTTTCCGCCGTCATCCGCGGCGCGCCTCCTGGACGCGTGCTGGGCATCTCCCCGCACGCGCTGTACTCGCTGAGCGCCGGCGTCTTCCGCGAGCTGGTCGCACTCGCGCGGACTCACAGGATGCGCCTGCACACCCACCTCGCCGAGAGCGCCGAGGAGGCCGAGTACGTCGCCGCCGGGCTGGGTGCGATCGCCGACCAGCTGCGCAGGCTGTCCTTCGACCACGACCTGCTCGGCTGTGGCTCCGGGGTGAGTCCGGCGGCGCACCTGGCGGCGCTCGGCGGGCTCGGCGGGGACGTCCACGTCGCGCACGGCGTGCACCTCGACGAGGCGGACCGTGCCCTGCTGCGCCGGCACGGCACGGCGGTTGCGCTGTGCGTCAGGTCGAACCGCACCCTCGGTGCGGGGGACCCACCAGTGGCCGCCCACCTCGCGGAGGGCTCACCGATCTGCGTCGGCACCGACTCGCTCGCGTCCAGCCCGTCGCTCGACCTGGTGGCCGAGCTGGCCGCGCTCCGCGACCTCGCCGTCGATCAGGGCGCGGCCCGCGACGACCTCGAGCGCCGGCTCGTGGAGGCGGCGACCGTCGGCGGCGCCGCCGCGCTCGGTCTGGCCGGCCAGGCCGGGGTGCTCGCCCCCGGGTGCCGTGCCGACCTCGCGGTGTATGAC
>DATLNF010000077.1:0-47588 GCA_035536955.1 Mycobacteriales bacterium | reverse complement strand
TAGTGATGCGTGGCGCCGTTGACGATGCAGCCGATCTTCACTCGCCCGGGTCGGGCGATGCCATCAACCGGCATGTTCGCCCAGTTCGACGGCTCGGCGAACAGGCTCACGCCGGACTGGAAGTAAGAAGCCGCTGGGCAGAGGACGCCGCTGATCGTGACGCGCTCTGACTTGCCCGGTGTGGCCGTGGCGCGGTCGTAGTACTCGGGGCTGTAGTCGGCGAGCGAGACCGAGCTCGGGCGGGCTGTCAGGGACGCCTGCACATCTCCGGAGAACGACCAGTTGGCGGCGTACGTGGTGCTCTTCGCGCTGCCTGCCGAGCCGGGTACGGCGGTGCCCAGGAGCATGGCGCTCGCTACGAGCAGGACAGCGGCCGGGGCGCGCCGTCGGGCGAAGCGGAGGGTTCCGGGCACAGTGCGGGCTCCATCCATCGGCGGTGGCTTTCACGCAGCATCGGCGGGTACCCGACCGGTCACAATCGCCCGTTCTGCCCCGCTTTGACGGCCTTTGGCTCAGTGGGGCCGGCTCATCTGCCGAATGGCGTGACCTGCGATCAGTCGAGGCGGTAGGTAGTCATGCCGTCCACGACGGAGGCGGGTGCGGGACGGCCGGTGTCCATGAGCTCCACGATCCAGACGTCAAGGAACTGCCAGTCCTCCGGGCGGACCGGGTCGGCGAGCTCCACCTCGATGTTGATGTAGCCGTCGGTGTCGTCCAGCAGTCGCACGACGAGGACATCGCCTCTGACGGTCGACTCGAGGTAGTCCCAGGACCCGGTCCCCGGGGACGTGAACCGGCGGTGGAGCTCGGCTCGCACCGCGTCACGCGGATCACCCGCCTGGAACGGAGCCGGCTCCGGTCGGGCGATCTCGGACCGGTAGGGGAGTGGATCCACCGGTCCTGACAGGAATGCGTCGGACGGCATGACTGCAGCATCCCCTCGAACGGGCGCACAGGGCGAGGGGTCTCAGCGACGTGCCCGGACGCTCGCTGATCGCGACCATGGCCGCCGGATGCCCCACAATGGTCGCCAGCGAGGGCCGCACATGCCGGCTCGTTCCATTGAGCCGGGGGTGCACGGTGAGGCGTCGTGATCTGCTGCGCGGCGCAGCGGTGGCGGCAACGGGGGCCGCGGTCGGCCGGCTGAGCGTCGACGAGCCGACGATCCCGGTGCACCCGGGAGCGCGCGAGCGCGGCTTCGCCGGGTCGCGCAGCGTCTTCAGTGACTCGCTCCCGAGAAGCACGCGCGCGGTATGGCGGGTGCAGACCGAGCGCCCGCTCGTCGCCCTGACGTTCGACGACGGACCGGTGCCGGCGTACACGCAGGACTACCTCGACATGCTGCGCGAGCAGAAGGTGCGCGCGACGTTCAACCTGGTCGGCCGCAGCGCCGTACGCCACCCCGACCTGGTCCGGCGGGAGCTCGCCGATCGCCACCAGGTCGAGAACCACTCGTGGAGCCACCGCGACCTCTCGACCGCATCACCGCCTGAGGCGATCGCCGAGGTGCACCGCGGTGCCGACGCGATCGAGTCGCTCACCGGACGCGCGCCGCGCTACTTCCGCCCGCCGCTCGGCAACGTCTCCGGCGCGGCGCTCGCGGCCGTCGCATCGGCCCGGGCAGACGTCCTGCTCTGGTCGGTGCAGCTGCGGGAGGCCGCGCTGGACGTCGACGCGAACGTCGCGCACGTGCTCGCCAGGGTCGAGCCGGGCTCGATCCTCCTTGCTCATGACGCGTCGCACCACACCATCGACCGGCGGGTCGGACTTCGCGCCCTGCCGATCATCATCGAGCGGCTTCGCGATCGCGGGTTCGAGTTCGTCACGGTCGACGAGCTGGTCGAGGCGGGCACTCCGGTAGGACCCCCTGACGGCGCCGCCACGGCTGGCCACTGACCGCGGCCGGCGCGGCAGACTGGTTCCCGTGACGAGCCATGCGCCGCCGGGGTACGAGTGCCCGTTCTGCCGCTACGTCGGCGGGGGCGAGGACGACTGGGTCCGCCAGTCCCACGTCGTGGAGCGCACGGCCAGCACGTGGACCTTCGTGTCGCCCACGTGGTGGGCGAACAACCCCGGCCACGTCCTCGTCGTACCGGTGGACCACGTCGAGAACCTCTACGCGATGCCGGACCGCCTAGGCGGTCCGCTGCTCGGCGCGACCAGGCGGGCCGCGCTGGCGCTCAAGGCCGCGTACGGCTGTCCCGGGACGTCGCTGCGGCAGCACAACGAGCCCGCCGGGAACCAGGACGTGTGGCACTACCACGTGCACGTGTTCCCGCGGTACGACCGCGAGGAGCTGTACGGCGCGCCCAGCCGACGGGCGGAGTGGGCCGAGATGGACCGCTACGCCGAGCGGCTGCGACCGGCCTACGCCCAGCTCGGCTCCGGGGAGCCGACCGCCGTCAGCTGACGGTCGAGCCTGCAGGCTCGGGCCGGACCACGTCGGTGAGCCCGAGGCAGTCGAGCACCTCGGCGCGGCCCTTGCGGACCGACACGTGCGACTTCACGAGCTGGGCGGCCCGCCACATCTGCAGCTCCTGGTGCTGCGCGGCGATCGCCAGGGCGTCGTTGAACGGGGTCGGCTCAGTGGAAGTCATGCCCCCCACTGTCCTCGCTGCCGGCCCTCTGGCCAAGTCCGCATTCACAAGCGGGGCCCCCGGCGCTGTTGCGGCGGCACGCCGTACCTGCGACGGGATCGGGTCGTTGACGGCTCATGCGCCGTGCGATAGCCCGACTCTGCCTGCTCGCGAGCCTGCTGCCGGGCGTCTTCGTCCCCGTGCTGGCCGCCGAGGATGCTCGCCCGGACGGATACCTCCAGATCACGGGCTCGCGGACGTCGTACACCGACATCGTGCTGACCCGCCCGACGAGCGCTTCCGTGGCGTCCCGCGGCTACATGCATGCCGACTTCGACACGCGCGGGACGTACGCCGGCTACGTGCTCCGGCCGCTGAGCGGGCGCGGCGCGTGGGCGCGCGGCGACATCCTCGCGAACTGGGGTTCGCCGGACCGCCCGCAGTACTTCATGGACCACAGCGACTTCGAGCCGCTGCGCGCGGGTCGCTACCGGCTCTACCTGATCACCGACGGCGCGACGCGCTTCAAGGTGACCCTGCCCGGCTACGGCGCCACGATCGTCGCGAAGCCGGCCAAGCCGTTCGCCGCTGAGTTCGAGTACCGCGAGCTCGGGCCCGGGCTGCCCGGCGCGTGGCAGACGGTCGATCGGCAGCCTTTCTTCCGCGGCCCGAAGGCGCACGGGATGATGGCGTACTTCCACCGCTACAACCTCCCGGTGACCAGTGACGACTCGTGGCAGTGCCTCGTGCGGCCGGGTGGCAGCTGCCAGGACGCCGACGCCTACGCACCACGCGCGTTCTGCCCGGGCGTGAGCGTCTCCGCGGGGCCCGGCTGGAAGCAGTGCACGACCAACATCCACTACGCCAACGCACCCTCGCCTCTCGGCGCGGTCGAGCTCGTCACCGAGGTCGACGTCGTCGGCGATGCCTCGCGGTTCAGCGTCTTCCGCGTGAACGCCGAGCTGCCGTAGCGCTTCAGTCACCGCCGAGTCGCGGCGCGACCGGCCGGAACTCGACCGGCGCGCCCGGCGTGCCGCCGGCTCGCGACGTGTACTCCGGCACGCCGACGCAGGTGAACAGCAAGGTCACGAGATCAGCCGGCTCCCCCAGGAGGTCGGGCACCTCGGAGTCGAGGAAGGTCATCCCGGTCGCGCTGGCGCCGAGCGCGTACGCCGCGAGATGCAGCCTGCCTTCCACGAGGCCGGCGGCGAGCTGCGCGTCGCGGTAGGAGCGGTCATCCAGCGCCGAGCCGGGCTGCGCGGCGATGACGACGTACGACGCCTCCGCGGCGAGGGCCTGGTCGAGGCAGATCCGCATCAGCTCGTCCCGCAGGTCGCCACGCTGGACCGGCCGATCCAGGTCGGGCCACCGGTAGAGCCCGGGCTCGACGTCGTCCACGCCGTGCACCGCGACCCAGTGCGGCACGTCGACCCCGCGCAGCGCGGCGGCCATGGACCACTCGAGCGCGTGACGGGGCAGGGTCCGCGAGCGGTCCATGCGCCGCTGCGAGCCCCGTCGCCGGATCACCTCGTCGAGAGACGCCGACGCCGGCGGGTCGGCGATGGGAGGAGCGTCGGCCCAGGGCTGGCCGAGCTCGTCACGGTCGCCCGCGCGCTGCGCGGCCGTGCACAGCGGCAGCTCGACGGCCGGCAGGTCACCGGGCGTGACTGGGCCCGTGACGCCGATCGCGGGCGGGCCGTCGCCGAGTGAGAGCAGCGCCACCGGGTGCTCGTGGACACCGTCGGCCCCGACGAGGTCCCGGACCTGGGAGTCGGGGAACAGCGACCGGATCCGCGGCGCGAGCCCGGCGCTCGCAGCCGCGGCGAACAGCTGCGACAGCAGGGTGCCGGCGTCCCAGTAGACGTGCCGCCAGCCACGTTCGGCGTACCGCCAGCCGGTGCGCCACGGCACGCCGGTGACGACCAGCGTGGTCACCTCGCCGGCCGCCGCCGGACCCACCAGGACGAGCGCGTGCCGCGCCCCGTCGTACCAATACACCCCGTCCGGCACGCCGGCGACGCCGCGCACGCTCACGTACACCTCGAGCGGGAAGCGCGCGCCGGCGGACCCGGACGCCCGGAAGAGCAGCAGGTTCCCGTTCCGCTGCACGGTGCGCACCACGCCGGCGCCGAGGAAGAGGATCCGGCCGAGCTGCGCGGCATCGAGCGGCAGCGAGGGCGTCGGCAGCCCGGCGAGGACGGCGGTCGCCGGCACCCTGGGGTCCGGGAGGTCGCGCGGGAGGTCCACCACCGGGAGCCCGGCGGCGTAGGCCTTCATCGGCGGCGGCAGGGTCGCCGGGTCGTTCGGGACGAGGTCGTGCCGCACCCGCGGGTCGTCGGCGGGCGTGTCCCAGTCGCGCGTCGGGACGTAGGAGGTGAGCCGATGCAGCAGTCCGGCGCCGGCGTCGAGATCCACGCAGCTACCCTGCCACGCGTACGACGCTCGCTGTTCTTAGGGCAGCGATGAGTCGACCGGGGGGCCGACGTCGTATCAGGCATGAGCGATGAGAAGGGGATCTCGGTGCTGTCAGCACCTCAGCCGCGCGAGGCCGAACGCGAGACCGCCGCGCTGCGCGCCTTCGGGGCGCTGCTCGTCAACACGCTGATGACCGGCGTGACGAGCACGTTCCTGTGGTTCGCCCTGACCTTCTGGGTCTACCTCGAGACGCGGTCGGTCGTGGCGACGGGGGTGATCGCGGGCGCGTTCAGCCTGAGCGGCGCGATCCTGGGCCCCGTCTTCGGCACGTTCGTCGACCGGCACCGCAAGTCGACCGCGCTGACGCTGACGACGACGACGTCGGTCGGCTGCTTCGCCGTCGCGACGGCGGTCTTCGTCGCGATCGACGCGGACGATCTGCTGCAGCTCAGGAGCCCGTGGTTCTGGCTGCTGGTGGGCTTCACCCTGCTGGGGTCGGTCGCCGGGAGCCTGCGCAGCATCGTGATGTCGACCTGCGTGACGCTGCTCGTGCCGGAGGACCAGCGTGATCGCGCGAACGGCAAGGTCGGCATGGTCACCGGCGTGTCCTTCGCGGTCACGTCGGTCTTCAGCGGGCTCGTCATCGGCGGACTCGGCATGGGGTGGGCGTACTACCTCGCACTGACCCTCACCGTCGTGTCGCTGCTGCACCTGCGGACGATCGACTTCGACGAGCCGGAGCCCGAGCCGGTCGCGGCTGGGGACCGTCGGCCGGCAGTCGACCTGCGTGGCGCGATCGAGGCGATCAGCGCGGTGCCGGGGCTCGCCATGCTGATCCTGCTGGCCGCGTTCAACAACCTGCTCTCCGGGGTCTTCATGGCGCTCATGGACGCCTACGGGCTGGAGCTGGTCTCGGTCGAGGTGTGGGGTCTGCTCTGGGGGTTCATCAGCCTCGCGTTCATCGCCGGCGGGCTCGTGGTGGCTCGCGTGGGGCTCGGCTCCCGGCCGGTGCGCGTCGTCCTGGCGGGCAACCTCGTCAACTGGGTCGTCTGCTCGCTGTTCGCCGTCCGGTCCTCGATCGTGCTCGTCGTCATCGGGATGGTGGTCTGGCTCGGCATCTTCCCGGCGATCGAGGCGGCGGAGCAGACGATCCTGCAGCGGGCGATCCCGTTCGAGCGGCAGGGCCGGGTGTTCGGCTTCGCCCAGCTCGTCGAGAACGCCGCGTCACCGCTGACCGCGTTCCTCATGGCGCCGCTCGCCGAGGCCTTCTTCATGCCGCTGATGACCGACGGCGCCGGCGCGGATCTCATCGGGGGCTGGTTCGGCACCGGACCGGACCGGGGCATCGGGCTGATGTTCACGCTGGCGGGGCTCATCGGCGTCGCCGTCACGCTCGCGGCATGGGCGTCCCGCTCGTACCGGCTGCTGTCGCAGCAGGCGTCGAGCGGCTCGGTCGGTGCGGCCGTACCCGTCGGCTGACGGATGCAGCAGATCGGGCGCGCCGGTCGATGAAGGCGATGACCGCGAGTGCGACGGCGGCGTACACCGTGACGACAGTGACGTAGACCGCGAGCCGGAGCCGTGGCGTGTCCTGGAACCCTTGTGCGGCTGCTATCGCGACGCCCGCTGCGGTCGCGAACGCAGCGCCGAGGAGGACACCCAGCGCGGTACCGGCGACAAGTCGCCGCCGTCGTCTTGGATGAGCGAGCACGCCCGCGACCAGCATTGCGTGGGCCCACCCGGCCGCACCGCCGAGGGCGTAAAGGCCGAGCAGCTGCCAGCCCGGCCGCTGCAGCGGGTCGCCCGCGCGTCCATCGCGGACATAGTGGTTGCTGGCGAAGACGACGATGCCCGAAGCCACGCCGAGAACGCCCGACGAGACCACTGCTATCCCATGGACGAGCAAGGGACTCCGCGATGAGCGCATCGCCCGACGATACGGCGGCTCACTCCAGCGGCCGGTAGTCCCAGGGTGGGTTGAGGTAGGTGTGGCCGGTGGGGCTGGTCCAGTGGGTGGTGCCGTCGGGGTCTTGGGTGAGTTTCCAGCCGCCGTCGTGTCGCAGGTTGTGGTCGCGGCCGCAGCCGGGGTGGACGTTGTCGGTGGTGGTGGTGCCGCCGTCGGTGTAGCGGATGGTGTGGTCGATGTCGCATTGGTCGGCGGGGCGGTTGCAGCCGGGGCCGTCGCAGATGCGGCTGCGGGCGGTGAGGAACCGGCGCAGCGGTTCGGCTGGCCGGTAGGTGCGTGGGCTGAGGTCGAGCAGGTGGCCGGTGGTGGGGTCGACGAGCAGGCGGCGGAAGGCGGCGTCGGCGGCGAGCTCGCGGGCGTAGTCGGCGGGGATGGGTCCGTAGCCGTCGAGCCAGCCGGGGTGCTCGGCGAGGCCGAGGAAGGTGGGGTAGTCCAGGACGAGGCTGACCAGTGTTCCGCCGCGGCCGGTGCGCCCGGGTGGGTCCATCCGCTCGGCGGCCTGGTCGAAGATGTCGAGGAACGCGTCGGCCATCCGCTGGTCGTGGGAGCGGGCGTCGTCGGGGGTGTGCAGCTGGCCGGCGCGGGTGCGCAGCACGGTCATGATCCGGCTGATCGCGTCGGGGTCGAGCCCGTCGGCGGTGATCGAGCCGGTGACCGTGCTGGGGTTGAGCCAGGTGGACACCGACCGGTCGGTCCGGGCGGCTTTGCGCTGCTTCTCGACGTGCGCCGGGTCGGCTTCGATCAGCGCGCGGGTGACGGTGCGGCGGAACGCGGCGAGCCCTTCGCCGGGACGGGTGCCGTCGCCGAGGGCTTTGGGCAGCGCGAGCCGTTCGACCTCCCGGGCCAGGTCGACGGCCAGCCCGGCGGTCTGCGCGGCGAGGTGTGCGGCGTGCCAGTAGGAGATCCGCCCGGCGCGCAGCGCCGCCAGGGTGGCGGTCAGGCACCCCGACAGGTTGCGGGCGGCGGTGATCCGCCGGTCGGCGGTCTGCTTGCTCAACGACAGCGCGGCGGCGACCTCCTCACGGCCCCAATCGTGCGTGCCCGCCTCACCGGCGACGGCGGCCAGCACCGGCTGCTGCAGCGCGTCGAGCCAGTGCCGCGCCTTCTCCAGCGTCCGCAGCAGCACCACCTGGTCGAACTCGCTCAGCGTCTCGACGTCGAACGTCGCCAGTGCGGTGATGACCTCAGGGCCCGGCTCGGCCGCTTCGAGCAGCGCGAGCTTGGCGGAGACCGGCATGCGGTTGCGCCAGTCGGTGAGGTCGACCACTGCGTATTCGAACACGTGTTCGACTATACGCGCAGGTTTCGCTGGCGCGCAAGGCTTTTCCCGAACAACTTCGCCGTCGGGACCTGAGGAGGAGTCGAGCCCAATATGCCGCGTGCGAGGCGGCTCCCCGGGGTAGGGCGGTCGAGGTGAGCCTGACGTCCGTCATCGTCGCCGCGCGTCCGGAGGACGTGTGGGCCGTCCTCGCCAACCCCCGCACGTATCCGCGCTGGGTGGTGGGTGCGCAGCGCATCCGAGGGATCGAGGGCGACTGGCCGACTCCGGGCAGCCGGTTCTTCCACGCCGTGGGCTTCGGCCCGTTCCGCACCAAGGACTGGACCAGATCGCTCGAAGAGGTCACGGGGCGGCGGCTCGTCATGCACGCGCGCATGTGGCCGTTCGGCTCCGCCCGGGTCGAGGTCGAGCTCGAGGAGGTCGAGCACGGGACCCGCATCACGATGGCGGAGTCGCCGGTGCGGGGACCGGTCGAGGTCGTCTACAACCGGCTGCTCGATCGGCTCATCCATCTGCGCAACGTCGTGTCGTTGCGTCGTCTCGGAGTTCTTGCGGCCCGTCGACCCCGGGTGCGATGACCCGCACCGCCCGCCTGCTTGCCGTCGCTGCGCTCTGCGCCGCGCCGGCCTGCTCCGTCGCGGACGACAAGGCGACGGCGCGGCCCGCGCCGAGCGAGTCGTCCTCCGCGCCGCCGACGGCTCGCCAGACTCCGGAGCCGCCCTGCCGCGACGCGCCGCCGCAGCAGCGGGGCGAGGCGACCCTTCGCTCCCTGCCCACAGCCTGGCGCGCGTCGGGAGTGACCGTGCGGTTCGAGCAGGGGCAGCCGGGGCTGCTCGGCGAGACGACGATGAACAAGCCGCTGCGGGTGACGATCTACGTCCGGCCGTGCGCGGAGGAGTCCGATGCCCTCCTCCGGCACGTCGTCGCCCACGAGCTCGGACACGCTTGGGACCGCTACCGGATGACCCCCGTTCTCCGGGACGGCTACCTGGCGATGCGCCGGATCAACACCTCGACGCCGTGGTTCGGCTGCGACGGCTGCGAGGACTTCGCCACGCCGGCGGGCGACTTCGCTGAGACCTACGCGCAGTGGCTGCGCGGCAGCGTCGAGAGCCGCAGCGAGCTCGGACCTGCGGCGACCCCGGAGCAGCTCGAGCAGATCGCCGCCCGCTTCTTCCGGTGACGCTCAGCCGCTGCCGATACGACGGGTCAGGCCGGCCAGCGCAGCGTGTGTGAATCGCGACCACACTCGCTTCTCGCCGAGCGCGGCTGCGGCCGCGTTGGCGCCCGGAGCGCCGTGCACGCCCCCGCCCGGGTGGGCCGACGCGGACGCGAGGTACAGCCCGCGCACCGGCGTCTCGGGCCGGCCGAGGCCCGGCACCGGACGGAACACCAGCTGCTGGTGCAGCTGCGCCGTACCCCCGTTGATCGCGCCTCCGACGAGGTTCTCGTCGGCTGCCTCCAGCATCGGCGGGGTGAACACGTGCCGGCCGAGGACGCGGTCGCCGAAGCCCGGGGCCAGCCGCTCGATCCGCGCCTGCATCCGGTCCGCGAAGCGCTCGCCCTCGGCGGCGTCCCACGTGCCGCCGATGTCGCCACCGGCGTCGTGCGTCACCCGTTGCGGGACATGCGCGTAGGCCCACATCGACTCGGTGCCCGCCGGCGACCGCGTGGAGTCCGCGGTCGTCATCTGCCCGACGATCAGGTACGGCGCGTCCGGCACGACCCCGGACGCCAGCTGCGCCGCGGTGCGGGTCAGCTCGTCGAGGCCGTCGGCGACATGCACCGTGCCTGCGCGCCGCGCGTCGGGCGACGTCCAGGGGACTGGTCCCGACATCGCCCAGTCGACCTTCACTGTGGCGTGGTCGTACTGGAAGCGCTCCAGCGCCCGGTGGACGAACTCCGGCAGCGCGACGTCGGCGAGCAGCCCACGGTAGAGCGCGGGCGCGCCGACGTCGGCGAGGACGGCCCGGCGTACGCCGACCTCCTCTCCCGACGCAGTCCGGACGCCGACGGCGCGTCCGTCGCGCACGAGGACTCGGTCGACCCGCGTGCCGCAGCGAAGCGAGCCGCCGACCCGCTCGAGCCGGCGGACCAGAGCCGCAGTGAGCTCACCAGCCCCGCCGACCGGCACCGGGAACCCGTGCTCCTGGCCGAGGGACATCAGCAGCCAGCCGAAGAACCCGCCGCCCGCCGTGTCTGGCGAGAGGTCGCTGTGCAGCGTGTTCCCGGCGAGCAGGAGCGCTCCGCCCTCGCCGCCGAAGCGCTCCTCCGCGAGCCGCCGGACCGGCAGGAGACCTAGCCGCGCACTGCGCGCGAGCCCGCTGAGGCCGAGCGTCCGGCCGAGTCGCAGCCCGGCCCGCACCGGCGGGAAGGGGGTGAAGAGCGCGTCGACGATGCCGCCGCGGGTCGCCTGCCAGTCGCCGTACAGCGAGCGCCACGCGTCCCCGTCACCGGGTGCGAAGGCGTCGAGTCCGGCCGCCGTCTCGTCCAGGTCGCGAGACAGCACGGCAGCACGTCCGTCGGGGAGCGGGTGCGCCAGGGCCAGCGGTGCGTGCGACCAGCGGAGCCCGTCGCGGGCCAGGTCCAGCGCGCGCAGCGCCGGCGAGGCGACCGCGAGCGGGTAGAAGGCGCTGAAGAGGTCCGCGACGTATCCGGGGGCGACCAGCTCCGCGCTGCGCACCGCGCCGCCGGGCTCGGCCTGCGCCTCCAGCACGACGACGGACCAGCCGGCGTCGGCGAGCAGGTTGGCGGCCACCAGCCCGTTCGGGCCGGCGCCGACCACGACCGCGTCGACGTCGCTCATGCCGTAGGCCGCTCGGCCGACTAGGCCTTCGGCTCGAGGTCGAGCATGGTCTGGACGGTCGGCAGGAGGCGGTCCATGTTCGACTTCGAGAGGAACCCGTCGACGGCCGGCTCGGCCTCGGCCTCCTTCTGCAGGTCGAACGCCGTGAACAGCAGGATCTTCGCCTCGGGCGCAGCCTCCTTGAGCAGCGGCGCGGCCTGCAGGCCCATCACGTCGCCGTCGATCGAGTGGTCGAGGATGATCAGGCCCGGGTGAGCCGACCGCGCGAGCTCGATCGCCTCCTGCGCCGACGAGGCCTCCCCGAACAGCTCGATCCGCGGGTCATCCCGCAGGAGCAGCCGGATGAGCAGCCGGATGTCCTCCTCGTCCTCGACGACGACGAGGATGCGGGCCTTCTCTTCCATCGGGGTCATTGCTCCTCGCGGCTGTTGGCTGGCGACGCGCTCGGCAGCCGTACCGCGAAGATAGACCCGCTCGGCTGGTTCGGGACGTACCAAGCATCCCCGCCTGCTGCCCGCGCGAGTCCGCGCACGATGGACAAGCCGAGCCCGGTCCCTTGCGTCGCCTTGCTCATCTTCTTGTCCGCGCGGGCGAACTTCTGGAACAGCCGGGGTGCGAACTCGGGTGGTACGCCGGCGCCGTGGTCGATCACGCGGATCACCGCCGACCGGCCTTCGCGATGGCCCTCGACGAGGACCGGGGGAGCGCCGTAGACCGAGGCGTTGCGAAGGTAGTTGGTGATGATCCGCCGGAAGTGCTCGTGGTCGGCGTACAGCCGCAGCGCCGGGTCGATCTCCACCCGCACCCCCTCGGCCGCGTCACCGAGGTCCTTCACGATCTCGCGCACCGCCTCCTCGACCGGGATCTCGTCTGGCATGGTGCGGATCCCGGCAGCCTCGATCTGCGAGATCGTCAGCAGGTCCTCGATCAACCGGGAGAGATGCACGCTCTGGCGTCGGATCGTCGCCGTCATGTCGCGCCTCTGCGCCTCGGGCAGATCCGACCACTTCGAGTCCAGCATCGTCGCGTACCCGTTGATGACTGCGGTCGGTGTGCGCAGGTCGTGCGATGCGATGGCGACGAAGTCGCGCATGGTGTCCACGTTGCGCCGCTCCCGTTCGAACAGCGACGCGCGGCCGAGGGCGAGGTCGGTCATCACCCCGAGGGCGAGCAGTGCACGGCTGTCCTCGCGACCGAAGAACGGCATGTACGCGGTCGTCGTCACCATCAGCCATGCGCCCGAGGGCATCGGCACCCAGAGGAGGTCGTCGGTCACTTCGACGTCCTCTGCCGGCGGGCGTCCGACCGACTTCTCGGCCAGCACCCGGACGTCGCGGTCGTGCATCCCGTACACGCCGAGGACCGCGCCGTTCGACCCCACGATCGCCGCCCCGTCGCCGCCGACGAGCCGGACCACTCTCGGCAGCAGGCTCTCGGCCACCTCCTTCGGCGCCATCGCCGTCATCAGGCCGATCTCCGCCTCGCGCAGCTCGTTCTCCTCGTGTCGGCGCCAGAGCGCGACAACCGACGCCGGCGGCGCGAACCCGAGCAGGAACAGCGGCGCGCTCGCCAGCGCGAAGAGCTGGACGGCGAGCCGGGCGGGGGTGATCTCGGTGTCGGATCCCGACGACCCGCTGATCAGCAGCGCGACGGCGAGGCCGATCGCGCCGAGAGCGAGGGTGCGCATCCGCCGCCGCGCGACCGTCGGCTGGCCCGTGCCGGCCCGCCACAGGCGCACCGCCACGAGCAGGCTGAGCCCGGTCCAGTGCACCAGGAAGGCGATGAGGTACGCCGTGAACGCCGCCGTACGCGGCTCGCCCTCGTCCGGGACTTCCGGGAGCAGGAGCGACCACACCACGACGATGCCGGTGGCCACGTGCGCGACGGCGAAGACCCACGGGATCCGCGGGCGGAACGTGAGCATGAACCGGTAGAGGCAGTAGGGGAACAGCGCGAGCACCGCCACCAGGATGCGGTCCGCCCACTGCGTCCACAGCACGTCGGAGTCAGCCGGGATGATGCGGTCGAAGACGACGATCCCGCCGAGGATGCCGAAGGTGGCCGCGAGCCACGCGTGCGCCGGCGTCCGGCGGGACGCCCACATCCGGATCGCGAAGACGCCGAGCGCGACGAACCCCGCCAGCTCGACCAGCCGGATCGCCTCGTAGATGTCCCGCACCGGCGCATCGTGGCAGTTCCGGGCCGGCGCGGCCTGCCGAACCGACACCGCCGCGCCCGGGGACCGGACGCGGCGGCGGTGGAGCGGGTGGTGCTACCGGGCCGGCAGCAGCCCGGTCTCGCGGCTGACGCGGACGAGGCCGGTGCCGACGACGACCAGCAGCAGTCCGGCGAACACGACCGGGATCAACTCGGCGCCGGTGAACGGCAGGACACCGGTACGGCGCTTCGCGACCGCAGCGGCGGCGACGTCCGTCGTGGCGCCGGCCGCGGCGCTGGTCGCCACCCGCTCGAGGCGAACGCCGAGCACCTGGGCCGTCCCGCTGTCGTCGCCGCGCAGCGCGCCGCGGAAGCCGCGCACGGATGCCTCACCCAGCACCGACGCCGAGCCACTCGCAGTGGTGGCGGCAGGCGCCGGGACGCAGTCGAGCCAGAAGACCTTCGACTTCGCGCCGTTGCCGGGCTTGTCGGGGTTGGTGACCCGGACCTTCACGTGGTAGCCCTGCTTGGCCGGCGCGATGCCGGTGAAGTCGAGCGCGAAGGTGAACGACTGCTGGAAACCGCCGCCGCCGGTGCGGGGCACGGTGATCGTGGCGGTGCCGCCGCCGACCCGGCCGCCGGCCGTCGGCGCGATGGCGGTGAACTCCACGCCGTACGTCTTCGGGTTGAAATTGTAGAAGTCGACGCGGGCCCAGCACCCGGGGTGCGGCTCGTTGTCGTTGTGCGTGCCGTCGGTCGGCACGGCGACCTTGATGGTGCCGGGGTTGCCGTTGTTGGTGCCCTGGTCTCGCGCCGGCTTGTCGGCGGGCTTCGACTTGTCCGCGGGCTTGTCCTTCGCCTGCTCGGGCTTCTGCTGCTGCGAGCCGGAACCTGGCTTGTCCTTCGGCTTGTCCTTCGGTTCGGCTGACGCGCCGCCGGCGAACAGTCCCAAAGTCAGCAGGCCGGTCGTGACAGCCGCGGTGACGACGCCGCGCCGGGAGTGTCCGCTCATGGCCATTCCCTCCGAAATGGGGGCTTGACAACTCGACGCGGAGGTGATTTCCACTTCGCCCGGCAGGAAAACGTTGAGGTCGGACTCCTCATCACGAATCGTCACAAAACGGACATCGGGCTACGCCTCGCGGCTACCCGGCCTGCTCCGGGCGCTGAGCCTGCCGCGCGTCGTACCTCACGAACTCCGGCAGGAACGCCACCACCCCGACCAGACCGGCCAGGCACAGCAGGCCCCCGGACACCACGGACGTCTGCAGGCTGGTGAGGCGGGCGACGACGCCGGCCTCGGCGTCCCCCAGCAGCGGGCCGCTGGCGTAGTTGACCATCTCGATGCTGGCCAGCCGACCACGCAGGTGGTCGGGGATCGTCTGGTTCCAGACCGTCATGCGGAACAGGCCGCTGACCATGTCGGCCGCGCCCGCCACGGCAAGCGCGACCAACGCGACCGGAAGGGACGAGGCGAACCCGAACGCCGTGATGGCGAGTCCCCACACCGCTACTGCCCAGATGATCGCCTGGCCGTGCCGATGCACTCGCCTGGTCCACCCGCTCGTCGCCGTGGCGAGCAGCGAACCCGCGTACGGCGCGGCGTAGAGCAGCCCGACGACGCCGGTCCCGCCGTACCGGGTGACCGCGAGCGCGGGGAACAGCGCGCGCGGCATCCCGAAGACCATCGCGTTGAAGTCGGCGATGTAGGTGCCCATCAGCACCGGTTGGCTGCGCGCGTACCGGAGCCCTTCGCGAACTGCTTGCAGACTCGGCCGGTCCGCGTCGGCGCGGGGTGGTGTGGCGGCCATGAGAGTGAGCGCCGTCAGCGATGCGGCGAAGGACACGACGTCGACGGCGTAGACGACAGGTACGCCGACGTACCCGATCAGGACGCCGGCGAGGGCGGGGCCGCCGAGCGCCGCGAGGCTTCCGGTCGCGCTGCGCAGTGCCGCGGCGGCCGGCTGCAGCTCCTTCGGCACCAGCCGGGCGTGGAGCGCCTCCAGGGACGGCCGCTGCAGCCCGTCGAACGCGGCCGCGAAGGCGCTCAGCAGGAACAGCGGCCAGACTCTCGGCCGGTCGAGCGTCGCGTTGAGCAGCAGCAGCGCCGACACCGTCAGCAGCCCGATCTCGGCGATCCGGATCATGCGTCGCCGGTCCCACGCGTCCGCGACCGCACCCCCGACGAACGCCGACAGCAGCAGCGCCACCAGCTCGCAGAGGCCGATCAGCCCCACGGCCAGCGTCGACCCCGTCAGCAGGAACACCTGCACGGGGATCGCCACGTAGGTCATCTGGCTGCCGAAGAACGACACGCCCTGTCCGGCCCAGAGCAGCCGGAACTGCGGGGACGCCCGCAAGGGGGTGAGGTCCAGCGCGAGGCTGCGCAGCCCGGTGCGCTCCGCCCCCGGGTGCGCCGGCGCGTCGGGGCCCGCGGGCGCGTGGTCGTCTGAGCTCACGGGACGCAGAGGCTAGCGGTGTCTGGGCCCGGGGTCCCTCGATTTCCGCCTCGTACGATGGAGCACCAGCACCAGGACGGAGCACCACGGATGGCTCAGCGCTGCGCGCAGTGCGGCACGGCTCGACGCGACGACCTCCAGGTCTGCGTCCGGTGCGAGACGCGCTTCCCGGACGCCTCCCGCGACCCCATCGAGGATCTCGACGCCGCGCTGCCGCGACCTGCTGCGCCGGCCCAGACCCAGTCGCACGGGACCGTCCTGCTCGGCGTCATCTGCGGCTTCGTCCTGCTGGCGGTGCTGCTCAAGCTCAGCATCCGCGGCGTCGGCCCCTTCGAGGTCGAGCTGGTCGACTCGCAGCGCGCCGGCGACACCCTCGAGGTCACGCTGGAGATCACCAACACCGGTGAGCGCGCCGGGCGGGCGAACTGCCGGATCCCGCTGGCCGACAGCGCGGACGTCGTCCAGCCGCCGAAGACGGTCGTGACCGCGCGCATCGAGCCGGGCGAGACGACCCGCGAGGTCGTCACGGTCGAGGTCGCCGACGGCGTACGCCCCTCCGGCGACATCAGCTGCTGAGGTCGCTGTCGTCCGTCGAGTCGGGGTCGTCGGGGGGGCGTCGGCGCTTCCCGGCGACGATGATCGCGATGAGGACGCCGAGCGGGACGACGACGGACAGCGCCTCGGGTATCCCGCCGGCGTGGGCGACGACGAGCGGCGCGGCCGACATCACGCCCCCAGCAGCAGCGCGACGCCGCTGACCGTGTAGGTCACCATCACGACCAGCAGGGGGTACTGGCTGCGCGCCGCGGTGCGCGCCGGGAACAGGCGCACCGCGCGGTCGTGCGCGGCGATGACGCCGACGATGTGCCCGATCACGATGGCGGCGACCTGGACGTAGGCGATGGTGGCCGTCGACACGAGGTCGTAGCTGATCCCGTTGTCGGCCGTGCCGAGCCAGTCGGCCCCGGTCTGGAACGGGTCCGCCGCGAGGATGAGCGCCTGCTGCCCGTCGAAGAGCAGCAGCGAGAAGTAGTGCGCGATCGCGTAGCCGACCGCGATCGGCACGACCGAGTGGGCGAACGCCTGCGGCATCTCGGCTGCGGTCCCGCCGGTCGCGCCGCCGTACCGCGCGGCGAGCCGTGCCGCGAGGACGAACGTGCCCGCCACGATCGCGACGAGCGCGGCGAGACCCAGCGTGCCCCAGACCAGGCTGTCCGGTGCGACGTTGTCCTGCCAGTAGCGCGTCCGGGTCACGCCGTCGAACGCCGTGGACCCGACGAGGACGGCGACGACGGCGACCAGCCCGGGGGAGCGTGGCAGCCCGTCGAGCCCGTCGAGCGGGTTGCGCACGACCAGCCGGCCGTCGGTACGGCGACCGAGCGGGGCGAGCCGGCCGACGAGCGACGAGTACGCCTCGAAGCCGTCCCCCCGGTCGAACCAGCGCTCACCGTAGAGCTGTGCGGCGACCACGTGCACCGTCGCGTAGCCGACGAGGAACGCGCCGACGACCAGCGGGTCCGCCCGCCACTCCGGGACCAGCTCCAGCCAGACGAACACCGCGAGCGAGGCGGCCGCGGGCCAGTAGCCGACCCGCTCGGGCAGCTCGCGCAGCCCCTCGGCGGCGTCGGTTCCGGCGGCGCGGCTGAGCGCTCGGTGCACCGCGCGCAGCGGGTTGACGACGCGCCACACCGGGCCGA
This sequence comes from Mycobacteriales bacterium, assembly GCA_035536955.1. GTDB lineage: Bacteria > Actinomycetota > Actinomycetes > BP-191 > BP-191 > DATLNF01. Next base: position 30,233 of record DATLNF010000077.1, on the reverse strand, counting down.
GGAGCAGCGAGAACGCGACGAGGCCGCACCAGAAGACGATGTACACGGCGTACGGCGCGAGGTTGGCTGCCGTCTGGTCCGGCCCGACGAGGCCGACCGCGACGACGAGCACGGTGATCGCGAGGGTGAGCAGGCGCAGCGCCCCCCGCAGGTAGCGGGAGTCGAGCAGGCGCTCGACTCCCGCCGGGACGGGCCGGCCGGCCTCGTCGCCCCGCAGCCGCGGTCGCGGCCACAGCAGGCCGAGCGCGGCGAAGGAGATGAGAACGGCCATGGCGCAGCCGTACAGCGCGAGCTCCAGCGGGATGGGCAGGTCCGAGCGACCCCCGAGTCCGTGCGCGAGCAGCATCAGCGGACCGCGATCACGACGAGGAGCAGGTGGGACTGCTCGAGCTCGACCTCGAACTGGCCAGGGATCGTCGCGGTGAAGGCCAGCGTCGCCGGCCCGCCCGGCCCCACCGCCGCCCTGATGTCGTAGGTGTGCAGGTGCACCTCGTCCGCGACATCGCTCGTCACCTCGATGCGAACGGCATCCCCGCGCGCGACGTCGACCCGCCGCGCCTCGCGGGTCACCTTGCCTCCGGACACTGCGACCTGGATGACGCGAACGTCCTCAGCCGGCGCCGATGAGGCAGCCGACGGGGTCGAGGCGGCCGGCGACGGCGACGGCGACTCGGGGTCGCCTCCGCTCTCGCTGCAGCCCGCGAGCAGCAGGACGAGCGCAGCGGTGGTCAGCACACGATCGCGGAACACGGAGCAGCTCCAAGGTCGTCGTTCGGACGGTCTGGGTCATCCTGCCGCACCGGCGAGGCGCGGCGATGCGACGATGGCGCGGTGTCCTGGCGCGCAGCGGTCGTCATCGCGCTGCTCCTCGCGATCGGCGGCGCGCCCGGCGCGACCGCTCATCAGCGGGCCACCCTCGCGCTGACCGCGCCGGTCGAAGGCGCCGTCGTGCGCGGCACGGGCGTCGACCTGGTCCTCACCGCCTCGGGCACCGCGGCGCTCGCCGCCGTCGAGTTCGGCATCCGCCTCGACGGTGCTCCGGTGGACACGTCGGGCGCGGTCGGGTCCGACTCGGTCTTCACCACGTTCTCGCTCCGCACGGGTTCGGACCTCCGGCTGCGCGTCTCGCCGGTGCGCCCGGGCCACCACGAGCTGCGGATCGTCCACACGCGCGACCCCGACGACCCGCGGGGCGACCTCGTCCGGCGATTCACGAGTACGTCGCCACCGGCCGCGGGCCCCACAGCGACGGGCAGCCGGGGAGAGGCTACGGCGAGCGGTGAGGGGTGGGGGTTCGGCTGGTTCACCCTCGCCCTGGTCGGCGTCTGCTGCGGCGGCGTCCTCTGGCTGGTCCGTCGACGCCGGGGGCCATCCGCGGGCTGATCCGCCGCAACTCGGATGAGGTCCGCGGGTGGCTTAGGGTCGAGTGCGGTGCTCGTGTCTGTCGAGAGGTTCGGATTCGTGGTGGTGGTCCGCAACTGGGTCGCGGCGTCGGCATGCCTCGCGGCCGTCGGGTGCAGCGCCGGCGCCTCGGTGGACCGCGCTGACTCCGCGGGCGGGCAGCTCACCGTCGTCACCACTGTGTCGCCGCTGACCAGCGTCGCGGCGAACGTCGCGGGACCGCACGCAAGAGTCGTCGGCCTCGTCCCGGAGGGCGTCAACAGCCACGAGTTCGAGCCGCGACCGAGCGATGCGCGGCTGCTCGCGTCGGCCGACCTCGTGTTCGTCAACGGGCTCCACCTGGAGACGCCGACGGTCGAGCTGGCGAAGGCGAACCTCCGCAGCGGCGCTCGGCTGGTGGAGATGGGGGAGCAGGTCGTCGGGCCCGACGACTACGTGTTCGACTTCTCCTTCCCGGCGGCCGCGGGTGACCCGAACCCGCACCTGTGGACCAACCCGATGTTCGGCGTCCGCTACGCCGAGATCTACCGGGACGAGCTCTCGAGGGCCGCACCGGACCACGCGGACGACTTCGCCGCGAACGCGGCGGCGTACATCGGCAAGCTCACCGCCCTGGACCGGGCGACCCGCGCGGCGAGCGCGACGGTGCGGACGCGCAAGCTGCTGACCTACCACGACTCGTTCCCGTACTTCGCGCGCGAGTACGGCTGGACGGTGATCGGCGCGATCCAGCCGGCCGACTTCGCCGAGCCGAGCGCGCGCGAGGTGGCCGAGCTCATCCGTCAGGTGCGGGCGGCCGGCGTACCGGCGATCTTCGGCTCGGAGGTCTTCCCCAGCGACGTCCTGGAGCGGATCGGCAAGGAGGCCGGCGTCCGGTACGTCGACTCGCTCCGCGACGACGACCTGCCGGGCGATCCGGGCGATCCCGAGCACTCCTACCTCGGCCTGCTCCGGTTCGACTTCGTCACGATGGTCGACGCGCTCGGCGGCGACTCGTCCGCGCTGCGCGCCCTCGACGTGGCGGACGTGACGCAGGGCGACGTGGAGTACCGGTCATGACCGGCCCCCTGGTCCGCCTCGACAGCGTCACCCACGCGTTCGCCGGGACACCCGTGCTCGAAGCGGTCTCGCTGGCGATCAGCCCGGGCGAGTTCGTCGGCGTCGTCGGCCCGAGCGGCTCCGGCAAGAGCACGCTGCTCAAGGTCCTGGCCGGTGCGCTCGTCCCGGTCGCCGGCACCGTGACGCGCACCGGGTCCACGCGCATCGGCTACGTCCCTCAGGTCGAGACCGTCAACTGGGACTTCCCGGTGACCGTGCGCGAGGTGGTCACCATGGCTCGCACCGCGGGCCGGTGGCTGCCGTGGTCGTCGGCTGCCGAGCGGGCCGAGGTCGCGACCGTCCTCGACCGACTCGGCCTCGGCGGGCTCGGTCGCCGGCACATCCGGGAGCTCTCGGGCGGTCAGCAGCAGCGGGTGTTCGTCGCGCGCGCACTGCTGCGCGGTGCCAGCCTGCTGCTGCTCGACGAGCCGACGAGCGGCGTGGACGTGCGCACCCGGCACGACGTCCTGCACCTGCTCGACGACCTGCATCGCGACGGGCTGTCGATCGTGCTGACGACACACGACCTCAACGGCATCGCCGCCCACCTGCCGCGGCTGGTCTGCCTCAACCGGCAGGTCGTCGCCGACGGAGCGCCCGGAGACGTGATCACCCCGGCGGTCCTCGAGCGGACCTACGGCGCGCGCATGGAGGTCATCTCCCACGCCGGCATGCCGGTCGTCTTCGAGGGCAGCCGCGACCACCACGACGCGCCGAAGGGCGGCGGCGGCGACGTGATCGACCTGCGGAGCGCCCGGTGAGCTGGGAACGGGCGCTGGAGCCCTTCGCCTTCGAGTTCTTCCGCAACGGGATGGTGGTCGCGACCCTGGCCGGCGCGCTCTGCGGGCTGATCGGCGTCTACGTCGTCCTTCGCGGGATGTCCTACATCGGCCACGGCCTCAGCCACTCGATCTTCGGCGGTGCCGTCGCATCGTCGGTGTTCGGCATCAACGTGCTGGCCGGCGCGGCGATCTGGGGGTTCGCCTCGGCGCTGATGATCAGCGGCATCACCCGGCGGCGTGCCATCGGCGGCGACGCGGCCATCGGCGTGATCACGACCGCCGCGTTCGCCATCGGGGTGGCGCTGATCTCGGTACGGCGCAGCTTCACCCAGAATTTCGACGCGCTGCTCTTCGGCAACGTCCTCGGCGTGGAGCGCGGCGACATCGTCGTCATCGCCCTGGTCAGCGCCGGCGCGGTGGCGGTCGTCTTCTTCGGCTATCGCCAGCTCCTGTTCACGACGTTCGACCCCGAGGTCGCCGAGACCTCCGGCGTGCGCACGGCGCGGGTTGATGCGCTGTTCTCGCTGGTGCTCGCGATGTCGATCATCGCGACGATGCGGATCCTCGGCGTCACCCTCATCGCGGCCGCACTCGTGCTGCCGCCGGTCGTGGCCCGGATGCTGACCAGCTCGTTCGCCCGGATGCTGCTCATCTCGACCGCCGTCGGAGCCGGCTGCGGGTTCGTGGGCATGTACGCGAGCTTCCAGCTCGACGTCGCGTCGGGGGCCTCGATCGTGCTCACCGGAGCCGCGGTCTTCGGGGTCGTGTACGCCGTCACGGGCGCGAGCGCGCGCCGCCGGCTCGGCCACACGCACGTCTGACCGCCCGCCTGCGCGCTCCCGAGGGCGCCGGGCCTCATGATCGGTGCCGACGGTGGGGAGGTGGCGGCATGAGCGCGTTAGCCCGTACGGCTCAAGCCACGCCGCCGCCTGGACGATGACGATCCCGTGCAGGTCCGCCTTCGACTCGTCCGCCGGCGTGCGCTCGTGCGCGCGCTGAGCGCGACGGCGTCGGCCGTGCTGGCCGCCGCTGTCCTGACGGTGCCCTCGGCCTCGGCCGACATCGCGTCCGCGAAGGAGCGGGCAGCGGCGCTGCGCACCAAGGTGGCGGTGCTGCAGCGGCAGACCGGCATGGCGCTCGAGAGCTACAGCCGGGTGTACGGCGCGCTCGGCCGCGTGGTCAACGCGCGGGTCGCCGCAGAGCGGGCGGCCGAGCAGGCGAAGGCCGATCGGGACCAGCTGGCCGGGCGGGCCGACGAGCAGGTCCGACGGCTGTACATGAGCGGCGGCCGGCTCACCCTCTACGCCACGCTGCTCGAGTCGGTCGACCTCCACGACGCGTTCGGCCGCTACGCGAACATCTCCTCGATCGTCGACGGCGAGCGCGCGGCCGCGGCGGCCGGCGACGCGGTCCTCGCCCGCGCGGTCGCCGCCGAGGCGGCGCTCGCCGACCTCGCCCGCAGCGAGACGCGGCTCGCGCGGCAGGCCGACGAGCACGCGGCGCGGGTCGAGGCGCTGCTGGCCGAGACGCAGAGCCTGCTCGGCGCTGCCGACGCCGAGGTGCGGCGGCTGGTCGAGGAGGCCCGGATCGCCGAGCAGGCCGCCCGCGCGCGGGCTCTGCTCGCGGCGCAGCTGGCCGCCGGCGCGACCGGTGAGCTGCCGAGCGGGACCTTCACCCCGATCCAGGGCGCGCGATACGGCTGCCCGGTCGGCCCCGTGCATTCCTTCGTCGACACCTGGGGCGCGCCGCGGTCCGGCGGTCGGCGGCACCAGGGCACCGACGTCTTCGCGCCGACCGGGTCGCCGGCGTACGCCGCCGTCAACGGGGTCATCGACCAGGTCACGCCGGTGAACACCGGCCTCGGCGGCATCTCGCTGTGGCTGCGCAGTGCCAATGGCGACCGGTTCTACTACGCGCACAACACCGAGAACTTCGTCACCCAGGGCCAGCAGGTCGTGGCCGGCCAGCTGATCGCGACCGTTGGTCAGACCGGCAACGCCGCGACCACCCCGCCCCACGTGCACTTCGAGATCCACCCGGGGGGCGGCGCCGCGATCAACCCGTACCCGTTCCTGCACGCGGTGTGCGGCTGACGGTCCGCCGCTCGACCGGCGCGGTGTGGGAGAAAGCCGCATGGCGCACTCCCACCCGCACCCCCCGGCGACGCTGACCGAGTCCTACGAGACCCCGCCGGCCCTCCGGCGGGCGCTCACGCTGGCCGTGGTCCCCCTGCTGCTCGCGACCCTGGTCGGCCTGGTCGTGCTCTGGCCCCGTGGCGGTGGCCCGGTCATCGGCGAGGGCATCGGCGTCGCCGAGGACCTCGTGCCCGCGACCGTGCGCAACCGCGAGGCGGTGCCGTGCGCCGACGCCCCGCCCGACCAGGAGGGGGTCGACGGGCGGGTCACCTGCGCGCTGCTCGAGCTCGAGATCACCGACGGCGTCGACCGGGGCCAGACGATCGCCCTGGACCACGTCGAGTCGGAGCGGACGCCGGCGATCGCCGAGGGCGACAAGATCGTGCTCGGCTACGAGTCCGACGCCGAGCCGGGCAGCGAGTACTTCTACGCCGACCGGCAGCGCGGCCGCCCGCTGCTGCTGCTCGCGGCGGTGTTCGCGGTCGCGGTCGTCGCCCTGGGGCGGTGGAGCGGTCTGCGGGCGCTCGGCGGGCTGGTCGTGAGCCTGGCCGTCCTCATCGTCTTCGTGCTCCCCGCCCTGCTGCGCGGGAGCAACCCGCTCGCGGTCGCGGTCGTGGGCGCCGCCGCGGTGATGGTGGCGGCGCTCTACCTCGCGCACGGGGTGACGGTGCGGACGACGATCGCGCTGCTGGGGACGCTCGCCAGCCTGCTGCTCACCGGGCTGCTCGCGGCGGCGTTCGTCGCAGCGGGCCGGTTCACCGGACTGGCCAGCGAGGAGGCGACGTTCCTCAACGCGGTGGCCGGTCAGGTCGAGCTGGAAGGGCTGCTGCTCGCCGGCATCATCATCGGGTCGCTGGGCGTGCTCGACGACGTCACGGTCACCCAGGCCTCCGCGGTCTGGGAGCTGCATCTGGCGAACCCGGCGTACCGAGCGCGTGAGCTCTACTCGGCGGCCCTGCGCATCGGGCGGGACCACATCGCGTCGACCGTCAACACCCTCGTGCTCGCGTACGCCGGTGCGTCGCTGCCGCTGCTCGTGCTGTTCTCGCTGGCCAACCGGGACCTCGGCGACGTGCTGACCGGTGAGGTCATCGCGCAGGAGGTGGTGCGCACGCTCGTCGGAAGCATCGGGCTGGTCGCCTCGGTGCCGCTGACGACGGGCTTGGCGGCGTGGGTCGTCGGGCGGAGTGCGGGCGCCGTGGTCGACTGACCCGGAGTGCCCGGTCGGCTACGGGCCGGACGTCGGCAGCGGCTGGCTGCCCCCGCCGTCCCCGCTGTTGCTCGACGGCGAGGTCGAGGGGCGCGGGCTGGCGGATGCGGAACGGCTCGGGCTGGGCTGCGCGCTGCGCGAGGGGCTCGCGGACGGCTTCGGCTTCGGGCTGCTCGAGGGCTTCGCGGACGGCGAGGACTCGGCGGACGCGGGCACCGCCGGCAGGGTGGCGACGACCCGCGGCGGGGCGACGCGCTTGAGCTGGCGGACGAGACGGGCGACGTCGCGCAGCATGCTCTTCGTCACGGGGTTGGAGTCGACGCGGAGGAGCCGCTCCTCCTCGTTGATGAGACGGGCGATCATCGCGGCGACGGCGGGGTCGCCCTCGGCGTGCTCGGCGATGAGGGTCTCGAGCGTCTGGTGCAGCTCCGACGCCGCGGTCGAGATCTCGGCGGTGGACGCCTCGCGGACGATCTCGCCGGTGAGCGTGCTCAGCTGGTCGTCGGCCAGGGCGAGCGCGACCTGCTCGGTGGTGGGTGACTCGACACCGGGAGTGCTCGACGTGACGGTGACCCCGCCGCCGACCAGTGCGATGAGGGCTGCCGCGGCGCCGACCAGCCGGGCCCGGCTCATTCGCGGGGCGCGGCTGCGGGCCGGCTCGGCGGCGCCGTCCGCGCGGGCCACGTCGACCAGCCGCGACAGCATCCGCTCGTGGAACGCCGCCAGGCCGGCCCGGTCGCCGTCGACGACGTCGCCGGCCAGCTCGAGCTCGCCGGCGTCCACCGCAGCGGCGGCGATGATCATGTCGGTCTCGAGGGCCAGCCGGAAGTCGGCCACCTCGCGGAGGACCTCCTCGACCGGCTCTCCGGCCGAGCTGGCCAGCGCGGCGATGCGGTCAACGGGCGACTGCTCGCCTCGCTGCCGCTTCCTGCGCATGGCACTCCTCAATGGTGTTGTTGCGGCTCGTTTCGCCGTGCCTATGTCCGATTCCTTCCCGGGCCCCCCCGAAACCTGGACCAGGTCCGGCTCCCGGGGTGCGGCAGGATGCCGTCATGAGCGCCTCGCGGCCGGCCGCGAACCCGGGCCCGCGGGTCGGGCTGCTCGTCGTGGGCCACGGATCGCGCCGCGCCGCGGCGAACGAGGTGCTCGTGGCGGTGGCGGCCGAGGTGGCCGGGCGCTCGACGGGGCTGCAGGCGGTGAGCCACGCGTTCCTCGAGATCGCGCGCCCCACGATCGCCGAGGGGTACGCCGAGCTCGTCGCCGCCGGGTGCGAGCACGTGGTGGTCCACCCGTACTTCCTCTATCCGGGCAACCACACGACGACCGACATCCCCGGGGCGCTCGCCGTGGCACAGGCGGCCGCCCCTGCGGTCGGCTGGACCATGAGCGAGCCGCTCGGCGTCGACCCGCGCATCGTCGACGTCGTACTCGAACGGGTCGCCGGCGCCCTGCCGGTGCCCTCGGCCGCCGCTGACGGCGGCACGCAGTGATCGGAGGTGGGTCGTGATCGTGCCGCTGCCCGCAGAGGGCTACACCATCGGGATCATCGGCGGCACCGGCGACCAGGGCCGTGGCCTGGGCCGCCGGTTCGCGCTGGCCGGTCACCGCGTCGTGATCGGGTCGCGGGACCCGGTGCGGGCGAGCGAGGCGGCCGCGAAGCTCGTTGCCGAGCACCCCGACGAGGGGCTCGACGTCACCGGGGCGACCAACGTCGAGGCGGCCGAGCGAGCCGAACTGGTGATCGTCGCCGTGCCGTACGAGGGCCACCGCGAGACCCTCATCCCGCTCGCCGGGCACTGCGCCGGCAAGATCGTCATCGACTGCGTCAACCCGATGTCCTTCGACAAGGGCGGCGCGACGTACGTGAACCTCGACGACGGCAGCGCCGCCGAGGAGGCGGCGGCTGTGCTCCCGGGCGCGCGCGTCGTATCCGCGTTCCACGACGTGTCCGCGAAGCGGCTCCTCGGCACGAACCTCTCCGTCAGCACCGACGTGCTCGTGTGCGGCGACGACCAGGAGGCGAAGGACGTCGTCTGCGAGATGGCCGCGCAGATCCGCGGCATGCGCGGCATCGACGCCGGCCCGTTGCGGCTGTCCCGCCACCTGGAGGCGCTCACCTGCGTGCTGGTGGGGATCAACAAGACCTACAAGACCCACTCCGGCGTCCGCATCACCGGAGTTTGACCTCAGCGCGGACCATCTTTTGATGCGGGTACGCCGCGAATCCCCGGCCCGCGTCGAAAGTTCGCGTGGCGCGTGGGCACGTGGTCAGGTGTTGTCCGCGAAGCGCGGCCAGTGGGCGCACGTGAGGTGACCCGCCGTGAGCCCGCTCATGCGCGTTCCGAATGCGCTAGCAGTCGCGGGCGTCCTCGGCGCCGTTGCAGTCGTCGTTGCCGAGACCGCCGTCGACGTAGTCCTTGCCGCTGCCGGCGTTGATGTAGTCGTCGCCGGCCCCGGCCGAGATCCGGTCGTCGCCACTGCCGGCGTAGATGCTGTCCTTGCCGCCGAGCGTGCGCAGCCGGTTGTGCCCGCCGCCCGCGTTGACGTAGTTGTCGCCGCCGCCGGCCTCGACGATGTCGTGGCCCCCGCCGCTGTAGATCTGGTCAGCGCCGTCGCGCGCCACGATCCGGTTGCCGCCGGCGCCGGCGTTGACGTAGTTCTTGCCGCCCCCCACGAGCACGACGTCGTTGCCCGAACCTGAGTAGACGTCGTCGTCGCCGTCGCGCGCGACGACCCGGTTGGCGCCGGTGCCCGCGTTGACGTAGTTGTCGCCGTCGCCCACGTCGATCGAGTCGTTGCCCGCGCCCGTGTACACGTCGTCGTCACCGGCCCGGGTGAGGATCCGGTTGTTGCCGTCTCCGACGTTGACGTAGTCGTTGCCCGCCCCTGCGTCGACGAGGTCGGCGCCCGGACCGGCGTACAGGTCGTCGTCGCCCTCGCGCCCGATGAGCCGGTTGTTGCCCTCGCCGCCGTGCACGTAGTTGTTGCCCGGGCCGGAGTCGAGGCTGTCGTTGCCCTCCTGCCCGTACATCGAGTCGTTGCCCGGCTCGCCGGAGATGCGGTCGTCGCCCTCGCCGCCGAAGAGCCGGTCGCCGTCGGCACCGCCGTAGAGCGCGTCGTTGCCGGCCTCGCCGGCGATGTAGTCGACGCCCTCGTCCCCGAGCAGCTTGTCGTTGCCCGGCCCGCCGTAGATGCCGCCCTCGCGGTAGCCCGGCCGGAAGTCGATGATCCCGCCGCCGATCGAGACGACGCCGCCCCGAGGCGCGTCGGCGTCGGCGCCTCCGGAGATGACGTCGTCGCCCTCGCCGCCCACCAGCCAGTCCCGGCCGGCACCGCCGCAGATGAGGTCGTTGCCACCGCCCCCGTCGACGATGTCGTCGCCGTCACCGGCCAGGATCACGTCGACCCCCGGGGTCCCGGTCAGCTCGTCGGCGTCCTCGGTGCCGGTCACCGTCGCCTTCTTCCCGAGGCAGGTGGTCTCGGCGGCGAGGCTCGACGAGGCGAGCCACACGGGCGCGACGAGCAGCAGGGCGGCGCCGAGGCGCGCGGTGCGGGTGCTGGGGGTGGGCACGGTGAACCGTCCTCAAGGTGGGCGAAGCGGGCGTCTCGCGAAGTATCGGGTCACCCCGCCGCGCGGTCTACGCCCAGACGGCTCAGCGGTAGCCGTGCTCCTCGGCGGGGTAGCGGCCCTCGCGGACGTCGGCGGCGAACGACCCAGCGGCGTCGGCAAGCACCGTGCGCAGGTCGGCGTACCGCTTGAGGAACTTCGGTCCCGGGCCCGGCGTGAGGCCGGCCATGTCGGTCCAGACGAGCACCTGCGCATCGCACGCGGGACCGGCCCCGATCCCGATCGTCGGAATCGACACGGCCGCGGTCACCCGCTCGGCGAGGTCGGCGGGGACGACCTCGAGCACGACGGCGAACGCGCCGGCAGCCTCCATCGCCTTCGCGTCGGCGATCAGCTGCTCGCCTGCCTCGCCGCGTCCCTGCACCCGGTAGCCGCCGAGTGCGTGGACGCTCTGCGGGGTCAGCCCGAGGTGCGCCATCACCGGCACGCCGGACTCGACGAGCAGCTCGACGTGCGGGAGCACTCGCCGGCCGCCTTCGAGCTTGACGGCGTGGGCGCCGCCTTCCTTGAGGAACCGCGCGGAGGTGGCGAACGCCTGCGCAGGGCTCTCCTGGTAGCTGCCGAACGGCAGGTCGGCGACGACGAGCGCGCGGGTCGTCGAGCGGACCACGGCGCGCACCAGCGGCAGCAGCTCGTCGACGGTGACGCCGACCGTGTTGTCGTAGCCGAGGACGTTGTTCGCGGCGGAGTCGCCGACGAGCAGCACCGGGACGCCGGCCTGCTCGAAGATGGCCGCGGTGTACATGTCGTACGACGTGAGCATCGGCCACTTCTCGCCGCGCGCCTTCGCCGCCTGGAGGTCGACGACGGTGACGCGGCGTCCGGTCGGTGCGCCGTACAGGGTGGGGATGGTCTCGGCCATGGCAGCCGCCCTCGTGGTCATCGAGGCCCCTGAGCGGGGTCCCCGTGCGCTCTCATCGTCGCACGCCGCACCGCTGTGGCGGACACAGAACGCTCCGCTCAGTTCGCCGCGCGCTGGAGCAGGTCGTCGTACACCGTGGGGTCGTCGTGGTCGACAACCGGGAAGCCGCCGCGCTTCGGACCGGCCCAGTGCATCGTGATGCCGGGGTTGTGCACGTCGGTCCCGTCGGGCAGGAACAGGTGCGGGCTGCCCCTGACCGGCCCGTCGATCGCTTCGCGGTGCTGCGCCATGACGGCGCCGCGGCTGGTGCCCTCGTCCAGCGCGGCCGCGATCGCGGTGGAGTCGACGCCGCACTGCTTGGCAACGTCGACGATGACGTGGCGCAGGGATATGCACCTGCTCTCGCCGAACAGCGCGTTGCGCAGCGCCCGATCCAGCCGCGCGCTGGCCTCGAGGCTCTCCGCCTTCGCCGCCTGCACCGCCTCCATCGCCGGCAGGACGGTGACCGGGAACGTCCACGCGTCCGCGGACCACACCTGCCAGCCGGCATCCGGAGCGAGTCCGCCGATGACCGGGATCTCAGCGTCGTTGACCAGCCGCGGCGTCGGCTTCTCGTTGACGACCTCGAGCGCGAACACGCGGTGGTCGAACGTGACCTGGTCGACGAGCCCGAGCCGCTCGCGCGCGGTCCAGAGTCGATGCACCGCGAGGCAGGCCCAGGGGCAGCTGATGTCGGACCAGACCGTGACGACGGCGGGCGACATCGCGCGCGCCGTCATCGCGCCGGCCGGTAGGCGTTGGTGATCGGCAGCCGGCGGTCCCGGCCGAACGACTTGCTCGACAGCTTCGGTCCCGGCGGGTTCTGCCGCCGCTTGTACTCGGCCAGGTCCACGAGCCGGATCACGCGGTCGACGGTGGCGGCGTCGAAGCCGCTCGCGACGATGTCGTCGCGGTCGCGGTCGTTCTCGACGTACGCCTCCAGGATCGCGTCGAGGACGTCGTACGGCGGCAGCCGGTCCTCGTCCACCTGACCGGGCGCGAGCTCGGCGGACGGCGGCTTCGTGATGGACGCCTCGGGGATCGGCGCCGTCTCGCCGCGCCGCGCCGCCTCGGCGTTGCGCCAGCGAGCCAGCTCCCACACCTTCGTCTTCGGCACGTCCTTGATGACCGCCCAGCCGCCGGCGGAGTCGCCGTAGAGCGTGGAGAACCCGGTCGCGAGCTCGCTCTTGTTGCCCGTCGTCAGCACGAGGTGTCCGTGCTCGTTGGACAGCGCCATCAGCAGCGTGCCGCGGACGCGCGCCTGCAGGTTCTCCTGCGCCAGCCCGTGCAGCCCGCCGGTGTCGGCGAGCATCTCCTGGTACGCCTTCACCGCGGGCTCGATCGGCACGACGAGGTAGGGGATGCCCTGGCGGCGCGCGAGGTCCTCGGCGTCGTCGAGCGATCCCTGCGAGGAGTACGCCGACGGCATGGCGATCGCGTGCACCGCTTCCGCACCGAGCGCGTCCACGGCGATCGTCGCGGTGACCGCGGAGTCGATGCCCCCGGAGAGCCCGAGGACCGCCGACGTGAAGCCGTTCTTGCGGACGTAGTCGCGGGTGCCGGTGACCAGCGCGCCCCACAGCTCGGCGCAGTCGTCGAGGCGCGGGGCGATCGGCTGCGCCGGGCCGGCGAAGTCGTGCACGAGGAGGTGCTCGGCGAACTGCGGCGCCCGGGCGAGCAGCTCGCCGTCAGCGGCGACCACCATCGAGTCGCCGTCGAAGACCAGCTCGTCCTGGCCGCCGACCATGTTCACGTACCCGACCGGCGCGGTCGCCTCCGCGGCGCGGCGTCGCACCAGGGCGAGCCGGGCGTCGTCCTTGCAGCGCTCGTACGGCGAGCCGTTGAGGCAGAGCACGAGGTCCGCGCGCGACTCCCGCGCGGCGGCGAACGGACCGCCGTCCTGCCAGAGGTCCTCGCAGATGGTCAGCGCGATGCGGTGCTCGCGGAAGGGGACGACGGTGAACTCGGTGCCGCGCGCGAAGTAGCGCGCCTCGTCGAACACGCCGTAGTTCGGCAGGTGGTGCTTGAAATAGCGCGCCGTGACGGCGCCGTCGACGCAGAAGGCGGCCGCGTTGCGCGGGCCGTCGTCGTCCCGGTCGAGGTAGCCGAGGACGACCGCCATGTCGCCGGAGCTCGTCGCGACCTCGTCGAGAGCGGCCAGGTTGTCGTCGAGGATGCCCTGGCGGAACACCAGGTCCTCGATCGGGTATCCGGTCAGCACCATCTCCGGCAGCACGACGACGTCCGCACGCGCCTCAGCGGCCCGTGCGACGGCACCCTGCACGAGCGCGAGGTTGCCCGCGATGTCGCCGACCGTGGGGTCGACCTGGGCGAGCGCGACGCGCAACGAAGCCACGAGATCAACCCTATGCCGCAGCACGTCCGAGCCGCCGCCCGGCGGAACGCCACCCGTCGCGTACCGTGCTCACGCCAGCTGACCTCGTAGGTGTGGAGAAGAAGCAGAGCGATGGCGAAGTCGAAGAAGCGCCCGCGCAAGGGGCCCACCGCACCGGCACCGGGTGCCGCGAAGCCGAGCAACAAGCCGAAGCCGGAGGAGCAGGCGGCGCGCGCGGCGGAGCGGGCCCGTCGGGTCGCCGAGCGCGAGGCCGCGCAGCGCCGGGCCGCCGCCCGCGGCCGCCGCCGGCACTGGCTGCGGCTGGGCGCGGTCCTCCTCGTCGTCGCGATCGTGGCCGGTGTCATCGGCGCGCGGGTGATCGGCAAGCGCCGGGCGATCGACCGGCTCGTGGCGGCGTCGTCGGGCGCTGCTCGGGCCGCAGGCTGCAGCGACATCGAGAAGCCGCCGCTCGCGGGACGCAAGCACATCGCGCCGAACGAGTCCGGCAGCGGGTACACGTCCAACCCGCCGGCATCCGGTCCGCACTTCACCTCGACGGCCGGGACCGGTGTCAGCGAGGCCGCCGTACCCAACGAGCGGTTGATCCACAACCTCGAGCACGGCGGCGTGGTGATCCACCACCAGGGGCTGCCGGAGGCGCAGCTGACCGAGCTGACCGAGCGCGTCCGCGACCTCGACGACGCCAAGGTGCTGCTCGTCCCCAACTCGTCGCTGCCCGGTACGTCGGCGGTCGCGTACACGGCGTGGCGGCGGCTCCAGGTCTGCACGAAGTACGACGACGCCGTCCTCGACACGTTCCTCGGCCTGTATCTGGCGCCCGGGGGCAAGGACGTCGGCGCCCCCGAGAAGGACCAGCCGCTCTAGGCGTTCCGACCGCTCGTCCCGCATCAGCGTCGCGTTCACAGTGCGAGTAACCCGGCGGCGAAACAGCGCGGAAACAACCGAGCACTAGGCTCGCCGGCCATGGAGAAGCAGCAGGAGTTCGTGCTCCGGACCATTGAGGAGCGCGACATCCGGTTCGTCCGGCTCTGGTTCACCGACGTGCTCGGGTTCCTCAAGTCGGTCGCGATCGCGCCGGCCGAGCTCGAGGGCGCGTTCACCGAGGGCATCGGCTTCGACGGCAGCGCGATCCAGGGCTTCGCGCGGGTCCACGAGAGCGACATGCTCGCGCGTCCCGACCCGTCGACCTTCCAGATCCTGCCGACCCGTGGCGAGGGCGGCGACGCGCAGGCCGTCGCGCGCATGTTCTGCGACATCGTGATGCCCGACGGCACCCCGAGCGAGGCCGACCCGCGCTGGGTGCTCCGTCGCGCCCTCAACAAGGCCGCCGACAAGGGCTTCACCTTCTACACGCACCCCGAGATCGAGTTCTTCCTCTTCAAGGACTCATCGGCCCCGGTGCCCGTCGACCACGCCGGGTACTTCGACCTCACGCCGCACGAGGCGGGGCACGACTTCCGGCGGCAGGCGATCACCATGCTCGAGCGCATGGGCATCTCGGTGGAGTTCAGCCACCACGAGGTGGCGCCGGGCCAGCACGAGATCGACCTGCGGTACGCCGACGCGCTGACGACGGCGGACAACATCATGACGTTCCGGCTGGTCATCAAGGAGGTCGCGCTCACCAACGGCGTCTACGCCTCTTTCATGCCGAAGCCGATCAGCGAGCACGCCGGCTCGGGGATGCACACGCACCTCAGCCTGTTCGAGGGGGACCGCAACGCGTTCCACGACCCGGGCGACTCCTACTACCTGTCCAAGGTCGGCAAGGCGTTCATCGCTGGGCTCCTGCGGCACGCCGGCGAGATCACCGCTGTGTGCAACCAGTGGGTCAACTCCTACAAGCGGCTCATCGCGGGCGGCGAGGCCCCGGTCCACGTCACCTGGGGGCACAACAACCGCTCCGCCCTCGTCCGGGTGCCCATGTACAAGCCGCAGAAGGGGAACTCGACCCGGGTCGAGTTCCGGTCGCCGGACTCCGCGACCAACCCCTACCTCGCGTTCGCGCTCATCCTCGCTGCCGGTCTCAAGGGCATCGAGGAGGGGTACGAGCTCCCGCCCGGCGCCGAGGACGACATCTGGGCGTTGTCGGAGACCGAGCGCCGGGCCATGGGCTACGAACGGCTGCCCACCAGCCTGTCCGACGCGATCCGCGTGATGGAGAGCTCCGAGCTGGTCGCGGAGACCCTCGGCGAGCACGTCTTCGACTACTTCCTCCGCAACAAGAAGTCGGAGTGGGAGGACTACCGTCGCCAGGTGACCCCGTTCGAGCTCCAGCGGTACCTCCCGCTGCTCTGATGACCGTCAACCGGGCTCTGGTGCTCGTCCACCTCGCGCAGGAGGGGGTGGGCTCGCTCGGCGAGTGGCTCCCGGCTGCCGGCCTCGAGCTCTCCGAGCGGCGGCTGCATGAAGGCGACCCCGTGCCGCTCGACCTCCCCGACGACTGCTCCGCCCTCGTCGTGATGGGCGGTGCGATGGGCATCGAGGACGTCGGCCGACTGCCGTGGCTGCGCGACGAGATGGAGCTGATCCGCCGTACGGCGGCGTCGGGGCGACCTCTGCTCGGCGTCTGCCTCGGGGCGCAGCTGCTCGCGGCCGCGACCGGCGGTCGGGTCGAGGTCGGCGCCAGCGGCCCCGAGGTCGGCGTCGCCCGGGTGGCGCTCACCGCCAACGCGCTCGACGACCCCCTGTTCCACGGTGCGGAGCAGTCCGTGGACGTCGTGCAGTGGCACTGGGACTGCGTCTCCATGCTGCCGCCCCATGCGGTGCGCCTCGCCACGTCGTCGAAGTACCCGAACCAGGCGTTCCGCGTGGGGGCCGCGGCGTGGGGCCTGCAGTTCCACGTCGAGACGACGGGGCCCATGGTGGCGTCGTGGGCAGAGGCCGATCGCGAGCGCCTCGCCCACATCGGCATCGACGCGCAGGCGGCCGCGGCGGAGGCGGGGGAGCTCAGCGCAGCCCTCGAGCGCACGTGGCGCCCGGTGGCCGAGCGCTTCGCCGCGCTCGCTGGCGACCCAGCGTGACCACCCTTACCTGATCGCCACCATCCGTGCGACCATGGGCCCGCTCCGCGCGCTCAAGCCGGGGCGAACCCACTGCGGCCCGTCGGGCTCTCCACGGGTACGCCGCTGCTCCAGCGCGCACGGTCCGCCTTGCCTCCGTGGACCCGCGGCGCCCCTGACGTTTGCCACGAACCAAGGAGAACGATGGCCCAGGCCAAGGACGGTGCGGGCGCTACCCCCGTCGCCGAGTCGTCCGGCTTCGCCCGGAAGCTGCACGACCTCGACCGCAACACCCGTGCCTACCTGCGGGAGCGCCGCCGGCAGCGGGCCATCAAGAAGCGCACCTCGAACTCACGGCTGACAATCTTCCTGTTCCTCACCCTGATCGCGCTGTTCGCCGGCTTCTTCTCGGCGCTGCGCTACCTCGGGGCCGACCCGGACGGCCAGCGGCTGACCCTCGGCGAGGTTCGGCTGCTCGCCGACCAGGGTCGGATCGAGTCGGCGACGCTGCTCGACGAGGACGACCTCTTCGTCGGGCGCTACGTCTCCCAGGAGGAGGCGACCGAGCGGATCGCGCCGATCGCGCAGCCGTCGCCGACCGCCGCTCCCGCGCCGTCGCCGAGCCCCGCGGCCCGGCCGACCGCGGCCGCAACCGCACGCCCGGCCGCATCGGCGAGCGCCTCGGCCAGCCCCACGGCGCCGCAGGTGCCGCTGACCAACCGCATCCCGGCGGAGTCACCCGTCCGGGATCCGGACGCGTCCGGCCTGTACTACGTGACCGTCTCGGGCAGCGGGTCGCTGACCCAGGGTCTGGAGCAGGCGCTGCGGGCGAGCACGGTCGAGGTCGCCGTCGACGAGCAGGGCAACAAGCAGAAGGTGCGCCTGGTCACGACCTTCCTCCTCCCGCTCATGATCCTGGCGAACCTGTTCGCGATGCTGTTCACGCTCGGCAAGGGCGGCTCGTCGGCGATCGGCGATGTCATCAACTTCGGCTCCATCGGCAAGGGCAAGGCCAAGAAGGGCGCCAGCTACGTCACGTTCGACGACGTCGGCGGCGCGGACGAGGCCGTCACCGAGCTGCGGGAGGTCCGCGACTACCTCACCGACCCCGCCAAGTACGAGGCGCTCGGTGCGGCCCCGCCGAAGGGCGTCCTGCTGTTCGGCCCGCCCGGGACCGGCAAGACGCTGCTCGCGAAGGCCGTCGCGGGTGAGGCCGGAGTGCCCTTCTTCTCCGTCGCCGGAGCGCAGTTCGTCGAGGCGCTCGTCGGCGTCGGCGCCGCGCGGGTGCGTGACCTGTTCGAGCGGGTCCGCGCGGCCGCGCCGGCCATCGTCTTCATCGACGAGCTCGACGCGGCCGGCCGCAAGCGCGGCACCGGCGGTGGCGGCGGCGGCTCCGACGAGCGTGAGCAGACGCTCAACCAGCTCCTCGTCGAGATGGACGGCTTCGAGGTCTCGGCCGGCATCGTCGTGATCGGGGCCACCAACCGGCCCGACATCCTCGACCCGGCGCTCATGCGTCCGGGGCGGTTCGACCGCCACATCACGATCGAGCGCCCTGAGCAGGAGGGTCGCGAGCGCATCCTGCGGATCCACGCCAAGGGCAAGCCGATGGCGCCCTCCGTCGACTTCGCGTTCCTCGCCGAGCGGACGCCCGGGTTCACCGGCGCCGACCTGGCGAACGTCGTCAACGAGGCTGCGCTGCTGGCGATCCGCCAGGGCAAGGCGCTGGTCGAGCCGGCCGAGCTCGAGGAGGCCATCCTCCGCGTGCTCACCGGACCGAAGCGTCGTGGCCGCCTCATGACGACGGAGGAGCGGCAGCGCGCCGCGATCCACGAGAGCGGTCACGTCGTGGTGGCTGCGGCGGCCGGTCGGGTCGCCGACGTCGAGCGGGTGTCGATCCTCAGCCGTGGCAAGCAGATCGCGACGACCACGCTGCAGAGCGACGCCGACACGAGCCTGCTGTCCCAGACCGCGCTGCGCGGCCAGCTCGTCACCCTGCTCGGCGGCATCGCCGCCGAGAACCTCGTCTTCGGCGAGATGTCGACCGGGGGCGAGCAGGACCTGGAGCAGGCGACCGACCTCGCGCGGGACATGGTGGCGCGTTACGGCATGAGCCCCGAGCTCGGGCCGGTGCGTCTGCTGGGCAAGGCGAGCGAGGCTTTCCTGGGCAACGACATCCCCCTCGCGGACATCTCGGCCGAGACGCGCGCCGTCCTCGACGCCGAGATCCGCCGCTTCGTCTCCGAAGCGCAGGAGGAGGCGATGGAGCTGCTGTCGCGGCACCGCGCCACGCTGGACGGCCTCGCCGCGCGCCTCGAGGAGCAGGAGACGCTGGAGGGCGACGAGCTCCAGGAGGTGCTCGCACCGATCGAGCGCGAGATGTCCCGCGAGCGGATCAGCCCCAACGGGCGTTCGGGCCGGCCGTCTCGTACCCGTCGC
This sequence comes from Mycobacteriales bacterium, assembly GCA_035536955.1. Taxonomy (GTDB): domain Bacteria; phylum Actinomycetota; class Actinomycetes; order BP-191; family BP-191; genus DATLNF01. The sequence continues at coordinate 11,281 of DATLNF010000077.1, read as the reverse complement.
ACCGCGGTTAAGGCCGGTCGCAGGTAGGGCAAGACTTGGTAATGGTCGAAGGACCGCCCCGCCCCGCCGTCGAAGACGTACTCTTCGACGGCGGGGTGTACTGCTACGGAGGATGACCGACCGGTGACAGCCACTCTGCCGCGCCCCCGCCTGACCCGAGCGCGGGCCGTGCTGCTGACCGCGCTCGCCACGGTGCTGGCGGTCCCGGTGGTCGCGTCACAGGCTCAGACGGCCCGCCGGTGCTCGGTGGCCAACCGCATCGCTCCGGTCAACAACCGGTGGGAGGCCATCCTCAAGCCCGCGTTCGACGTCGGGCCGCAGACGATGACGGCGTACGCCGTGCAGCCGACCAACCCGGACATCATCTACGTCACCAACGGCAAGGTCGTGAAGCGCTCGTCCGACGCCGGCTGCTCCTTCGACCCCGTCCTCGAGCTCGCGCCCAACGGCAACGGGGACGTCGCCCTGTCGTCGGTGACGACGACGATCACCTCGATCACCCTCCCGGAGCGCGGAGCCAAGCGCCGGGTGCTGATCACCGCCGTCGAGGTGCAGGAGGGCGCGGGGCGGCCGCACGTCATCCGCAGCGAGTCCGGGGACGTCGACACCTTCGAGCTCGGCGACGCCGGGCTCCCGCCCGTCGGCCGCCCGAACGACCTGCGGATCGCGCCGAGCGACCCCAACTTCGTGCTGCTCGCGCTGCGCGCCGTACCGGGGCTGAGCGAGACGCCCGTCGGTCCGGTGCCTCCGGTCGGCGGGACGCCCACCCAGAGCGGGCCGGTCGGCGCGCTCTACCGCAGCGGCGACGGCGGCCGCACGTGGGAGCGCGCGTCCAGTGGGAACGAGCTCGACGGCGCGGCCGTCATCGACGACGTCGCGATCAGCAACCTCAACGCCGACCGCGTGTGGGTCATCGCCGACGGGGTGCTGCTCAGCTCGACTGACCGCGCGACGACGTTCACCGACCGCGGGCTGACCCGCGCCCAGCAGCAGTCGGGCAACTACCGGTTCACCACTCTCGACGTCTTCCAGCAGCGGGTCCTCGCCTTCAGCTCGACCGGCCCGGGCGGCCCCAGCGCGGTGCGCTCGGACAACGGCGGCGGCACGTACACCGTCTCCACCGTCCCCTTCGTCGCCGAGTCCGCCGCACACGGGGCCCGCGTGAACGACGTCGTCGTCGGCACGACGGTCCGCGACGGGTCGAGCGACGTCTACGCGCTGTCCAACGGGCGCTGGACCGCCGTCACACCGCAGCCCAACCTGGCCCCGTTCCGGGTGCAGATCGACCGGATCCGCGCGATCCGCTTCGGGTTGTCGCCCGACAAGCTCTACCGCAGCACGGCCGACCAGCAGAAGCCCAACCTCGGCGACCCGCCGATAGCGGTTCCGGACGACATCGACGGGCTGGGCAAGGTCCGTCCGCCGTCGATGCTGCCGCGCAGCCAGTCGGTGTCACTCGAGATCGGGCAGTCGCGCGAGATCACCTACACCCTGCAGGTCCCGCGCCGGCCGACCCCACTCGACGTCTACATCGTGCTCGACAACTCGGCCTCGATGACCGCCTTCATCGACGACCTCCGCGAGAACCTCGCCCTGGCGGTCAACTCGCTGCGGGCCGGCTCCGTGGACGTCTGGGCCGGCCTCGGCTACTACAAGTCGCTGACCAGCCCGCCGCTCTACGACCGGCTTGTCGACGTGGGTCCGCTCAACAGCCAGTTCTTCACCGCGCTGGCCTCCCTCGACCCGAAGAAGACGCAGGGCAACCAGGAGCCGATCCTCGACGCGCTCTACCAGAGCGCCACGGGGGAGGGCCGGTCGGAGATCGACTTCGCGGCGCTGAGCATCTGCGACATCGACCCGTCGCTGCCCGGCTGCCGGATCCCGCCCAACCGGCAGGCCAACTTCCGGCGCGACTCCCTGCGCGTGCTGCTCCACGCGGGCAACGAGGAGTGGGACCGCAACCTCCCTGGCTCGCCGAGCTTCGACAAGACCGCCGCGGCGCTGCGCGAGCGCAACATCAAGCACGTCGGCCTGCACGTGCTGCCGATCGCTCGGCGCGACATGCAGGACATGGCCCGAGCGACGGGCGCCGTCGCCGGCCCCGGCGGCGTCGACTGCTCCGGTGACGGCCGCGCCGACATCAAGGCGGGAGAGGGGCTCTCCTGCTCCGGATCCGGCAACCTGGCGCGGACGCTCGTCCAGATCCTCAACGGCGTCACCGACGTTCAGGACCTGCGGTTCTTCAGCCGGGGCAGCTCCCCGGTGCTGCGCAGCATGGCGCCTGTCCGGGTGCTCCCGATCAACGTGAAGGCCGACAACACCATCACGTTCAAGGCGATGGTCAGCTGTGCCGGCGTGGAGCCGGGTGCCTACGAGCTGCGCTTCGGCGCGGCCCTGCGCGAGGCGTCGATCGCCGAGGCGGCCGCGCTGGTGACCTGCGGACTGCCCCCGGCCGGCGCGATCGCCGTCGTCCCGGCTCCCGCCCCGCCGCAGCAGCAGGCCGCCCCGGCCAACCCGCCGCCGGCGCCCGCGCCGGTGCCCGCGCCGGCTCCGCAGATCAATCCCGCCACCCAGGTCCAGGGTCAGATCCAGGCGCAGGCGAACACCGGTACGGCGTACGAGGAGCAGGAGCAGATCCAGATCGCGACCGTCGGCGTCGACGTGAAGGAGCGCGAGGAGTACGCGATGAGCTCGCTGCCCCTCCACGAGCGCTCGGACCCGCTCACGGCGGCCGCAGCGGTCTTCGCCTGCGGGGGGCTGATGGCGGCCGGCTGCGGCGCCGTCGTCCTGGCCCGTCGCTCGCGCGTCGCGACGGTCCGCGTCGACCGCTAGGCAGGTCACGCCCCACGGGTGCTCGACGCCCGTCGACGAGAGACCTCGAGCGCTCTATCGCGCGTACTCGCTCATGATCATGGACAGCGGGGGCCGGCCGGTTCGAGGTCTCACGCGGAGCCGTCAGTAGGGTCGGCGATGTGCCGAGCCCGCCTGCAGCCGATCTCCGGCTGGCGCGTCTCGGCTTCGCCGATCCCCGTACCGCGACCGCGCTCCTCGGTCCGGACGGGCTGCGGCTGTGGGGGGTGGACGGGCCGACCGACGCGGGGGCCGGGGCGGTCGTCGCCGCGCTCACGCAGGTCGCCAACCCCGACCTCGCGCTGGGCGCGCTGGCCCGGCTCGTGGCGGCGGTGCCCAAGCCGGCGGTGCTGCTGGCCGCGTTGCGGTCGTCGTACGGCCTGCGCTCTCGGCTGCTCGGCGTCCTGGGTACGTCGAGCGTCCTCGGCGACCACCTGGTACGGCACCCGCTCGAGTGGTCGGCGCTGGCCGACGACCGGATCGGGGCGTCCCGGCCGTCGGCCCTGGGTCTGCGTGAGCAGCTGCTGCGCGCCGTGGGCGTCGACGTGACCCAGCCGCTGCGCTGGGGGACGCCTGAGGTGCGGGCGGCCGGGGCCGAAGCGGCGTCGCTCGACGCGCTCCGTTCGGCGTACCGGGCGGCGCTGGTGCGCCTCGCCGCGCGGGACGTCGTCGAAGACGTCGCGCTCGAGGACGTCGCAGGCGAGCTCGCCGACCTGGCGGCGGCGACGCTGGAGGCAGCGCTGGCAGTCGCCTACGCGACCGTCGAGCCGGCGGCGGAGCCTTGCCGGATCGCGGTCATCGGCATGGGCAAGTGCGGCGGCCGCGAGCTGAACTACGGCAGCGACGGCGACGTCGGGTTCGTCGCCGAGGCGATGCCCGGCGGGGACGAGGGCGCAGCGCTGCGCACCGCGACCCGTGTCGCCGAGGCCCTGATCCGCGCCTGCTCGACCGCCACGCGGGAGGGGACGATCTGGCCGGTCGACGCCGGGCTGCGGCCGGAGGGCCGGTCCGGCCCGCTCGTGCGGACGCTCGCCAGCCATGCGGCCTACTACGAGCGCTGGGCCAAGAACTGGGAGTTCCAGGCACTCCTCAAGGCGCGGCCGGTCGCCGGCGACGTCGAGCTGGGCCAGGACTACCTGCGGGTGATCGCGCCGATGGTGTGGTCGCAGGCGCCGCGGCCGGACCTCGTCGCCGACGTGCAGGCGATGAAGCGCCGGGTGGAGAGCAGCGTGCCCGCGGCCGAGGGGGACCGGCAGCTCAAGCTGGCGCCGGGCGGCCTGCGCGACGTGGAGTTCAGCGTCCAGCTGCTGCAGCTCGTGCATGGCCGCGCCGACGAGTCGCTGCGGGTGCGGAGCACCCTGGAAGGGCTCGACCGGCTGTCCGCCGGGGGGTACGTCGGCGCGGCCGAGGCGGAGCGGCTCGCTGATGCGTACCGGTTCCTGCGGGCCGTCGAGCACCGGCTCCAGCTGCAGCGGCTCCGCCGCACCCACACCCTGCCGACCGAGCCGGCCGCGCTGCGCTGGGTGGCGCGCAGCATGGGGTTCCGCGACGGGCCGGGCGGCACGGCTCCGGAGGCGCTCCTGGCGGAACGGACCCGGCACAGCGTCCAGGTGCGCCGGCTGCACGAGAAGCTCTTCTACCAGCCGCTCCTGTCCACGGTGGCGCTGCTGCCCGCCGACGCCCTGCGGCTCGCGCCGGAGGCCGCCCGCGAGCGGCTCGAGGCGCTCGGCTTCGCCGACCCGGCCGGCGCGCTGCGCAACCTGGAGGTGATGACCGCCGGGCTGTCGCGGCGCGCGAAGGTGCTGCGCACGATGCTGCCGGTGATGCTGCCGTGGTTCGCGGCGGCGCACGACCCGGACGCGGGACTGCTCGCCTTCCGAACGGTCGCCGAGCACCTCGGCGGCTCGCCGTGGTTCCTTGCGATGCTGCGTGACTCCGACGTGGTCGCGGAGCGCATCGCCGGGCTGCTCGCGTCGAGCCGCTTCGTCGCCGACCTCCTCGGGCGGGCGCCCGAGGCGGTCGCCATCGTCTCCCGTGACGTCGAGCTGTCGCCGCGTACGCCGGCCGCTCTGGACGAGGAGTTCGGCTCGGTCGTGCGCCGGCACGGCGCCGAGGCGGCGGCCGCCGCCGTACGCGGCCTGCGCCGGCACGAGCTGCTGCGCATCGCCTGCGCCGACCTGCTCGGCACGCTCGACGTCGTCGGCGTCGGGGAGGCGCTCTCCGACGTGGCGGACGCGACGGTGGCCGCCCCGCTCCAGGTGGCGGAGGCCGAGGTCGCGGCGAGCCGGGGCTCGCCGCTGGACTGCGTGCTGACGGTCGTCGGCATGGGTCGGCTGGGTGGACGGGAGCAGGGCTACGGCTCCGACGCCGATGTGCTGTTCGTGCACGAGCCGCTCGACGGGGCTGACGACGCCGCCGCCGCCGCGACGGCCCGCCTCGTCGCGGAAGAGCTCCGCCGGTTGCTTGCGGTGCCCGCGCCCGACCCGCCGCTGGTGGTGGACGCCGACCTTCGGCCGGAAGGTCGCCAGGGTCCGCTCACCCTGAGCCTGTCCGGCTACGCGCGCTACTACGAGCGGCGCGCTGCGGTCTGGGAGGCGCAGGCGCTGCTGCGCGCCCGCGTCGTCGCCGGCGACGCCGACCTCGGCCGCCGGTTCATGGAGCTGATCGCGCCGATCCGCTGGCCGGCCGAGTTCGATGACGCGAAGGTGCGCGAGGTACGTCGTATCAAGGCGCGGGTCGAGGCCGAGCGGATGCCGCGCGCCGTCGACCGCTACCGCCACACGAAGCTCGGGCCCGGAGCGCTCGCCGACGTCGAGTGGACGGCCCAGCTCATCCAGCTGCAGCACGCGGCCGCCGTACCCGGACTGCGGATCGTCTCGACACTCGCCGCGCTCGACGCCGCGGCGGCGGCCGACCTGCTCGACCCGGACGACGTGACCGTCCTCGCCGACGCGTGGCGGGCGGCGTCCGCGGCCCGCAACGCGCTCACCCTCGTGCGGGGCCGCCAGCACGACGTGCTGCCCGACGACGCCCGGACGCTGGCCGGTGTCGCGCGGGCAGTCGGCTACCCTGCCGGGAGCCGTGCCGAGTTCCTCGACAGCTACCGGCGGGCGACGCGGCGCGCCCGGGCCGTGGTGGAGAAGGTGTTCTACGCGTGACGAGCCCACCGACCTGGCCCGAGGGCCGCCCGCGCATCGCCGGGGCCGACTCGCGCTACGTCGCGGTCGAAGGGGTTCGGTTCCACGTGCATCGGGCGGCTCCCTCGCGCAAGCGACGTACGACGCCAACGCTGCTGCTGCACGGCGTACCCGAGACCGCCGCCTGCTGGCGTGAGCTGATGCCGGAGCTGGCCAAGGACCGGGTCGTGATCGCGCCGGACCTCAAGGGGCTCGGGCTGTCGGAGACCCGGGAGCCGTACGACCTGCCGACGGTCGCGGCCGAGCTGGCCGCGCTGGTGCTGCACGAGGTGGACGGTCCGGTCGACGTCGTCGGCCACGACTGGGGCGGCTCGATCGCACTGGCGCTCGCCGGGGCGCGGCCGGACCTGGTGCGCCGGGTCGTCGACATCTCCGGCCCCTACCGCCAGCTCAATCTCGCCCGCGCCTTCCACGTGCCGCTGTTCGCCCTGCCGACGCTCCCCGAGGTGGCGTTCCGGCTGGGCGGCCGGCGCCTCGTCGAGGCGATGTTCGGCTACGCGTGGAAGGCCGAGACGCCGCTGCCGGACGACGTCCGCGAGCACTACGTCGCGAGCTACCTGCCGCCGGCGCGGGTCGAGGCGATGCTCGGCTACTACCGCGCCGCGGCGAGGCCGCGGATCCACGCTGCCGTGGGTGCGCTGCTGCAGCAGGCACCCCGTCCGTCGGGTCCGCCGCGCGTCAAGGTGGAGCGCTCGCTCGTCGTGTGGGGGGCGGCCGACCCGTCGACCGGCCTCTCGGACGGCGAGGCGGTGGTGCGCGACCTCGGCGCCGCCGCGTCCCTGCTGAGCCTGCCCGGTGTCGGGCACTGGCCGCTCGAGGAGGCTGCCGACATCGTCGTACCGGCGATCGCGGAGTTCCTCCGCGCGACCTGAATCCGCCTCAGTCGGGCACGCGACGTCACCGTGCGCGACATTTCTTGACTCTCGGTGTCCGTCACGGTTTTGCCCGAGACCGCCCGGGTACAACCGCAAGCCCGACACACGTCCCCTGATCCGCTTCGTGTCGTCAGGGCATCACGTACCTTCGCGGCCCCAGCAGCCGCATCGACCCTCATGGGGTGACGATGCGCCTGATCCGCACCGGCTCGAGACGCTTCGTCGTCGCGCCGGCCTGCCGTGACGAGGACCACGACCCGTAGCGCTGCGGTGGATCCCGTTCGGCTGCGCCCCAGCGGCGCGCCCGAAGTCCCTCCCTTGACCCGGACCAACGATCGGACGCGTGATGACTTCCTCCCTCCGTGGGCGTGCGACGCTCACGCTGCTCGGCACCGCCCTGCTGCCTGCGCTCTGCGGTGTGCTCCTCACCCCCGGCGCCGCGCACGCCGTCGACGGCACTACGCCCGTCCTCGTCAACCCGGCGGACACCGCCAACCCCAACGACGTTTGTGACGGCTCGCACCACTCCGACACGGGCCACGGGGCGAACCAGAGCGGGCCGACGAACCCGTACCAGAACACCTGCGAGCCGCCCCACGAGCCGGGCAACGGCAGCGAGAACGGCGCGGCCGTCGGCCAGCCCATCGCGGGCGGCGTCGGCAACGCCGACGACAAGTACCCCCCAGGCCAGGCGACGGGTGGCGACGACCACAACGCCGGCTACGAGTGCGACCGCAACGAGGGCGTCGGCCAGGAGGACCCGGCCCACACCGGGTGTGCCCCCACCCCGACCCCGTCCGCAACACCGTCGCCCACGGTGAGCCCGTCGGTGTCGGTCTCGCCCAGCCCGTCGGTGTCGGTCTCGCCCAGCCTGTTGCCTTCGGCGCAGCCGACGGCATCTACCTCGGTCACGCCGATCCCGGAGCCGACCATGACCCCGTCGGTTCCTCCCGTCGGCGGCGGCGGTGGTGGTCTTCCGCCGGTGGTGTGCGGGACCGCACCGATGACGACCGACGTGAACGGCGACGGCGTGGTCAACGCCGCTGACTGCGTGCTCGTCGGCGGCGGCAGCGGCCTTCCGCCGGTGGTGTGCGGGACCGCGCCGATGACGACCGACGTGAACCACGACGGGGTGGTCAACGCAGCCGACTGCGTGGCCTCGCCGCCAACGGTGACGGCTCAGGAACCGTCCGGTGTGGATGCCACGGACGACGAGCCCGCCGAGATCACTGATGAGGGCCGCGCCGATGACGACGTGGCCGAGGTGCTCGGGGTCCGGATCACCCGGCCGCGCCCGGTGCTCACCGCCGCTGCGGCCAACCCGGCGGCCGGCGCCGTGCTCGGCACGCGTCAGGACCTTGCGCGCACGGGCGCACCGACAGTCGGACTCGTCGCGCTGGCGACCTTGCTGATCCTGGCCGGCGCTGGATCGGTCGCACTGAGCGGCTGTACGCGGTTCAGACCTGGCTGAGCCTCGAGCGGACAGACGAAGAGCCCCCGGCGCGAAGGACGCGCCGGGGGCTCTTTGCTGTCGTGGTGAGCGGCTGGCTAGATGCCCGACGTACTGGAGATGAACGAGCGGATAGCCGGGTTGTTGACCTCGCTGTAGACGCCGGGGAACTTCGGCAGCGCGCAGCTCTGGCCGTAGCTGACGACGCCGATCTGGACGCCGGTCGCCTTGTCGAACAGCGGCCCGCCGGAGTCGCCCTGGCAGGAGTCCTTCAGCAGCGCGGCGGCGCAGACCCCCGTCGGGTCGTCGAAGCCGAAGTTGGTCTGCCCGCACTCGTTGTCCGAGACGACGTTGAGGTCGACCGTGCGCAGGCTCTTGGACGAGTTGATGCCCATCGTCGGCGTCTGGTCGCCCCAGCCGGTCACGGTGACCTCGCGGCCGGGCGCCTCGAGCGCGTCGTCAGCCGCACCGGCGAGCCGGATCGCCGGTGACGTGGTCGGGACGGAGAGGTGCAGCAGCGCCACGTCGTGGGCGCTGTTGGCGTAGTCCGGGTGGACGAAGACCTCCGAGACCGCGATCTTCTGCCCCTTGGCGGTCTGGGACAGGTTGGTGCGGCCGGTGACGACGTAGAGGTCGTTCGCGTTCGCGTCGGGCACGCAGTGGGCGGCCGTCAGAACCCAGGTCGGGCTGATGACGCTGCCGCCGCAGAAGGCGAACCCGGAGCCGTCCTGGAGGGACGCCATGAAGGCGTAGGCACCCTCGGGAGCGGCGGAGCCGCCGACGATCGCCTGACCAGGGGTGGCGGCGACGAGCGTGCCGCCGGCTGCGAGCGCCGTGGCCACGATGGCTCTCGCGAGGTGTCGTACGCGCATGCGACGTCCGTTCCGTCCGGGGATGTGGTGTCCTATGTGAAACGCCCGGACGGCCCGATCGATTCGCTACAGGTACGTCACCTCGCGACAGCCAGGTCGGGTCACGCCCGCGCGGCGGCCACGTTCCGGCCGATCCGGACGAGCGTGAGGCCCATCAGGACGAGGGTGATCGCGGTGAGCACGGCGAAGAGCACGTTGAGGCCGGTCAGCGGCAGCGAGCCGTTGGCCAGGCCCTGGACGGTCTCGACCATCGGGTTGTCCACGAGCGGGTTGTCCCCGCGGGTGATCTTGACGCCGAGCACCGCGGCGTCCTCGACGACGGTGCTGACGCCGCCGACTGCGGCGTCCCCGGCATCGACGAGCTGCGGACCGGCGACGGGACCGGCGACGGGACCGGCGACGGCGTCCGTAGCGACCGGCGTGACCCCGTCGTTCGCGATGGCCCCGACGACCGGGGTGATGGTGGCGCCGGCGACGATGACGCCAGTGGGTGCGTGGTACATGGGGGTTACCTCCGGGCTGGGGACTGAACGGGGACAGGGATGTTTCACCAGTGCAGGGGCTTGTTCCTGAGCACGAGCCACGCTGAGCGCACGGCCCAGGCCTGGCCCACGAGAGTGAGGAGCTCCATCGGGAAGACGAGTACGGCGAGCAGGTAGTCCAGCCACGTGGAGTGGCGCATGCGCGCGGCGACGACCAGTCGGTCGATCGCGGCAAGAGCGATCGGCACCGCCCAGAACCAGTTGAGCTGGATGGGCAGGTCGAGCAGCAGGATCAGCGCCCAGGCGAAGATGCCCGCGGCGCGGAGCAGGACGCCGAAGAACACCCCGCCGTACGCGATCCAGTTGCGGCGCGTCCACGGCTTCCATCCGGCGCGGACCATCTCCTGGAACGTGCCGCCGGACCACCGGAGCCGCTGCTGCCACAGCGCGCGCAGCGTGACCGGCGTGTCGGTGTAGGCGCGAGCCTGCGGGGCAACGCGGATCTGCCAGTCGGCCTCGCGCAGGTGCAGCGAGAGCCGGTAGTCCTCGACGATGCTGTCGGTCGCCCACGGGGTTCCGTGCGCGCGGGCGACGTCCCGAAGCGCGCTGTTCCGGAAGAGCGAGCCGAACCCGCCGAGGACCTCGGTCGTGTACTTGCGCCGTACGAGGGTCTGGTCGTACGCCGCGAAGTCCAGCGCGAGCAGGTGCCACAGCAGCGTGTTCCACGTCGACATCCCGGCCGGGGGGACCTTGCTGAGCGGGCGTCCGCAGATCCCGCCGATGCGGTGCTCGGCGCGCATCTGGTCGCGCATGCGCTCGAGGCAGTGCGGGTCAAGGATCGTGTCGGCGTCCATCGTCACGACGAACCGCGCGTCCTGGCCGTAGCGCTGCCATGCCTGGTTGAGCGCGCCGGCCTTGCGGGCGGTGTTGCCGACCGTCTCCATCACCACGACGGGGTACTGGCGGGCGATCTCGATCGTGCGGTCGGTGCAGTTGTCCGCGACGACGACGACGAGCGCGGGGCGGTAGGTCTGCGCGAGGACGGACTCGATCGCCGCGGCGATCTGCTCCTCCTCGTTGTGGGCGGGAATGAGGACGACGGTGCGCTGCCAGTCGGGGCGGTGGCCGTTGCGGCGTGGTGCGCCCCGGCGCCGGGTGGTCGGGCGCACGTCGACGCGGTGCTCAGGTGCGGCGGTGGCGGCGGCGGGTGCGTCGAGCGGCACGCACCAGTCCGGCAGCGGCACGCCGGGCAGCACGTCGACGCCGAGCTGCCGCGGGTGCGGCGCTCCGGTCGTCGTCGGCTGTGCCAGGGCGTGCATGAGCTGCCTCTCTAAACGTGGGTTTTTGCTCCGGGACTAGTCAGTTCGGATCACTGCGCGTAGTCATTTGGTAGCGGAGCGCTGATGCCCCGGTAGCAGGCGAGTTATGCCGAACGGCCGAAGATACGTAGAGCCACAAAGCGCTTACCGGTAGTAACGGACCATTCAGGAGCGGGCCGGAACCGGCCGAGGGTGAGTGCACACCCCTCCCCAGCCCCTGGAGCCCCCGTGCCTCG